>NZ_JBBODE010000001.1:1677700-2013240 GCF_038002765.1 Peribacillus sp. FSL H8-0477 | reverse complement strand
ACCTTAAATCCTGGACGTATAGATCCAACGAATCCAGCGTTTGCTTCAAGCCGTAAGCCGCTTGCAGCACAATTTGAATTTAATGGTGAAAAGGTAATTGTTGTAGCGAACCATTTTAATTCCAAAGGCGGCGATCAACCACTATTCGGTAAAAATCAGCCGCCAGTGCTTTCTAGTGAAATTCAACGCCTGCAAATTGCGTCCATCGTAAATGGGTTTGTGAAAGATGTGAAAGCGAAGGATGAGCAGGCGAATGTCGTGCTATTAGGAGACTTCAATGATTTCGAATTCTCAAAACCCCTTGAAATGTTAAAAGGAAAAGAAATGACGAATTTGGTTGATACCGTACCATTTGCTGAACGCTATTCCTACACGTATCAAGGGAATTCACAGGTGCTGGACCATATCCTTGTGAGCAACAATATGGCGGCTAAGACAAAAGCAGAAATTGTCCATATTAACTCTTCATTTACAGAAGCAGATGGCCGGGCAAGCGATCATGATCCGCTGATTATTCAAACTGAATTAACGGCTCAAAAGAAATACAATAAAATTTATAATCTGGTCGGTTACAAAGCTAAAAAACTTGTGGTTGATATTGAAAATTCTTTAGTCATGATGGATCGTACCTCGTCTATTAAAGAAGGTATTTGGGTAAAAGCAACGGCTACGCTAAATGGTGAAGGACTAGAGAAAACGAAGATTATCATCAGTCCTAAGAAGCCAAATTCAATCGTAGACTTTGAAGGATCAAAGGTGAAAGAAGTCTTAATTGAAAACAATCAGGTTAAAGAAATCCGCGGTGCTGAACACGTGAAGAAATGGAAAAAAGGAAAACACGTAGACGCTAGCCTGATTACCTTCTATCATTCGAACGGTGAGAAGATAGCATCACCATTTAAAGAGAAGAAAAAGAAGAAGAAACCCGCTAAAAAAAGACAAGGAGTTAGATTTGTTCCCTCAACATATGTTAGTTAATTAGTGCCAAAGTAATTACCAACATCTCTCCTATGAGGATGTTGGTTTTTTTAGGTTGGAAAATAGGAAGAAAGTCATGATTGAATAATGAAAATTAGGGTATATATTAGTTAGTAATTTATGTAAAATATAGATATATTTACATAAGTTATTCTTTTACATAAATAAAAATTGAAAGGTGATGTTCATGAACAAATTTTTAAAAGGCTTTATTAGTTTTTTATTGGTAAGTGTGATGTCGATGCAGCTTTTGCAGCCTGTTTCTGCCGCCGTAGATCTTAAGAAGGCAAAAACAATTAGTTTCAACAAAAATTTAACCGGTAAGCTTTCAACTGGGAATGGAAATTATGAACATGTGTACAAGGCAAAGTTAAAGAAAAATGGTAATTTGTCGATTACGGTGCAAACCAATACGAAACGAAGCTGGTATGTGGAAGTCCTTACTAGTAAAGGTGAGAAATTGACGAGTTTCTATACGACGACAAAGAGTAAAGGGAATGAGGTCCGGGAAATCGGCTTGAGCAAAGGAACGTATTATGTCGCTATTTCGGGGATATATAATACGGCATATAAGATGAAAGTGAACTTTAAGAGCAGTAATTACTATGAAAGAGAAGACAATGATACCGTTAAGAAATCGAATGTGATTACGTTTGGAAAAAACTATTCGGGTGCCCTTCAAGAGTTCACCGATCAGGATTATTTTAAATTTACCGTCACTAAAAAAAGAAAAGTAAGTCTTACGTATAACAATACCCCTAAAAAGCAGCGTGATCTCTTAATCGTAAATGCGAAAGGAAAGGAATATGCCAAAATCCGCACCGATTATTATGTGAAAAAACCAACTAAAAGTACCCATACGGTTACTTTACCTAAAGGAACGTATTATGTACTGATTCAATATGGCGGTGGAGCTTACACATTTAAAGTTGCTCAGTAACAAAAAAGTTCTTAATCAATCGATTGATTAAGAAAAATTAGTTAATCAATCGATTGATTAAATTTCAAAAAACGTTGATAGAGTCGGCTTTTAGTTATTTTGATACGAAAGAAATGAATAAAGACCAATGGGAAAGAAATTCGTTATTAAAGGTTTCTAAAAGTATCAAAAAAAGAGATTTCTGATGTAAAAATCAGGAGTTTTTTTTATTTTTATCAACTATTTTTCATATAGGAAAATAGTTAGTTTTTCGTCGCTTATTCGTTAAAAATGTCCAATTTAATCGATATATAGGTTAAAATGGAAAAAATGAAGTGAGATAAATTTATATATTTATCAAGAAGGGGGTTTTTTTAGAAAAAAGATAGGTTATTTTTCAGGAAACTGGTCCATTTGTGAAGGGCTATAGACGGTAACTTATAATTAATAGCTACGGTTCACTCGAATCCCCAAAACTCAGTTATATCTAAGAACGGATGAAAACAGTGTCGTCCTCATTGGTAAAAGGTCAAAGTATGATTATTTTCACTTATTAAAAACATTCAAAACAGCTGTTGAGAAATTGTACACGGAAATAAGTTAACAATAGATTTCACTGGTGAACTTTCTTTTGTAGAATTATTCACAAATTCTGCATGAGGTAAAACAGCCAATCATTCTCGTTTATAAGAAAATATAGGCGGGCATTTTTTATAAATAAATAAAGATTGTGTTGGAGGGAATTATGGAAGAAACAGTTAGTTTACGTGAGTTAGTTGGGACATTAAAAAAGAGGATTGTTTTAATTATTAGTATTACTTTATTAGTAACGGCAATAAGTGGAGCAATGAGTTATTTTTTAATCAAACCCGTATATAAATCGTCTACACAGATTTTGGTTAGTCAAGCAGCTGCAGGTGCTCTGGCATCCATTGCAGGTTTTGATGCAGATGCTAAATATATTGAAACCTATAATGTCATCATGAAAAGTCCATACATATTGGATCAAGTAATTGAGGAATTAAATCTGAATACGACACCTTCTGGATTGAATGGCAGTTTGAGTGTCAGCCAAGAAGGTCAATCACAAGTTGTCACATTAAGCGTTCAGAATAATGATCCAGCTAAAGCGGTCTTGATTACGAATGAGATAGCGAAAGTGTTTCAACGGGAAATTGCTAAGTTGATGCAAATTGATAATATACATATTCTTTCTCCAGCTGAGCTAAGTGAAAATCCAGTCCCGGTTAAACCGCAGCCTGTACTCAATATGGCAATTGCATTTATAGTTGGGTTAATGGCATCTATTGGACTTGCGTTCTTGCTTGAATATCTCGATAATACGGTGAAATCTGAACAAGATGTAGAAAAACTTCTTGGTCTTCCGGTACTAGGAGCTGTGCAGGTCATTTCTACAAAAGAAGAAAAGCAAACGTACAGTGGGCAAAATGGCAGGAAAAATAGCAGTCGAGGTGAATCTCTTGAAGCAAAATAAAATGAATACTAAAAAGCATGGAACAATGGCGCACAGCCGGACATTAGTTACGCATACAAGCTCTCGTTCACCAGTCTCTGAGCAATATAAAACGATCCGTACGAATATACAGTTCTCTTCACTAGATCACCAAATCCGATCCATCGTCGTGACTTCATCGGGTCCTGCAGAGGGCAAGTCCACAACGGCTGCCAACCTCGCTGTTGTGTTTGCCCAGCAAGGGAAAAGCGTGCTGTTAATCGATGGAGATATGAGAAAGCCAACTGTACACTATACTTTCCAGCTAACTAATTTAATTGGATTGACAAATGTCTTAAGCAAGCAGACTGATTTTAAAAAGGCCGTCAAGCAAACGGAAGTCGAGAATTTATCGGTCCTTGTTACTGGGCCTATTCCACCGAATCCAGCTGAATTGCTTGGCTCACAGGCTATGGATAAACTGCTAGAAGATTTATATGACGCTTATGAAGTGATATTGATTGATACTCCTCCAGTGCTCGCTGTCACAGATGCACAGATTCTTGGTAATAAATGCGATGGGACAATCTTGGTTGTGAACAGTGGAAGAACCCAAGTGGATGCAGCGCTTAAAGCAAAGGATTTATTAGAAACAGTTAATGCCAAGCTGCTTGGAGTTGTTTTAAATCAGAAGAAAATGAGTGACAGCAATTACTATTATTATTACGGAGAGTAATAGAGAGTAGAAGAGGAGAAAATAATGATAGATATTCATTGTCACCTGTTACCAGGATTGGATGATGGGCCAAAAAACCTGACTGAAAGTCTTCAAATGGCTCAACAAGCAGTTCTGGACGGTATTGATACAATCATTGCCACTCCCCATCATAAAAACGGCCAATACATTAATCCTAAGTCGTTGATTTTGGAAAAAGTACAGGAAATGAATCAACGATTAGCTGAAGAGAATATTAACCTCACTATTCTGCCTGGACAGGAAGTCCGTATATTCGGAGAGTTACTGGAAGAATATAAAATGGAAGAGATATTGCCGCTCAATAATAGCGGTCAATATCTCTTTATTGAATTTCCTTCTAATCATGTTCCAAGATATACAAAAAAACTGATTTATGATATCCAATTGAACGGGCTGATTCCAATTATCGTCCATCCTGAGCGAAACCGAGAAATGATTGCAGAACCAGAACTAGTATTTGACCTCGTAAGAGATGGTGCGCTTACACAGATAACGGCCTCCAGTATTACCGGTTTTTTCGGTAAGACCATACAAAAGTTCAGTATGCAGCTGATAGAGGCAGAGTTGACCCACTTTATCGCATCCGATGCTCATAATACAACAAGTAGACCTTTTCAGTTGGCGCAAGCTTATAGAGTACTTGAAAAGAAATATGGGGTAGACCGTATTTACTATTTTCAAGAAAATGCTCAACTTTTAGTTTCGGGGAAAAATGTTTACAAAGAGGAACCACACCGTGTTAAGCGAAAAAAGGTATTAGGAATTTTTTAATAAAAAAAGCTTCCAGCAGGAAGCTTTTTTGCTTACATTTTATTTAACTTCGTCATAATGCGGTCAATTCGTTCTTTTTTCTTAGTGTGATAGGTGGTTTTGAACTCTTTTGCCTCACTTGTACTGTGACCATTCTTGCTTAAATCAGCATGTACAGCCTCATACAAAAGATCAAATGTTTGATCAGCGTTTTGCTCTAATTTCTGAGATAAATCCTGGTACTTCGTCGTTACTTCAGCTTTGGAAAATTTTCCGCTTACCTGATCGGCTTTTGCTTGTACAAGAAGTTGATCGGCCTTACTGGTTTCCTGTACTTCGAGGTCATTGAAAAGAGAAATATAGTAGTCTTTAATTTCACTTAATGATGTTTTATCCTCACCTTTAGTTTGTTCGGGAAGGTCAGCCTTTGTTGATTGTGAGCGTTCTGCTGCTTGTACATTTTTAAGTGTCACCTTAGCATTGTTAACGGTCTCCTGCTGCTGCTTACTCCAGTAAAGGCTACCTGATGTTATTGAAGTAATAGCTAATAAACATACGGTGATTAGTATAATGCGATTCATATCCAACCCTTCCTTAAACATATAATTTTGTTAATATTATCATAATTTTATGGTGAAAGTAGGTGTTTAAAGACGAATAGGAAACATGGATTAGTAAATTGACGATTATTTACAAAGTTACCCAAAAGGATTGAAATAGCTGTGTATATACTCTCAATTCGTTTGCAAAAGGTTGTATAAATATTCCACGGGTGATAATATTCACTTAACTAATATTCCAAAAATTCTAAAATATGGAGGATAACGAATGTTAAACAGAAAAAAAATGATAAATCTGCTTACTGTTACCGCTGCTATAACAGGTGTTGCGGCTATTGCACAACCGATTGACGCAGATGCTGCAATAAGTGCAAAAAACTCAGTAACTAAAGCAGAGAAATTGGCTGTTCAACTAAAAAAGGATATAAATTATGGTGCTAGAAAGAAAGCGAATCCAAAAACGGCTGTTGGTCTGCCAAATGATAAATTATACAAACAAACAAAAACGGCGTATAACAAAGCCTTAGCAGAAACAAAAAACGTAAAGAATACAAAAGAACGTAAAGTCTTGCAGACACGTCTTGCTCAAAAGGTAAAACCTGTTATCGAACGTACGGATAAATATAGAGAAGCTGTTCAAATGGGATTAGAACTTAAATCGGCTAGTAATGTACTTAACGAAAGAGTACAAGCTGCTAATCTAAATGAAAATACAAAAAAACAATATGATCAAGTAAGCACGGATCTAAAAAAGCTAGATAAACAAATCAAACGTGTTTATGGTAAAACAACTCGCCCTGCTTTAACTAAAGAATACTCCGATAAAGCATCTGCCATCGTTTCCACTGCGAAATACTCATTAAGCTTTAAGAGTGATACGGACAATTTCATCAATTCCTTCAATAATGAAGATTATGAAAAAGCACTTACCTATTATACTAGTCTGAATAAATTATTATCAGAGAATAAAGTACATAATTATGTCGGCACATCGAGCGAACTTTACAAAAAGCTCTACGCAGCTTATAGTCCAACACTAGATGATTATAAAGCTTGGGGAAAATTATACATTGCAACATCTAAATCAGCTACAGATCCGACACTAAGCGGCGGCAAGACTCCTGAGAAAACCATATCTTACACGAAGGATGTTACAGTGGCAGCAGGCGAAGAACGGTATATTAAGCTCCGTAATGCTAATATTGGCGGCAACTTAAACATTATCGGTGTTAATAAAGGTGCTGGAACTATAACACTCGAAAACGTAAAAGTTAGCGCGTTAAAAAACAATGGCGGACAAATCGTCGTAAAGGATATCGCTGAAAAGAGCCTGCATCTTAATGGGATTACGGCCAAAGAACTTATTGTGAATGATGTAAACGGCTCAAACATTGTAGCTGGAGCAGGGGCGAAAATTGCGAATCTGTTAGTCAGTGACCAAGCAGGTGGAAATGTTAATCTGCATTCTTCTCTTGGTGATACATTCGGAACAATTAATTTAGAATCTACACATTCGAAAGCAATTAACTTTGCAGGTAATTTCGATAAATCGAACGTAGTTGTTAAAGGTAACGAACAGAATGTTAATTTTGCGGCAGGGACGGCGATTAATGAATTGACCATCAAAGCAGGGGCAACAGTTACTGCTGCTGAAAACGTGAAAATTTCTGAACTTCATATCGATCCAGTAAAAAAAGGTGAAAATATTACTCTTTCTGGCGATTTGAAAGATACCGTAGTTGTTGTCAACAATGCTGATGCAATCATCAAAATCTCAGAAAATACCGTAGTCGGTGAAATAAAAGTAGATCCATCGGTTAAGGGAGAAGTAAAAGTTGAGGACCAAGGAAGCATCATTAATGCCGACGAAAGCATTGAGCTTATTGGAAATCCAGTGGCAGTTACTGAGTTGAAGAACGTTACAGCAGAAGTTGGCGGTAATGAGGTCGCTATGACATCAGATAACGTTATTGATTTAACCGGAACATCGAACGAAGATATGTTCACTAGAGTGAAAATTACAGCAGATAATGCCGAGAAATTGGTGCTGGATAGTGTGAAAGTTAGAGGAGCAGAAGTAAACCTTATGGGTTCTACTCCGCTGGAATATCAGATAGCAGGCAGTACAACATTATCTGTCAAAGATTTATTAGGAAGTCATGACCTAGGTGATGAAGGAATCTCAATGGGGAATTTGAGGACTGTATTATTAAATAAACCAATTGTTATAAAAGGATATTTAAACAATGAGAATGAGGATAATAAAGACATTGATATTACGATTAAATTAGGTGATAGCAAAGATCTGCCTACAACCTATGAGAATGATTATGTAACTATAACTAAAAACGGTTTAAATGAAAAGGGAAAACATAAAGCCACAGTAGAAATAAATAAAGACAAGTATCATTTAACAATTGGTGATATTGATGAATCTGCTGGTGGAGTTGAGTTCATCGATCTTTTATTATCATATATGGGAACGGATATTAAAACGGACAACGCATTAATTAATGCGCTAATAGGAAAAGCAGGAAAAAAAGAAATTGAACAAGTTCCCTTGGGCATCTTAGTGAAGATTGTTAAGAAGATTGAATCCAATAAATATATAATTGAATTCAAAGAACGGTAACAAACCCCTTCTCAAAAAGACAGCGAGTGTAAAAGCTCCTGTCTTTTTTTATGTCTTTATCATTATTTTAAAATGTTTGCCGATACTACTATAGAGATCATAATAAAAGGGGTTCTGCAATCATGAGAAAGTATGGGATGTTAGTGGCAGCGGTGATATTGGTTTTCTCTATTTTCGCTCCTCATCAAGCAAGTGCAACGAGTCCAGTATATACAGTGGGACCTGACAGCAAAACGTTTAAGGGGAATATGATGAATTTTTCAACGTATACTCAGCAAACAAAGCACTATTATTTGCTCCGTTCATATTTGGAACAATTAGAGAAAAAGGGCGGCGGAACGTTGGTTTTGAAAAAAGGAACATATTCAATCAGCAATGTTCTATATGTACCTTCCAACGTCACCATCAAAATGAAAAATGGTGTGAAGCTGGTCAAAGGAACAACGACTGGTACAAAGGAGATGGTCGCTTCGCACTCCATGTTCCAATTAGTCAGTCCAAGTAAGGCGGCAAAAAAAGGGGCATATGGAGGATATAAAGGTGAAAAGAACATTGCCTTTGTTGGTGAAGGGAACGTTAGTATTGATTTGAAATATTATCCGGATTCGATTGCGATCATCATGGGACATAACCAAAATGTCAGTGTGAAGAATATCACCTTTACCCATATGAAGTCTGGCCATTTCATTGAAATGGATGCATCAGATAAGGTAAAAATCACGAATAATAAATTCATTGACTCGAAACCTTCCGTTAAGAAAAATAAAGAGGCGATTAACATCGATACGCCCGATCGAGCAACGAAAGGCTGGAGCCAAATTTGGAGTAAATTTGATAAGACGCCTAATCGTAATGTAACGATTGAAAAAAATGAATTTAGGAATTTGGATCGGGCTATTGGAACACATAAATATTCAGAAGGAAAATATCATGAAAACGTCGTTATTAAGAATAATGTCATTGAAAAGACCCGCCTTGACGCCATTCGTGTAATGAACTGGTCCAACCCAGCCATCACACAAAATATCATTAAAGATGTGGACGGCGGAAAACCGAACTTGCGGGGAATCTTGGTAAGTGGTGCGCTGAACCCAACCTTTAAAGATAATACCTTTAATAAGGTTGGGCGCCCTATGCAATTCTTAGTCTGGAAAAACGAAGGACCAGGCTCACAATACAAAGCAACCTACAACAAACTCACAGAACAAAATCTAGACGAATTGGCTGAAAACCAAGCCATTAATACAACGGAAGACTTTATTCGAATTAACAGTGTCTATAAGCTATTCAACGCAGGAAATACAGTAAAAGTAAAACTTGCAGGAAACTAAGTTGAAGGTTAGTTATAACGTAAAAGGGTGTCGAGGAATTCTCGACACCTTTTAGCTATATTTTGATTTTCTCTGTTTTTTTGGTCTGATTATTGAGAAAGTAGAGGTATTTGCCTTTGATCGATAGTTGAGAGACTGATTTTTTTATCACTCTCCATTCATTTTTACCCGTAAGTTTCATTTTATAAAGACGTTGACTGTCTGTTATATTAATGAAATATAACGTGTCTCCAACGGCTTTTAGTGAATAGATAGCAGAAGAACTCGTTCTTGCGATTTGTTTCTTTCCACTGCCATTAAGATTCATCCGGAATAGCTTGGCATCCTTCTCGTTTACGTAATAGACGTATGATTGATAACGAGCAAAATCCTCCAGGGTGTATAAATAGTTAAATTTCGTACTGCTGGCTTTTGGCAGCCCTTTTTTATTCCAAGTATGATCTTTTGCAAGCACAGATTCAGGGACGAGCAGGTAGTTATAAGCAAGGATGGGTGATTTGTCGTTTGCAACAGGATCATTCCAAGTAGCATCAACATAAAAGTACTTTCCATCGACTTTAACGAGATTCCAGGCATGAGATTCACCTTTTCCTTCACCTGTGACCCGGACTGCCCATATGCCCGCTTTATTGAGCAGCAGCTTTAAGGCTTTTGCATAGCCATCACAGACAGCCGTTCCCTTCATTAATGCTCCATACGCAGTAAAAGAAGACTCTGGAAGTGTATCCTTAAGGTAGTTTTCGGTATCATATTCGGTTGAATTAACGAGATAATCGTGAAGATAGATGACGCGCTCGGTTTGCGTCTTTTTGGTCTTCGCTATCTTAACCGCAGCATCAGCCTTTTTGTTAAGGGCAATTTTCATTTTTTCTATTTGTTTTTTTGAACCTACGTATTGTGGATAAAAGGCTTGTGCGTTGTAGATAAATTGATGTTTCGTATAAAAAATTTCTGGATGATCATTTATTACTCGTTCATATGTATCCGCCACTTTTTCCGTATCGGCTCCATACTTTCCAAGTGATATCTTTGTTTGATACTCTTTTAAACCTTTATAAAGCAAGGTATATAAAGGGTCTGAAGCAGCTGCCGTTGAAGATGGCAAGCTAAAAACAAATAATCCAACTCCAAACAGTACGCAAACAACCAACATAATTTTCTTTCGTATCACACACTCACAACCTAACTAATTAAATGAGGGAAAATAACTATAATCTAACTTTAATTGTAAATGAATATCATAATTTTTACCATATAAATAGATAGATAGTTTCGTATATATGACTTTGGCTAAGAATCTAGCGGCAGTTAGGGAAGGATGTACTCGAGTTAAAGCAGAATGAGTCATCATACTCGCCCCATCCAATAGATTCGGGCGGGCGGCTGCCAAGCAACCTACCTATTCAACGGGTTTTTCCAAAAAAGAGTCTATAAATACGAAAAGGCTTAGAAAATCAAATCAAAAAGAGCAGGATACACATTTTCACAAGACCGTTCAATCGGAGATATCGCGAGGGACGAATCTCTAGCAGTTTAGGCTGAATGTTAAGGAGTTTGGGCCGAATGTTTGTTCAAATGGGCCGAATAAATCGGGTTTTGGGCCGAATGAGTTACCATATTAGCTCCATCCAATAGAATTGGGCAGCTAGCTGCTAAACAACCAATTTATTTCAACGTGTTTAGTCCAAAAAGAGTCTATAAAATACGAAAAAGCTTAGAAAATTAAATGAAGAAGAGCAGGATACACATTTTCACAAAACCATTCAATCGGAGACATCGCGAGGGACGAATCTCTAGAAGTTTGGGCCGAATGTTTGTTCATATGGGCCGAATAAATCGGGTTTTGGGCCGAATGAGTCGCCATATTAGCTCCATCCAATAGATTCTGGCAGCTAGCTTCCAAGCAACCAACCAACGTATTTCAACGTGTTTTCTCAAAAATGTGTCTATAAATACGAAAAGGCTTAGAAAAACAAATGAAAAAGAGCAGGATACACATTTTCACAAGCCGTTCAATCGGAGATATCACGAGGGATGAATCTCTAGCAGTTTGGGCTGAATGTTAAGGAGTTTGGGACGAATGTTTGTTCAAATGGGCCGAATAAATTGAGTTTTGGGCCGAATGAGTCACCATTTTAGCTCCATCCAATAGAATTGGGCAGCTAGCTGCTAAGTAACCAATCTATTTCAACGTGTTTTGTCCAAAGAGGATCTATAAATACGAAAAGACTTTAAAAATCAAATGAAAAAGAGCAGGATACACATTTTTACAAGACCATCCGTTCAGCCATTTTTTCAGACCATATTGCCAAGCAACCAACTTATTTCAGCGTGTTTTCTCATAAAAACATCAGCCCTCCTTAGGAGGGCTGATGTTGGCCAGGAGTAAATGGTATCTTTGCTGCTTTGGTGATGATTCGGGAGATGTCGGTATTGTCGATGACGCCATGGAAGGACTGGCTGCCAGGTCCTGTTGCAAATACGGGAATCATGTTGGCGGTGTGTCCACCGGCTGTGCTTTTACTGCGGATGGATGAAGTAAGGACGCCCGCATCGAAATGCTTTGCGATGAGGCTGCCGATTTCCCATTGTACTTTGTTTTTGGGGTATACCCCATGGGTAGTGTTTTGAATGGTTTTGATAAATTGAGAACATTCTTGATCGGACAGATTTAGATGGGCATAGGTTTTGAAAACAGCTTTTACAGTTTTGGGATCGATGGATTGATTAGGTCCCCACGTTAATTGGGATGCCATGTAATAGGGAGACACCTTTATTTTTTTATAGGCGTTGATGTTCAATGGTTCTGTTGCTGAAATGCCCATTGTTTCGTGATCAGCCAGGACGACAACAAGTGTGTCTCCACGTTTCTTAGCCCATTCTGTAACGAGCTTAACTGTGTTATCAAACTCAATGGTTTCTTTCCAGATACCAGCCATATCCGAGGCATGTGAGGCCTGGTCAATTCGAGCACCTTCAGACATTAAAAAGAAGCCTTTTTCGTCTTTACTTAAGACCTGCAGCGCCTTCTTTGTCATCTCGGCTAAAGTCGGTTCCTTAGAATGGTATTCTTCTTTGTCTTGTTTAAAGTTCATGTAATCGGGATGAAATAAACCAAGAAGGCGTCCGGTATTGGGAGCGGCAGTCAGTTCGACTGCATTGTTCGCAATCGAGTAGCCGTTAGCTTGAAAGGATTTCAGCAAATTAACTCCGTCTTGTTTTTCAGGACTGAAATATAATGCACCGCCTCCAAGAATAACATCTACCTTATTTTGCAGAAGTTGCTTGGCAATATCAGCAAATCCAGTCCAGCGGTTAGTCACGCTTGCTCCGAAAGCGGCAGGTGTCGCGTCCACCACCATATTAGTCGAGATGAGACCTGTTTTTTTACCAGCAGCTTTAAATGCATCAAGAACACTGTCGACAGGTTTGCCATTTGCGTCAACTCCTATCATTTCATTATTCGTCTTGACGCCAGTAGCGAGCGCGGTACCCCCAGCCGCTGAATCGGTTACATGCCGATTGGCTGAATACGTTCGCATGAGGGCCGTTTGTTCAAGCTTTTCAAGATGCAGCACGCCTTTACGGCCATACTCGAATTGACGAGCAATTTCCATTTGCCCAAGCCCCATGCCGTCTCCGATTAAGAGAATAACATTTTTCGGGTAGGTGCTTTCTGCGGGGGGTGAGGCTTCAGCAGTCGCTGGTCGTACGATCAAAACGCCAATCAGTAGAATTAAGATGAAATTCCTCATCAAATTCCTCCCTTCATCCACTGTATTATTTGCCAAACTTCACAAAAAAATTAAAATAAGAAAAAGGCTGCCGAGGAATGTCTCGGCAGCCTTACGTCAATTCATTTATTTGGACACGATAAGAGTTGTGGAATAGCTTGTGCTGCCTTTTTTATCTTTTGAGTAGACAGTCAGAGCTGTACCTGCTTTTTGTTTTTTGATGACTACGGTGAATTTGCCGTTTTTAGATGCTTTCGCATGTCCAAGCGTCTTATTACCCGCTTTTACATATACGGTGGAATTTACTTCTGCTTTGCCAGTGACTTTTTTAGCATTTGCTTTAACTTTAGTGACGGCCGGTGCTGCTGTCTTGATGGTGATTTTCTTTGCCACGCTCTTATTACCAGCTTTGTCTACTGAATAGACGGAAAGATTCTTGCCGACTTTTTGTTTCTTAATTTTCACTTTAAATGTACCCGATTTACTTGCAGTAGCTTTCCCAACTAGTTTACTGCCTGCTTTTACATAAACGGTTGAACGGGCTTCTGTTTTCCCCGTTACAGTACCAGGAGTAGCTTTCAACTGACTAGGTGTTGCTGGTGCTGTTTTATCGATGACTGTAACTTTTACAACTTTACTGACATTTCCTGCTGCATCAACCGCTGATATGTCTAAACGCGTAGCTGCTTTTTGGCTAGGAATTGTAATACTGAAATTCCCTTTTGTATCAGCTTTAGCTGTGTACGCTTTCTTGCCGATCTTAACGCTGACAGTGGAATTCGCTTCCGCTTTACCAGTTACCATCTTCGCAGCATCACTTACAGCATGAACGGTAGGAGCTGCCGGGGCAGTAAGGTCTGTAACGGTAAGTGTGGTTTCACTTGAACGTTGGGCACTGTCAGTCGCCGTTACGGTGATAACAGTTCCTGCTGCTTGCGGTTTAATCTGGATCTTGAATAAACCAGCTGCATCTGCCGTCGCTTTGCCAATTTCTTTATTGTTTACGGCAGCAACGATTGCTGCACCGCTTTCTGTTTTTCCTTCAATAACTGAATCTTTATCACTGATTGGATTGACAATCGCTGGTTCAATCGTTGTTTTGGTTACCTTTTTAATTCGTCCTTCAATACTGCCTTTTAGTGGAGAATTTGCTTTGACATAGGTTAATAAGGCATCGAAATCAACAGGACCCGTTACTTTATTGGTACCATCACGCAGAATCGTATAGTTGTCGCCGCCTTCAGCCATAAAGTTGTTGACGGTTGCTGAATAGGTTTTGGCAGGGTCAATTTTGTCACCGTTTGGAAGAGTGATATCTAGGACGCGTTTACCAATCGGAAGTTCGGCACTCCACGTATAGTTCAGTCCGGATAACTGAAGAATATTTGTTTTTGTTTCTGTCCATTGCTGATTCAATAGGGTTCTTACTTGCTCTCCAGTTATATTTAGAGAAACAAGATCATTACCAAAAGGTTCTACAGTAAAAACATTACCCCAATTAATCGGGCCTTTGTCAATGCTTGCTCTGATGCCGCCTGGATTCATGAAACCGAAATCCGTTTTCATTTCCGCACGCATGCTATCGGCAATGACATTTCCTAAGATAGATTCTCCATCCTCATTTTGATCCTTGGTTAAGTTAACTGCAGCTTCACCAACGATTTCTTCCGTAATTTTATCTGTCTCTTCTTTATATTTCTTTACTAGCGCATCAATCTCTTGATCAGGTTCGATCCCAGCCCAAGTGGTATTAGCAATGACTGCCTCTTTTTTGACGATATCATGGGTGGCAGGATCAATTTCTAAATCGACATCAGCCAATGCAGTTCCGCTTGAATACGCTTGTACCAGCAGCTTGTTGTCAACAGTTGCGTTCAGGTACCTATGATTGTGCGCGGCAAAAATAACATCTACTTCATCATCCACTGTATTGGCAAAATTAATGGCTTCCCCATCAGGATTTGTCCCATCTGTATTGGATGTGCCTGGGTTATGTGCAATTACGACAATGGCTTTGATGCCTTGCTCTTTTAGTTCAGTCGTATATTTATTGATAGCGGTTACTTCGTCGGTAAAATCAACACCTGCGACACCACTTGGCGTAACGATCGATGGCGTACCAGCAAGGGTGATACCGATAAATCCGATTTTTTCTCCGCCCGATTCTTTAATGATGTATGGATCTAGAATGGGTTGTTTTGTTTTTGAATCTACGACATTAGCAGAAATATAAGGGAATTGTGCACCTTCAAATGAACCATGGTGTTTTGTATTAGCATGCTCTCCGCCATTGATGAGCCGTTTCATTTCCTCTACGCCTTCATCAAATTCATGGTTTCCAAGTGTTCCAATATCAAATTTAAGCTTATTAAACATTTCAATCGTAGGCTCGTCCTGCAGCAGGGCTGAAACCGGTCTGCTTGCACCAACGGCATCACCAGCGTGAATTTTGATGGTGTTGTTAGGGTTTGCAGCTTCATGTTTCTTTAAATGAGCAGCTAGATAAGCAGCGGTGCCGACTGTATCATTGCCAACCTTGCTTGACTTGTCGAGTTGACCGTGAAAATCATTTACGCTAAGAATTTGTACCTTAACGTTAGCTGAGGCAGCTTCGACATTGTGAATCGTTGTTGTGCCAAGAGGCAGGACTAAGCTGCTGACTAACATGGCGGAAGCGGTTACTTTCCCAATACGTGTCACGATATGATTCTTCAAAAATGAACACCATTCTTTCTATTAGTAGATTTTTTAAAAGATTCCCTCAATAGTATATATTTCTATTAAATAATAAGGAAGAAATTTGTTGAAAAATAGTAAAAATAAAGAAAATTTGTTGATTTAAAGTCTATTAAATATAAAAAGAAAATATTTCCATTAATGGTATTTTCGGTTATGATATATCTAGTAATATATGAGGGGGAATATAATGAAACCTATTTCTAAAAAGATAGCAGCACTTGGTATCAGTCTAACTGTAGCCATTACACCGGTGCTATCTTTCAATCATGCGGAAGCACACGTAAGTCTTCCAACTGGAAAGTCATTTAAGAGTCTACAGGCGTCAACAGGTAAGGCAAAAAATCAAGATACGGAGAAGAAGTTCAGTGACAACACGCTTGTCATCAAATATAGAACACCACTGACTGCTGCCGATCATCAGCGTGCAGGAACGACTGTTATTCAACAAATAAAAGAGTTGAAGTACATAGTTGTGAAAGTAAAGAATAAGAAAAACCTCGAAACTGCAATGAAAAGTTATCAAAAAAATAATAAAGTGACTACGGTTAATATGAGTCCGACTTTCAAGACATTGGCAGCAAACGATCCTAAAGTGGATCAACAATATGCGTTATCGATGCTGAATGTTGATGAAGCACAAAAGCTTGCAGGAAAAAATAAAGTCACCGTTGCAGTGATTGACCAAGGAATCGATCGTAATCACCCTGAACTAAAAGGTTCATTACTTCCGAGCTATAATGCAGCGAATCCCATGAATCCAGCTGCTCCAGATTTCCATGGGACACATGTGGCCGGAATTATCGCTGCTAAGAAAGATAATGGCATTGGCGGCTATGGAATGAATCCGAATGTGAACTTGCTTTCAATTGATGTATTTGATGGTCAGTACTATAGTTCAGACTATACAATTGCTCAGGGGATTTTATATGCCATCGAAAAAGGTGCGCAGGTCATTAATATGAGTCTAGGCGGCGGTTACCCGTCGTTAGTGCTTGAAGAGGCTGTCAAGAAGGCCATCGAAAAAGGGATTGTTGTGGTCGCAGCATCTGGGAATGACGGCGATGATTATGCGAGTTATCCGGCTGCATTTGAGGGAGTTATCAGCGTTGGATCTACTAATAGTAGTAAGAAATTAAGCTATTATTCAACGTACGGGGCTTCAGTAGATCTAGTTGCTCCTGGTGAGGATATTTATGCACCATTTTATGATGCAGCGAAGAAATCCACTTTTGCTAGATTGAGTGGAACATCAATGGCCACACCAGTGGTAGCAGGTGCTGCATCCTTACTTCTATCGAAGCATCCCAGCCTTACTCCAGCACAGGTTGAATACATACTGGAGCAGACGGCTACAGATATGGGTGACTCAGGATTTGATATTAAGTACGGAAATGGTCAGGTCAATCCTGTGGCCGCTTTAAACTACAATATTAAGAAACTGCCAGCCTTCGTTAAAGAAAACTGGGGACAAAAAGAGATACTTGAAAAGGCAACATCACTGAATGCAGATCAGCCTATTTCGATTAAAGAATCGATTACTAAACCATTTGAACAAAAGTGGATTAAATTTTCTGTGAAGAAAGGCGACTATATTCAAACATCTCTTCTTGGACAAGCTCAATATGATTATAAGATGATGGTTCACTTTTATGGTGAAGAAAAGCCGCAAATAATTGACGTCAATAATGAGAGAGAAGGAAAAACGGAAGCTAAGTTAATACAGGCACCGTTTACTGGAGAAGTAGCGATTGGTGTCAAAGATAGCAATGGAAGCTTCGATGATTCCACAAAAAAGGGTGCCAATTATGAACTGAAGGTTGCCAAATATCAAGAATTACCGGAAGATGAGTCAAGTCTTGAAACACCAGTAGAAGTTGCAGCGCTCCCGTTTACATCAACACCTGCATATTTAACTGGAGAAAAAGGTGATGAAGACTTTTTCCATGTCAAGGCAGATGAAGCTAGACTTATGAAAATAGATGTTTCAGGAATACCTGGTATAAACATTGCGTTAAATGTTTATGAAAAAGAGCAGTTGTTCCCGCCTCCAGAGGAGACAGAATCGGGAGAAGCACCAGCTCCCGTGCAAGATATTCCAAGTGAGAACCCTGCTCCTGTAGATGGGGAAGAGGAAGCCATTCCAGCACTCTATATGAGTAATAATGGTGGAGTTAGTGAAGGTGAATCACTGTACTTCATGTCTGAGCCAGAAAAGGAATACTATGTGAGCGTTACGAGTAAAAAAATGTCCTATGAATATTCCTACGGGGAAGATGACTTTTCCTTCGTAGAATATGGAGAAATGGAAGCAGGTCAGTCCATGCTTCCCTATACAGTTAAGATGGAAAGCAAACTAATGCCTGAAGATGAAGATGGGTATTCATTAGGTGGAGAGGAAGAAGAAGTAACTGAGGAGGATATGATTGCCGGCATTGATGCAAGTGCTCGTCCATACCAAATCGGTGAAAGTGCGGAAGGGTATATTCAAAGTGATAGTGATCAGGATTGGTATACGTTCGTTCCTGAAGAAAATGGAATCTATCAATTTGATATTCCGAGTCCGAAAAGAGATCTTCCATATGTACAGATAGCAGAAGTTGCTGAATTCATTGATGAAGAAACGAATAAAACGGTGAAATATTTAAGTTCTGTTGCGAGTAACATGGACTATTACAGTTGGGATATGGAATTAACAGATACATTTTTTGCAGGCTTGAAAGCTGGGAAGACCTATTATCTGGCAGCAGGCGGTACGACTAACTTCGATCCATACAAAATTACATCCAAGTTAGCAGTGAAAAGTACACAGGATCAATATGAGGATAATGATAAACCAGAAGATGCAAAGAATCTGCCGGATTCCGGCGTGGCAGAAGGGAACTTTGGATTTGCAAATGATGTAGATACCTTCTATTTAGTGCCAAATAAGACGGCCATATACAGCGCCAAGTTTGAACGTCAAAAAATGCCAAACTCTTTAAAAGAGTATCCAACTGAATTGCTGCAGCCAATATACGCATTTATACAGATCACGGAAGATACCAATGGCAACCATAAACTAGATCCCGAGGAAGCGGATAAAACGATAGTGTTTATGAACATTATTGAATCTGGAGTAAATTATGGTTCATTTAAAGCAGAAAAAGAGAAAAAATACTTTATTGCCATCCAAGGCTTGGTTGATTCAAGCTCAGGAATTTCGCTTTGGCCGTATAAATTCACAGCAGTTCCAGTCAATCAAAATGATGAAGATGCTGGGTCAAAGGTAAAGAATAATACACCATCTAAACCGCTGAATTTGAAGAAAGCAAAAACCAAATCATATTCGGCTAAGGGCTACCTTAATGCAGGTGTCGGTGAAGGTGATGAAGATTGGTATGTATTTAAAGCTGGTAAAAAAGAAACAGCGACTATTAAGTTTGCTGCTGGTGATGAGATAGATGGTGTGATTGAAGTATATAAAAATGGAAAACGAGTTGCTAAGTCAGATCAATATGCGCTCGCAGATCCTGAGCTTCTTTCATTGAATCTTACCAAAGGCACCTACTACATTAAAGTACGTGATGTGAAAGGGAATGCGTCGATCAATCCATATACCTTACATGTGAACTTGAAATAAAAACAGAGGCTTTTCCAAGGGTCAGTATAGGACCCTTGGGAGAGCCTTTTTTTGTTATTAACCAAGGACTATCGTCCATATTTTAGTTAATATGATATAATTATACTAGCTTCATATTTAATGGTAACAAAGGAGAACTGCATGATAACTAGAGTGAAAGAGCTGTTTAATGAGAGTTCCAAAGATTTAAAACGTTTATTGAAACTTGTTGATAAAGTAAATAGTGCTGAACAAAAATATCTAAATTATACAGATGAGGAATTAAAATACTGCACGGCAGAATTTAAAAACCAATTAAGCCAAGGAAAAACGATTGAACACATACAAGCAGATGCGTTTGCTGTGGTTAGAGAAGCGGCGAAGCGTGTAATCGGTCTGCGCCACTATGATGTTCAGTTGATTGGCGGCTTTGTTTTAAATGAAGGCAGTATTGCACAGATGAATACGGGTGAAGGAAAAACGTTAGTGGCGACCTTGCCGAGTTATCTTCAAGCATTAAAAGGCCAAGGCGTTCATATCATCACAGCTAATGAATATTTAGCTCGCCGTGATATGGAATTGATGGGTCAAATTCATGAATTTCTTGGATTAACGGTAGGGTTGAATATCTCGCAAATGGAGCCTTCAGAAAAGAAAGAAGCGTACCAAGCCGATATCACCTATGGTACGGGTACAGAATTTGGTTTTGATTATCTTCGCGATAATATGGTGTTTAAGAAAGAAGATAAGGTTCAAAGAGGACATGAGTTTGCGATTGTCGATGAGGTCGACAGTATCTTAATTGATGAAGCAAAAACACCGTTAATTATTGCGAATCAATCGAGTGATGGGGCAGAGTTGTTTATCATCACCGCACAAATAGTGAAAAGCTTCAAAAAAGATGTGGACTACGAATTGTTCCCAGAATCAAGACAGACCTTTATCAGTGATGAAGGTTCACGGAAGATAGAAACTGCGTTTGGACTTAAAAACCTATATGATGCTGAACATCAAGAACTGCTACATCACGTTATGCAGTCATTAAGAGCATCTGTCATTATGAAACGGGATGTTGATTATATTGTTAAGGACGGAAAGATTGAATTAATCGATCAGTTTACTGGTCGGATTATGGAAGGCCGTTCCTTTAGTGAAGGACTTCATCAAGCGATTGAAGCTAAAGAAGACTTGGAAATCTCTGAAGAAAATGAAACGCATGCTACGATTACGATCCAAAACTATTTTAGACTTTACAAGAATTTATCAGGGATGACAGGCAGTGCAACTCCGTCTAAACGAGAATTCTGGGATACGTATAATCTTAATGTCATTACGATTCCGACGAATAAGCCTGTTCGGCGAGAAGATTATCCTGACTTGGTGTACCGCAAGTATAATGACAAACTTAAAAAAATCATTGCTGAAGTGGAACACCTGCATAAAATGGGCCGCCCGGTATTAATCGGTACGACTTCTATTGAACAATCGGAAGTACTGTCAGAATCGCTGACAAAAGCAAATATTAAACACTATGTATTGAATGCTAAAACCGAGCAAGACGAAGCAGAAATCATCGCCCGAGCCGGTCAAAAGGGTCAAGTTATGCTGGCTACAAATATGGCTGGCCGCGGAACAGATATTGTGCTGGGTGAAGATGTGCGTGAGCTTGGCGGTCTGCATATTCTTGGTACGGAACGTAACGAAAGTAAACGGATTGATATGCAGCTTCGAGGCAGATCCGGCCGTCAAGGTGATGCCGGTTCTTCACAATTTATCATTTCATTAGAAGATGATCTGTTCGATTACTATGATGAAGAAGAAAAAGAGCGCTATTTGAAGAAGGTTAAGGTTGATGAAGAAGGCTTAGTCGTTTCTCCAGATCCGATTAAGTTTGTTAAAAAGGTTCAGGATAATATTGAAGGCGCGCATTATTCAAGCCGAATTCATTTATTAAAACTTGAAAATGTACTGGACCAACAAAGTAAAGTTATCTATTCCATGAGAGACAGAATGCTTGAATTAACGGATGATGATCTGTTTGATGAGCTGCTGGCTTATATGGAACGATATATGAATACTTTGATTGATCATCATCTTCCAGAAGATCCTGAAGAGCATAGACTTGACGAGTTGATGGAGAAATTATCGGAGCTATTCATCGACTTAAGTCTGACTCAAGAAAAACTAATCGACCAGGATGCGTATCAAGTGAAGCAAGTAGCAGTGTCTGAATTCAATGAGCTAAAACAAACCATTCTTGAATTAAAAGGTGACGAAATGCTCGCACTGCAGCTTCGTAATTATATGCTTACGCAAATTGATTCGGATTGGATTGAGCATCTGAACTTAATGACTCAGATTAAAGAGGGAATTACACTCAGAGGGTATGCCCAAGAAGATCCATACATCACCTTTGAAAAAGAAGGAGCTGCCGAATTCAATCTGCTGATTGCTGACATTGAGGCCGGTATTAGTACACAGTTCATGGAACTTATAAAAAACAATTATCAAGTTGTAAACGAAAATGAAGAGGGTGAATAAAGGATGGGACGATTAGGAAAGAAAATTAAAAAACAACAAGCAATCAATTCTGCCAACCAAACAGCAAGTGAAAAAGAAGCGCAGTTTAATGAAGATGGAACCGTCAATACGACCCTTTACTTTCATCCTGAGTGGGAACTGACTGTAGCTGAAAAATATATCTATCAATTCCGTCATCAAAAACTACCGGCTTTACTTCCAGACCAGCTGTCCATTGCCGGTATTGATTTGATTGAAGATGAAGATGAGGTCATTGTCGAAACATTTTTACGAAATACATTGTCGAAGTCCGTACGTTTTGAAGAAGTGGACCTTCTTCTCTTAGATGCAGAGGGCCAGGTACTAGCAAAGAAACGGTTTGAATTAGACGAAGTGAGTGAGATTCCAGGACTGTCTTGCATGCCTTGGAGATTCCTTTTCGGAAAAGAAGATCGAGTAGCTGGAGACATTCCGACAGAAGGCTGGAAGATTGCCTTTGAATTAAAAAATAAAACCGAAGAACAAGAGCATCTATTGGATCTTGACGAAACGTGGGAAAAAGAACTTTCCAGCCTTCAAAAAGAGAATCTGCAAAACTTGATTACTACTCTGCCAAAGCTTTCTCCTGGTGAAATCAATTTAATGGGCATTGAAGCGAAATTTAATGAAGACGGTGCACTTGCTGTCGTTATTCTTGTCAGAAATGGCAATGAGAAGAACATTAAGCTTGAAACCATTCCACTGGTGGTTGAAGATGCACAGGGGGATGTTGTCTGCGAGGGCGGATTTAATCTTAGTAATTTTGAAGTAAAAGCGAATACGAGTAAACCTTGGACGTTTATATTCCCAAGTTCATTAATCCAGAAACAAGAACCAGATTTATCTCGTTGGAAGGCGTATGCACCTGCTGCTTCACTTCCACAAACATAACTACTCCCCCGTCGACCTTGGCGGGGGTTTTTATCGTATAAAATAGACCCATCAGATTCTGATGGGTCCATTTTATGCTTATGAAAATTCAGGCCAATTCACTTGCGCTTCATCGCCTTCAATTTTATCAAGGGTACGATAGCGGAATGGAGTAAGTTCTGCTTCCGCTTTACCTACAAAATCCTTAGCTAGTTCGAAAGGAAGTAATTCGAATTGCTCTGCTTTCTCTGAAAGTAAGTAAGCGCCAACGATTTGACCTTTCTTGCTGATATCTATGGTTAAGAAAGCTGGATAATATGTAAGATCTTTAGCTTCAAGGATGGCTTTAGCAGTAATCGTTCCGTCCGGTTCGATCTCAGTCGAATCATTGCTGGTTTTTTCCAGCACTTTTAATGCCCACCCTGGCTTTTTGTAGCCTCCTATTATTTTTGGCGGGTGTTTCTTAAAATTTTCTACGAGATTGTCGATTTGATTCTGTTTATCCACTATATCTGCTCCCCCTTATATTCATAACACATTGAGCGGTTCGAGCCCAACTCAAGTACATTGTTATACTAGCTGTCAGTTTATCTACTATACAGATAAATATATACAAAAAAGTAGTATTTATTAGTTTGTCCAGCTGGACCACACGAATAATCCTAATATACCTTATTTATTCTACTAATAATCTCCTTGTTATACAAGGATAATCAGTAAAGGAAGGATATACGGAAATATCTTGCCCTGAGTTATGGTTCGACAAAGAAATCAGTTTGATTATATCATTATTCCGATTATTCAGCCAGATTAATACCATAGAGCTTAATCCAATAAGTGTTTATTCAGCTCTATCTACTTCTTCATCTTTTTGTATATCAATACTAGAATCTGGTTGATTTTCCGCCTCTGTAAGTAGTTGTTCAATTCGGTTCTGCATCGATAGTAAGAATTCTTCGGTTGCCGCAAACGTTTTATACCTTTTAGGAGCGTTCTGTTTAAAGGCTGTTGAAGCTGTATTTAACTCCTGAAGCTTAGACATTTTTTCTCTGGCTTCACGATACCGTTTATTCGCTGCTTCCTTATCGATTTCCAATAAGAGCTGGTAACGTTTCATTTCATAATCAGCACTTGCTGTAAAATCTTGAACCGGTACTATGTATTTTGTTTTGGCTAAGGTTCGGACATGGCTGTACTTCATTTTAGAAAGTTTTGTTTTCGTTGAAGTCATATTCACTTTTAGCTTTTGATACGAGTTCACGGTATTTGAGTTAATGGTCCCGTTTTCAAAGTCATTGATTACGACCTGGGCTTTTTCACTAAGACTATCCCCCGCACTAATGCCATTCATGTAAGCTAGTGTGTTCGTTAAATAAGTCTTCGTTTTACCGAGTGCTGTCTTCGGTTTAGAGCGGTAGTTTTCAGGAAGCTTGGCTATCAGCTTTTCCTGTTTTTTTATTTCAGCTGTCACGTTTTTATACTTTTTGTTTAAGGAATTGCTCACAACTAATTGATGGACAGACGTAATATCATTTCCATATGCTTGTTGGAGCGTGCTGGCTGTTTTTGTATTATAGGCGATAATCTTTTTCGCGAGAAGCTTGCTAGCCGCCGTTTCACGAGAATCATAGAGTTTAAAGCCTTCCTGAGCAATGTAAAGACCAACAATACTATTTTCTTTCCAAATGCTAGGGAATTTCTTGATTGGTACATGTGTTTCACCTGCATACGGAGCTACTTCAATTGTGTAGGCTGGTTTTTTCTCAACGCGGGAGAACCAGTCACTAAATCCACCACCGCCGCCAAAACTTTTCGGATAAACGAGGCTGTAGCCGGTAATGCTTCCTAGCTTTTTTGCGTACCCATACTCTCTAGTATATCGAACGCCGCTTTGCTGGTAATTCCAGAAAAGAATTTCTCCGCTGCTATGATAGGCAACGGCCATCTCCGGATCAATATTATTAGTGAAGGCGAGAATTACTTTGGTTTCTTTAGCAGAGGCTGCTGTCTTTCCCTTATAATTCTTAAAGCTTGGTGATTTGGGGCCCTTTATTTCCTTCCACTTGGCATTATATTGGCGATTTAAATCTATTCCTTTGCCATTTGCTTTCCAGCGCTTAAAGTTTTTACTGCCATTATTCATTTTAATTAATTGCTTATGGGTGCTTTTCGGGAAGTTTTTCAGACCAGACTGCTGAAGGGTTACACCGTCTGGATTAACCATAGGTACAAACCAAATGGTTGTGTTGTTTAAAACGGTACGGACTTTGAATCCATTTATTTTTGAATTGTTTTTATAGGCGTATGCATATTTATCAATCATATTCATATTGACGTTCGTGGTAATCCATTCACGAGCGTGATGTGAGCCATTCAAAAAAACGGTGGAATCGCCTTTTCCAAGTGAAACCGCATAAATGTTGCGGCCGTATTCAGATGTCCCAATGACTTTAACATCTACTAAGTCCGGGTAGGCTTTCTTTAATTGGCCAATGTCAGAGACCATAGTTGAATAGGTATAAGTTTTATTCGGGTTTACTAAGTAAGAGGCTGCTTTAGTAGAGTCAGAGAAAACAAGTAGTCCAGCTGCCAGCATCAAGATGGATAAAAATGATTTGCATAGATTGGGCATTTATTCCTTCCTTTCCAATGTTGTTATAATTATAGTACCATAGATAAGTATGGTAGTTTACAGGAAATAGAAGTTAATTTACAAGTATTCACAAGTTTTAGTTGAATTGGTACTTTATTTTGGAATATTTTTCTATTAGATGAGCAGCACACAATAAAAAAACAGCCAGTCCGCTTTAGCGGAGGGCTGCCTTTTTAGAAGTTTTTAAAACCTGCGAGCCTTGTTTCATAGTATCCAGAGCTCAGGGAGCTGATCATGACACCTTTACTTGTGCTGGCATGTATAAATTGCCCGTTACCCAGATAGATTCCCATATGTGTGATGATAGATTTAATAGCTGGATTACCAGCAAAAAACACTAAGCTACCAGGGCTTGGGTTGGTCGTATTTTTGCCAAGGTCGAAGTACGTTGAGGCAGAAGTTCGTGAAATGGAATAACCGGCTTTCTTCATAACATAGTAAACGAATCCACTGCAATCAAAGCCTCCTGGTGATGAACCGGCCCATGAATAAGGCGTCCCAATGAGTTTCTTTGCTTCAGCAATTAATGTATCAGCTTGCTTGTCCACATTACTGATTGTATCCGAGTTAGTAGGTTTTGCTGCTGGTTTAGAAGCAGCAGCCTGATTAACACTAAGATTTTGCCCCGCAAAAATAGTATCCGAAGTTAATTGATTCAAGCTTTTTAACTCTTGCAGCGTTAGTTTAAATTGAGAGGCTATTTTCGAAAGAGTGTCGCCTTTTTTAATGGTATATAGACCGGATTTATTTGATTCAGATGGTGAAGAATCGGTACTTGTTTTCTTCGCTTGCGGCAGGTCAATCACGGTTGTTCCTGTGGATTTAGAAACGATTAACACATCACCAGGATAAATAACAGTTGAGGTTAATTTATTAAGGCTCTGCAGCTCACCAAGAGTGATATGATGCTTGTTCGCAATTTTGGTTAGATTATCACCTGCTGCTACGGTATAGGTAGCCGTGCTGGTTTTCTCAATAGATACCTGTGCTTTGGCAGTCGAGGCTTTTGTGGTAACAGAAGCATTAGTGCCGGCAGCTACTTTTAATGTCTGATTTACGAAAATGGCGTCAGAGGATAATTTATTGAGTGTTTTTAATTTAGCAAGAGTAGTTTGATGATTTTTGGCGATTTTCGTTAGAGTATCACCGCTTTTTACTGTATATGTATTGGCAGCAAGGGCAGGAGAAGCAAATGCTGAAGAGAGGATAGCTGCTGCTGATAATGTCGCAATGCCTTTTTTCACGATTTTTCTCACCTCGATAAGTTGTTTGTCTCTATCTTATCAAACAAATCAGACAATCTTATATTACATTTATGTTACAAATTGAGAAAAATAGGTTTAAATGATAGAATATGTACTTTTATCAAAAATAAACAAGAAAAAGAAGACTATTGAAGGGTAGTCTTCTAAGACTTTAGACTAATCGGGTAAGATCTATAAAACCAGACGGTGATTTCCATTCCAGGCGTTTCGTTTTCCGCAGGCGGTGAGCTGCTTCACACCAACACTCCCAACAACTGACTTTCTAAACTTAAAAAAGGACTATGTATAAATAGATCTAGAATATTGAGGTGATAAGGAATATTTTCGAGTGCCATCTTGTTCCTGCAGGCCTATTTGGTACGAAAAATGCAAAAGAGGTTCAGAATGAAATCATTCCAAACCTCTTTTGTCTACAAACTGAGACGACTATCGATTTGGATAGTCGTCTTTATGCGTTTACTAATTGAAAAGGAGGACTCTTAATAATACGTGAATTACCTGCTTCATCTCTTAAAATGACCTTGAAACGATAGTCACCGTTAATGGCTGCTTTTTTGTTCTTCGTTTGACCATTCCAAGTCACGTTTGATTGACCAATTTTAAAGGAAGTATCGGTTAAAAGTCTGTTTACGATTTTACCATTTTTATCAATTATAGAGACTGACCCAGTAACAGATTCAGTAACGGTAATCGTATTTTCTATTTTTGATTTCCCGGTTGTTTTAAAGCGAACATCGGAATTCACAATTGATCCAGAAGGAGGCACTGTATCTAGTTTAATTGGTATGTCCTTTGTTAATCCAGCGCGTCCATCACTGTCTATTAGAGAAATACGAAGCGTATAGCTGCCATCTTTTAGTTGGCTTCTGTTGGTATTCGTACCATTCCATTCAAGCGTATGGCGTCCGCCTGTAAACGGTTTGTTCTTTTGAAGGGTTCGTACTTTAGTACCTGCCTTATCTAAGATAACCGCTTTAATGACCGCGTCCTTATTCAACCGGATAGGGATGGATAGTTTAGCCTGCGCTTTTGGTGAATAGAGATAATTCGTTTTTGAAACAGTCAGCTCGGGCACAAGCGTATTATTCACCTTTAAGCTCTTTTTAGT
Organism: Peribacillus sp. FSL H8-0477; assembly: GCF_038002765.1. Lineage (NCBI taxonomy): Bacteria > Bacillati > Bacillota > Bacilli > Caryophanales > Bacillaceae > Peribacillus > Peribacillus sp. FSL H8-0477. The sequence goes on along the minus strand of NZ_JBBODE010000001.1, from coordinate 1,985,334 downwards.
AATCAAGGAATGGCGGGCATTCGCAGTCTTAATCACAAGTTTGACATCTCCGCTAGATTGATAGGATCCATTGTCAAGCTTCCCATCCCAGTTATAGGAAATGGGTTCCCCGTTCGATGCCTGATTAGTGAGCATTTTCTTTAGTATTTGTCCATTGGTATTTTCAATATAAAGCGAAATGGTCGTGTCCTTAGGAGGAGTGAATGAAATGTTTAGTTTATTCGATCCTTCTATAGTGAACGATTTATCAGATAGTTCAAGATTAGTCATTGATTCAGGTGTATTGACCAATGCTTTGTGTGCATCGATTTTCCCGTTTCCAAATTGCGGATCCCATCCAGATGGTCCAAGATCAGTGGACGACTCTTTTAAAATTGAAAGGACTTCAGATGGCGTTAAAAAGGGGTTTTTAGCAAGTATGAGTGCTGTAACCCCAGAGACCATAGGGCTTGCCATACTTGTACCGCTCATGGTACCAAACGAGTCTTCTGAAATAGTCGAATAAATATCCTTTCCAGGTGCCGTAAAGTCTATATACTTCCCAAAGTTAGAGAAGGAGGCAAGCTTATCATTCTTATCAATGGCGCTGATTCCTAGAACGTTTTTCAAGGCTGCTGGATAGCGAGGCTTGGCTGTATGTTCATTACCAGCTGCCGCAATGACGACGATTCCTCTAGCAGCAGCTGCTTGTACGGCTTCATCGAGAATGTTGGTATAGGCGTTTGTCGTAAGACTTAAATTGATAATATCTGCACCTGCATCAATTGCATAATAGATGCCTTCAGCGACGTCATAAATATCGGCTTCTTCCTCTCTAAATACATTCACCGGAATGATTTTAGAGGAAGGGGCGATACCGCTAGTGCCTTCATTATCCTGAACAGCTGCAATGACTCCGGCTATATGTGTGCCATGATCATTAGGTAAGAGGGTCTTCTTCCGAGTAATGATATTAAACGGTTTTGTTATTTGCCCTTTTAAATCAAAATGGCTCACTTGGACACCGCCATCAATAACGGCGGTTTTAATCACCGTTTTTCCTTTTGGCAAATCCCATGTATCCGGTAAGTTTAGGTTCTTTAAATACCATTGCTTTGAGTAATCCGAATCAGTAGGGATATACGAATGTGCTAGTTTATAATTTGGCTCAGCAGAAAGGACTTCTGGGTGGGAGAGCAAACTTTTGGCTGAAGTTTCTAGGGTGCGCCCTTTAGGAAGAGTCAGTAAGGAGAATTGATGATCAGTCAGTTTCGATGCTTCCACAGCGGAAATAGATTTGATTAGTGTTTGCTTGGTTTTTTCATTTGTATTTTGTTTAAATTGGATAATTAACTCATTTTTATCGTAAAGTTCATTTTTTACACTGTCAGTTGAGGACTGTGCGGCTGTCAAATCTACGGGTGAACAAGTCAATATTCCAACCATAAGAACGGCAGATAAGAAAATGGATTGTCTCATTATGGGTCTCCTTTTATAAGTATTAGATTCTGAGAGTAGGAGTCTTTTATGTAATTGTCTAATTTTAACACGTCATACAATTGAATCCTATTAATATCCTTGTTTTTAGGCACAAATTATCACGAAAAAACTGATTAATTGTCAAAAAGTGGTTAACAAAGTAACTATTTTAGTAGATAATGGGAGGAAACTAGGAATTAGGAGTGAGTAAGTTATCAAAAAATGTTTGCTAGTATCGTTGTTTACTTTATTAATGGTCTTTGGTTACTCGATTGAATCGCAAGCACAGGGTAGTGAAAATTGGCGGGCAGTGTATTATCCAACGGTGAATTTTAAGGGTGCGAAGGTGAGCTGCACTGTTAATTCGATAAATTTTTCTTGGGGATCCAAATCACCAGCCAAGAAGATTCCCAGCAGCAAGTTCTCAGCCACTTTTGAAAAGAAAATGACGGTTTCTAAAACTACTACCTATGTCCTGATGGGAAAAGCGGATGATGGACTGCGGATTTATGTGGATGGAAAACGAAAGGTAAATGAGTGGAAGGCTGGAGAGCGCAATTTCGAAAAGCAGGTAAAGCTGACAAAAGGAAACCATACAATTAGAGTGGAGTATTATAACATAGGAAAAAATGCGAAACTTAAAGTCAATATTAAAGAGGCGGCTTCAGTCACCCCTTTAGAAAAATGGGGAGCAACGTTTTATAGTAAGCAGAACTTAACGGGGAAAGCTGTGAAGAAGCAGTTCTCTGCGCTAGATGCTAACTGGGGAACAGGTTCGCCAGACCCTAGTATTCCAGCTAACCAATTTTCAGCTGTTTTTGAAAAGCGGACGAATATTACCAAAAGCGGCACGTACCTGCTGAGCGGAGGTGCTGATGATGGAATCCGCATTTATGTGGATGGTGTGAAGAAAGTGGATCAGTGGAAGGACAATGTGCAGACATTTAATGTAGAAATAGCTCTAAGTGCAGGGATACATATTATTAAGGTCGAGTATTATGAAAAAAAAGCGACGGCACAGCTAACCGTCAAGCTTGATAAGAAAGCAAAAAAAGAACAGGTTACCTACACGAATTATGGAATAACACTTAACGAAGCGTTGGCCGCTCAGATGAAAGTGAACCCACAGACAGATAAAAAATATTCTGCCTATATTCCCGCGGTCAGTGTCAAACTCGATTCGAAAAATATTAACAGTGGTGCTATGCTGGAGAAGACAGTGATTAAAGCGGGAACAAGTACAGTTTCGCGTACACTTGCCACCTTACCTAAGAAGACGAAGGTGAAAATTCTAGGTTTTAAAGTGTCAGATGATAAAGAGCTATGGTATAAGGTTCAAACTGGATGGGTGAACGCATCATCTGCAGATACTAAACACTACCTGAATCCAGAGCAGGTGAAAAAGGGTACACCAGATTTTTATCAATTTGTTAAGCTTTCCGATTTTGCTGGATTAAATCCTGCTGAGATTAATCAGAAAATTTTATTTGAACGAGGAATTTTAAAGAACCGGGCTGATGCTTTTATTAAGGCAGGCTTTAAATATGGCATTAACGAAATCTACTTACTCGCTCATTCCTCATTGGAAACGGGAAAAGGAACGTCAAGACTTTCAAAGGGAATAAAAGTGAAGGCCAAGTTGGATAGTAAAGGGAAACCTGTTTATACAACCGTAAATATAAAAGGCAAACAGGTGGTTGAAAAGGAAATTGACATTCTCCCGGACGATGCTAAGAACTACGAAAAGAAAGTCTACAATATGTATGGAATCGGTGCCTATGACACCTGTGCGTTGGAATGCGGAGCACGACGAGCATTCAATGAGGGATGGACGAGCGTGGATAAAGCCATCATTGAAGGCGCTCGCTATGCTGCAGAGGATTATATCCATGAAGGGCAAGATACCATTTATAAAATGAGATGGAATCCAGACTATATGGATGCCAATCGGAGAGCCTACCACCAATATGCCTCAGATATTGGCTGGGCAGCCAAACAAACCAAATACTACATCGAACTCTATAAATTACTCGACAGCTACACCATCACATACGACGTACCACGCTACAAAAAGTAAAGGAAAACCCCGCAGATTTAAGTCTGCGGGGTTTTCTTGATTTAAATTGAACCCGCGTTTCTGGGGCATCTTGAAGAATTTCTGTGCAAAAGGCAAATTGAAGACAAAAAAGAAAGAAACTCTATTTTAAAAGACAAACCAATCTTTGAGCCTGCGCAGCTGGGGTGTTTTGGGTATCTTGGTATCCATACTGTGCAGAACAGAGGGAAACCTGTGCAAAACAGAAGAATTTCTGTGCAAATGGAGCTTAAACCTGTGCAGAAGCGGCCAAAAAGTGTGCAAAACTAAGGATTTTCTGTGCAAAAGGCGAGTTGAAGACAAAAAAGAAAGATACCCTATTTTAAAAAAAGACAAACCGGTCTTTAAATCTGTGCAGCTGGAGTGTGTTAATCACCTCGGCATTTGTTATGTGCGGAACGGGAGAGTTTATGTGCGCTTGGAGCTTAAGTATGTGCGGAACCGGACTATTGTGTGCGCTTCAGGCACTTTTCTGTGCGGAAGGCTATAACGAAGTTGAAGACATAAAGGAAAGATACCCTATTTTTAAAAGACAAACCAATCTTGAGCCTGGGTATTTTAAGCATCACGAAGTCATGCTGTGCAAAACAGAAGAATTTCTATGCAAAGGTGATGAGGATGAAAACTTCCGCTGACTGAATAATAAAAAGCCGTCGAGGGTTCTCGACAGCCTGAAGTCATTCATTGTTAAAAAGAAAATCAACGAGGTTTTTGCTGGATTGGCCAGTGGAATAGTGATTCCATTTTTGATTAAAGGCGATTAATTGCTTTTGATCAATGCCGTTCCGCTTGATGTGTTCAATTAGTTCGTTTGTTGTTTGTGAAACGGGACCTGGCATGGAGGTGGTGTAATCCTCCCAAAAGCCTCGTTCCTGCTGATATTCTTCCAAGTCGTAAGCATAAAAATACATGGGTTTTCCAAGGAAAGAATATTCAAACGGAATGGATGAGTAGTCAGTGACGAGACAATCGGCTGCCAGCAGTAGTTCGTTCATATCAGGGTAGTCAGATAAATTATGTACGAACCCTGGATAGGCTGATTCGAGTTCAACATCTGCGGTTACGGCAGGGTGAAGTTTTAGCAGTAAGACATATCCTTTTTGGCTAAGTTCGCGGTATAGCAAATCGATGTCGAGAGCAATCTTGCCGGAATGTAGGGTCTGGTTTCGGAATGTAGGTGCATAAAGAATCGTTTTTTTATCAGCCCATTCGGGATATTTGCTAGTCAATATGCGCTGTGCTTCAGTAAGTGCAGGTTGATTAAAGAAGAAATCGGTTCTAGGAATCCCTGTATAAAGGAAGTGTTTGTCACTCAAACCAAAGCTTTCTTTAAAGATATCTGCCATTACATCAGAGCCGGCTACTACATGATCAAACATCTTGTAGACGTTTATAAATCGTTGCTTAGCGGCAGGTGTCCGCTCCGCGATAGAAGGATCTGTTAATCCAAATTTCTTAATGGCTCCAGCTGCATGCCAAATTTGTGTACAGGTAACGCCTGGTCGGAAAGAGATAGCAGCTAAAAAGCCGAAGTAATTATCAACAATAATTCGTTTTGCTGTTGCCAGATGATAAATCGAGAGAAGTAGATGGATGATATTCTTCGTTTCAAAGTTAAAGACGATGGTATGACCATCGTCTTCGCCTTTTATTTTACTAGTAGACGTTCGTAAAATAACTCGTTTCCATGTTAACTCCTGCTTGTCCATTTCATCTAAAATATATTGTGTATTGTCGCCAAAGGAAGTAACAAACACAGCCTTTGACTTTAATGGAAGGATGCTAAAAATGGAAAAAAGGATACTAAAGGTGTGTAGATAAAGCCTGATGGCGATTTCTCTAGCCATTTTGAACTTTAACTTTAGTCAGGTCTTTTTTGATCATACTTGTTGAGATGCCAATTGTTCTTGGAAGATAGACAACATCGCAATACGCAGCTAGTTCGTCGAACTTCCCTTCCCAATCATCACCCATCACAAAGATGTCAATTCCCTCACGAATAATATCATCTTTTTTCTGTTCCCATGTATTCTCGGGAATAACTTCATCTACATAGCGAATGGCTTCAAGGATCATTTTACGGTTTTCAAAACTATGGTAAGCTTTTTTATTTTTTAAGTCATTAAATTCATCAGTTGAGATGGCTACTACTAGGTAATCGCCAAGGGCTTTAGCCCGCTTTAATAGATTTATATGGCCCCAGTGCAATAAATCAAAAGTACCATATGTGATTACTTTTTTCATGCTTCTTCCTCCTGTATATCCTATTTTAAATGGATGTAATGTATGGTGGAACCCTGTAAATCCCAGGCGGCATCTATTTCGACAGTTGAATACACAAGTAGCTAACAGTATATGTTAATACTTCATTATAACTCATTCTATTTACAAATAAACAGTAAAAAAATTACATTGCTGGATTAAAATTATAAAAATTTCGGATAACTATTACAGTTTACTTGGTTTCTAGCTTGCATTCAAGAATATAGAAGGAATTGTCGAAAAAATATCCTCAGGCCCAATGCCTGAGGATCGAATCTAGTTAGTTATTATTCAAGTAATTTGGAATTTCCAGAGTTAAATTGTATTTGGACAACTGACTGTACATATTGGCAATCTGTACCGTTTGTTTTACTGCCCATCCAATATCTGATGCATATTGATGCGTGGCATACCCATTAGCGACCATTTTTTCAGGGTTCCAGCGCATTTTGTATAAGGTATTTTGTCCTGCATTGATGTAGCCGTTGCCGATAAATTTGGCACCGCCGATAATCGCCGCTTCCGGAGTAAACCAGCCTGCTGTATAAGCGTATTCGGAACCGCATTGTTCTGGGCATCTATCTACAGCACCGATGCCGTACATATTATAAACCTTCTTAGGTGTTACGGCTTTACCGTCCACTTTTGAAACCACTATTCCATTTGCTAAAGAAGAATTCCCATGACCTGTTTCAAGCAAAGCGTGGCTAATTAAATAGATTTCATTAATTCCGTACGTTTTTGCTGCTGAGATAAACGAACTAGCTTGTCCGCTTAAAATGCCTTTGTTTTTTAAAACGGTGCTGTTTAATTCATTTGCATTCGTTCCAGCAACAGAGGAAAGGTCTAGAAACTGATAAAAGGATGATGTTGTTTGTAAAAAATTCGTTGGATTTAAATAATATTCCGTTTGTACCGCAGTTGCTGATTTCCATGAACCAGAAGAATCAGTTTGCGGGTTAACTTTCATTTGCATCGCAACAGCTTGATCAATAGATAAGTCGTAATAAGAAACGCCTTTGACGTCATTTGCGTGGATATATCCGGTCACTTTTTTACCATTAACCGTCACCGTACATACAAACCAGTTAGCAGACAGCTCCCGGTAGCTGAGTACGGTCCGCATTTTATAGGTTTTTAAAACCTTAGAACTAACTGCTGCTTTTGAATAAATGTTTGTAGGACTCTTTAAAGCGAATCCTTTTAGAATTTGGCTAGAAGACCATGCGTCTTCAAGGTCTTTTGTTTTAAGATAACCTGTTGTTGCTTTTCCATTCACGTAAACCGTTACTTCATTCCAGTCCTTGGATAACGTTTTATATTGTAATACAGTTCCTTGTGCATATGTTTTTAAGACTTTCGAACTTTCAGCAGCCTTTGTATAGATGGCTGTAGGTTGTACAAGGCCAATCCCTTTGCTGCTTTCACCTCTATCAGCCAGCAATGGCTGTAGGTCTGCTTCCTTTATATAGCCTGTGTTCTTTTTCCCGTTAATAGTGACTGTTGCCTTTGTCCAGCCGGCAATAAAGGTCTCATAACTCAAAATGGAGCCTTGAACGTACTTTTTAAGTATCTTAGCTGTTTCAGATGCTTTAGCATAAACGGCTGTGGGTGCGGCTAAACCAATCCCTTTTTGAGCAATTGGAGAAGGTGTAGGTACCGTTACATCTTTTGCATCGATATAACCGGTAACAGCCTTACTATTTATATAAACGGTCGCTTGATACCAGCCAGTTATATAGGGTTTATAGGTTAGGTTAGAGCCTTGTGCATAAGTTTTGATTCCTTTTGAACCTGCAGAAGCTTTCGCATAAATGACCGTAGGGTTCTTTATAGCAACGCCTTTAATGTTTTGCGGATTGCTGACCGGAAGTTCAACATCATGTTTATAAATATATCCGGTTACAGCGACACCGTTGACATATACGGTCGCCTGATAAAAATCAGAATGGTTGCTTTCCGAGTATGTAAGCAGTGTACCTTGTGCATAGCTTTTTAATACGTTTGAGTTTGTGTCGTTTGTTTGGTAGATATTAGTTGGGCTGTTCAATGCAACACCTTTAATCGTTGCAGTTGCCACAGCTAGGGTAGACTTTTTTAAGCTTAGTGTAGAACTGGTCTTTTGCTGTGTTTCGATTTTCTCATCCATTGGCAGTGAGGGGTTCGTTGTTTCGGTGTTTTCACGAGTGGTAAGTGAACGGATGTAACCAACGATTGTTTCGTTGCTTTCATTATCTAAAAAGCTGATCTTTGAAAATTCTGTCCCTGATTCAAGAAGCGTGAATTCCATTTCACTAGAAATAGTTTGTAACATTTCTTTTCCTTCAGAGTCTGAATAAACATCCATTTGTGTGGGTGTTTCTGTGGTCTGACGATCAGCATCGTTCGCCAGAACCGAACTGGGGAGCGGAGCAACTGAAAACAATAAACTAAAAGCAAGTAATACATAAAGAGTTTTTTGCATAATAACCTCCAAATATTTTTCTTTAGGAAATAAAGGGTTTTACATAATTAATTGGGTATATTTCCATTAAATATCTTATCATAGGATAATAGTTTGTGTGACGAAAAATCTTTTTTGATTCTTTGTACCTACGAAACTATTGGATTATATAGGAAAAAGTATTGTGAATAATGATAATGTAAATATATAATAGAATAAATTAATTTAATCAATCGATTGATTAAGAGGGTTCAGCTCTTGATATGACTGACTTTAAGATGTGAAAAATAATGTAAGAATTATTTACTATTAAGGCGATAAAATGGTTCAAAGGATCTATTTTTAGATCAGTAAACCAAAGGAGAGAGGAAAACCGAAACATGGAAGCTGGGGCCTTAAAAAATAGAAATTTATATCACATTAGTTTTGAAAATGATATGTATACGATGGTTGTCTCTTTGAAGGAATCGTTTTTAAGAGATGCTGAGAGCTATTCATTTTTGATGGTCAATCGATTGACGGATGAAGAACGGACGATGGAAATAAGAGAGGTACGACCATCTGGAGAATTTCACCTGCTATACGTTGACATGTCAACCATTGAGTACATGCTTAAATCCATAGAAGGTGAAGTCTGGAATGTCTACATCTTGAGGCAAGTTGATTCCATTCCAATGAGAACGAGGATTCGAACGAGAGATCTTAAGTTGACTAGGCATGCAGCGGTTTTTTCGGGCAACCAAAAAATGCTTTACCCAGCAGCAACGAAAAAAGGGAACTTATCGTATTATGTCACTGCGTATAAGTTATTTGCCTCTATAGAAGAGATAGAGTTATTGAAACAAGGACAGTTTAGGTTTGCAGGCCATTTTCATTTTCCTCCGCTTTGTGTAGACAATGCATATATAATCAAACAGGTTCGGATACTGATTAAAAATAGTCTAAATGATGAAATCATTTCTTTACCGATTTCTTTTAACGAAGGGAAAGATTCAGAAACTACAGATTCGGGTAAGATGGTAAAAGAGTTTGGGTTTAGTGGTACCTTTGATGTCTTACCATATCTTGAATTACCGAATCAGAAGTTTTTTAAGTTCTATTTAGAGTTAGAATATGAGCAAAATGGATTTGTCGAAAGCATCCAAAGTTCTCGAATAAAAGCAACCATAAATAAGCCTTATAAAAATAAATTGATTTTAAAGCCAAACTCTGAAAAAATACAACTTAGAATAAAAACTACGAAAGATTCTAAGTTTCTTTCACTGAGTGTTGGAAAATACAACTTTAAAAAAGAGGTTAGTACTACTTTGAAATCAAAATGGGTGAAGTTCAGACGCAGTAATGTTCTGCAAAAAGTGTACAAAAAAATGTTTAAATTGTTGGGCCACCGCCCAGCTAATAAAAAGCTGGTCATGTTTGAAAGCTTTCTTGGCAAACAGTATAGTGACAGCCCGCGGGCAATCTATGAGTATATGGCGGAGCATCATTCAGATTATCGGTTAATCTGGAGTGTGGACCGAGCGTATTCTAAGATGTTTGAAGAAAAAGGAATTCCTTACGTAAGACGTTTTTCCGTACAGTGGCTATTTTTAATGACAGGGGCAAAATACTGGGTTAATAACAGTCGGTTCCCTCTTTGGATTCCAAAACCGAAGCATACGACTTATCTGCAAACCTGGCATGGGACGCCGCTGAAAAGACTGGCAGCAGATATGGAAGAAGTGCATATGCCTGGCACGAACACGGCAAAATATAAGGAGAATTTCCTTAAAGAAGCGAGTAATTGGGATTACCTGGTATCTCCAAATGCTTACTCTTCAGAAATCTTTGCCCGTGCCTTCCAATTTAATCGGAAGATGATTGAATCGGGTTACCCTAGAAATGATTACTTGCATCAAGCAAATAATGAAAAAACCATTCAAGCGTTAAAAAACAAATTTAATTTGCCGGAAGATAAGAAAATTATTCTCTATGCACCGACTTGGCGGGATAATCAATTTTATGCAAAAGGGAAATATAAATTTGATTTGGAGATGGATCTGAATCAAATGCGCGATGAGCTGGGTGATTCGTATATTGTGATCATGCGTATGCATTACTTAGTTGCAGAAAACATGGATCTTAGTCCATATGAAGGATTTGCCTATGATTTTTCACACTTAGAAGATATTCGTGAGTTATATCTAATCTCTGATATCCTCATGACAGATTACTCTTCTGTCTTTTTCGACTATGCAAATCTTAGAAGACCGATGATTTTCTTTGTGTATGACATTGAAGATTATCGAGATAATCTGCGCGGTTTTTACTTTAATTTTGAAGAAAAAGCACCAGGCCTGCTAACGAAAACTACAGACGGAATTATTGCTGAAGTCAAACGCTTGGAAGCAGCTGGATTTGAACTAGATGAATCATTTGAAGAATTCTATAATAAGTTTTGTTATCTTGAGTCCGGAGAATCAACAAAACGTGTTGTTGATGAAGTGTTTCAAGATTAATAGGATGAACCAGGCCTGTGAATACAGGCCTTTTGTTTGATAACATCGGGTTCTTGTGGATAATGGTTGTGAATAAAAAGTGGATTACGTATAATGACGTTGTGGCATGACCGCTAGGGTACGTGCCATCAATCTTGAAGAAAACAGATGTTTTTTTCAAAATTACCAGGAAGGACCACAATGAATGAGTTTTCTTACTACAGTTATTAAAGAACAGATACAGAATTTCTATCTTATACAGCGTTTATCGCTCTATGAAATGAAAAGTACAAATAAGAATAATTATTTGGGCATGTTATGGGAACTTCTTAATCCGGCGATTCAAGTTGTCGTCTTCTACTTTGTTTTCGGGATTGGGATTAAGCAAACTGATGATATAGGTGAAGTACCATTTTTTATCTGGATGATTATCGGCCTGCTTGTTTGGTTTTTTGTTAATCCTTCCATTACTCAAGGTTCAAAGGCGATTTACTCGCGAATTAAAATGGTTTCGAAGATGAATTTTCCTTTAAGTGTCATTCCTACCTATGTGATTATTTCTAAGTTTTATCCACATGTGGCACTGATTTCTCTTACAGCAATTGTATTGCAGTTTACAGGGTATCCAATATCGATTTATTTTATCCAGCTCCCTTATTTCATGCTTTCAACGGTGATTTTTTTGATTGCTTTGTCCTTAATTACATCGACGCTTTCTACGATTGCCCGTGATGTACAAATGCTCGTTCAATCGCTGATGAGAGTTCTTCTCTATGTCACACCAATTCTTTGGTCTCCATATTTACACTTACCAGATTGGGCATTAACATTAATGATGGTTAACCCGCTATTTTATCTGATCGAAGGATATCGGGCAGCTCTGCTTGGTGATGGTTGGTATATCTGGAGTACGTATTCCCTTTATTTCTGGGGAGTTGTAGTGGTTATGTTGTTGATTGGTTCGGCCTTGCACGTGAAATTTAGGAAGCACTTTATTGATTTCTTATAATGGAAGTGAGCGAATGACAAAATCAGTAGTCGTCAAAAATGTGACGAAAAAATATAAATTATATAAAAACAACTCGGACAAGCTTAAAGATGTTTTTCTTTCAAAAGAGTATGGCGAAGATTACTTTGCCCTGCGCAATGTCAGCTTTGAAGCTGAAAAAGGAGATATCATTGGGTTTGTCGGTGTCAATGGTTCCGGAAAATCCACTCTTTCCAATATTATTGCAGGTATCGTACCTGAAACCAGCGGTGACATTGAGATTCAAGGGAAAACGGCACTCATTGCGGTGGCGTCTGGTCTGAATAATCAGTTGAGCGGCCGTGAAAATATTGAACTTAAGCTGTTAATGCTTGGTTTCAATAAACAAGAAATTACGGAACTTGAACCAGGTATTATTGAGTTTTCTGAACTTGGGAAGTTTATTGATCAGCCAGTTAAATCGTATTCAAGCGGGATGAAATCACGGCTTGGTTTCGCGATTTCAATCCATATCGATCCAGACGTGATGATTATTGATGAAGCATTATCTGTCGGTGATAAAGCTTTTGCAGAAAAATGCCTCGATAAAATGAATGAATTTAAAGAACAAGGTAAAACAATGTTCTTTGTCAGTCATTCACTTGGACAAATGAAACGATTCTGTCAAAAGGCACTGTGGCTGGAATATGGAGAAGTTCGGGCGTTTGGTCCAATCTCCGAAGTTATGCCGCAGTATGAGAAGTTCTTGAAGGATTATAAAGCCATGAACGACCTCGAAAAGAAAAAATACCGGGAAGATCAGATGGCAAAACGCAGCCAGGCACAAGTATAAAAAGGAAGCTGTCTCAGAATCGAGGCAGCTTCTTTTTATGGACGGACAGCAGGTACTGCAGAGAAAGTAATATATTATTTATTTGTATACACATTCCCTGTAAGATAGTTATAGAATATTTGGACAAGAAGAAGGGCAGATAATTATGAAACAACATATTGTGGATGTTTTATCCATTCCTTTTATCAACACAACGAAGGACCAATTGGTAAAGGATATGAATCAAAGAATCAGCAGAAACGAAAAAACATTTGTTGTTACGGCAAATCCAGAAATTGTGGAGTATGCAAATGCACATCAAGAGTACAAAGATATTTTAATGAATGCCGATTATATTGTGCCGGACGGAATCGGCATTATTATGGCTTCCAAACTGATGAAACAACCATTAATAGAGCGAATTACTGGTTTTGATCTTTTGCATGATTTGCTTAAGTTGGCAGATCAACATGCATACAGAGTCTATTTTCTTGGAGCCGAACAGAATGTGATTGAAAAAGCAGCGGGGATTCTTCAGAGAGACTATCCGAACATGACCTTAGCTGGATATCATCATGGCTATATCTCAGTTGATGACGCAGAGCTGGCGGCTTCTATAGCAGCTGTGAAGCCTGATATTATCATTACGGCACTAGGCTTCCCTAGACAAGAAGAATGGGTTACACTTCATAACCCGCTGTTTGAGAAGGGTCTGTTTATGGGAGTCGGGGGCAGCTTCGATGTGATTGCAGGAAAAGTAAACCGGGCGCCGGCCATCTGGCAGAAGTTAAACCTAGAATGGATGTATCGGCTCATTCAACAGCCATCACGCTGGAAACGGATGCTGGTACTGCCCAAATTTGCCCTTAAGGTGTTAAGTAAGCGTAAGTGAAACCTATCCAATACTCTTTACGTCTATTATTTTGAAAGGGATTTTCACAAACAGGTTTCTTTCAATTGAGTATGGGTATAGGTATCAGAGACTAATAGGTCTGTTTACAAAAATAGGTTATTATTTACAAATAACGGGATTTGGGAATATTTTTATAGAGATTTACGAAGAAAACATATATAATCTGTAAGTAAGCTTGAAATAAAAAGACGAGCAGTGCATATTTTTTTTTGCATTCCGTTTTTATCCTAATTTAAGAGGTGGGTTCTATGCTGGCAGTGGCCTTGTTGACAGCATTTATTTTGTCAATAGTGCTGACACCGTTTGTGGGCAGACTGGCCTTTAAATGGGGCGCTACTGATAAACCAAATGAACGTAAAGTACATGTGAAGATTATGCCGCGTATGGGCGGTTTAGCTATATTTATAAGTTTCTTAGTCACCTTTTTAATGACGTATTTCCTTTTTGGTAATGAGCTTGCGCCAAGTATGAGCGTTGCTCCATTTATTATAGGTGCACTCATTATTATTTTAATAGGAATATTTGATGATATCTATGAACTACGGGCTAGTGCCAAGTTCTTGGGACAAATCGTCGCTGCACTCATTATTGTGATTGGCGGCGGAATCGAAGTAAGCTTTATTAACCTTCCGTTTGAAGGTCAAATTCATTTTGGCGTTTTAAGTATTCCAATTACGGTTATTTGGATCGTTGGAATCACGAATGCGATTAACCTGATCGATGGGTTAGATGGTTTGGCTGGAGGCGTTTCATCCATCGCTTTAATTACCGTTGCCGTTATGGCAGTGATTAAAGGTGATATGTTCGTAGCAACGATTGCGTTAATCGTAACAGGAAGTACACTTGGATTTCTTAAATATAATTTTCACCCTGCTAAGATTTTTATGGGTGACACGGGCTCGATGTTTCTTGGCTATATCATTGCCGTTCTCTCCCTGTTGGGATTCAAAAACGTAACAATGATTTCGTTAATCGTTCCGATTATTATTCTAGGTGTGCCCATTTCAGATACCTTCTTTGCCATTATTCGTCGATTGGTAAATAAACAACCTATATCTGCACCAGATAAATCACATTTACATCATTGTTTTATTAATCTCGGATTTACGCATCGTCAAACAGTTATTCTAATTTATGCACTTGCTGCAACCTTTGGGTTAGCTGCGATTATTTTTTCGTATGCGACCATCTGGGGTGCGCTCCTGCTGATTTCAATTCTATTAATTACGATTGAAATTATGGTTGAAAAGCTCGGATTGATCGGCGAGCATTATCAGCCGATTTTAAAGATGATAAATGGTAAAGGTACGAATGCAAAAAATAAATCCTAATACACTTTAAAGTACCTCCAGATTGTATGATATATACGAGTGGAGGTTCTTTTTTCACGCGTGGTTACCGAAACACCTAGAGTTAATAAACCGAAGATTATTAAAGGAGGCACCTACAATTAGTACGCTCACTAAGTTCGCCAAACGCCTTAAGAAAAAGTTGAAAAGAGTCTATGGAAAAAAACTTCAGGATTTAAAGGAATATGTTATTCATCATTATCTGCCGTATGTGGAAATGGAAAAAATGGTCGACCAAGATGAAATGATTTCATTCCAGATTGAAGTCCGCAAGAAATACGCGGGTAAAAACAGCAGTCGTCCTTTGACCTTATTGTTCAGAAATAGAAGCAAAGAAGTTGTCTATACGCAGACAGGCTCTGTTATGGAAACAAGACAGGACAGCATTGTGTATCTTTTCGAAATTACCAAAAGTGATATCTATTTTGAAGAAAGCAGACGGAGCTATGATCTTTTTGTTGAAATTGGCAAGAAGCTGTTCAATGTCCGTCTAGATGAAGAGTTTGGCGAAACGACTTCACGTCCATACTTTGAAAATGACCATTTTGTCTTTCAGCTCCGTTATGACCGACACCGCAGGGCGTTTTTTAAAGTGGGTTATAAGCATGACATCGCAACCATCTTTGATATACCAAATATGGTAAAACAAATCGATTTCGATGGCCAAGAACTGATTGTTCAAGGGAAAATTCATCATGAGTTCTTTGTTAAGGAATATCCAGAAGCACGTTTCTTTTTTGTGTTAAAGAAAAAGAATGGTTCGTACCTTAAGGCACCTATGCAAATTGCCAATGAGGATTTCGCTGCTGCCCTTAATATTGAAGACTATTCCTTCTTCCCAAAGGGAAAATGGGATGCTTTTATTATGGCTGATTATGATTATCATGAGTATTTTTATCCTTGTTATGTCAGAGAAAGTAATGAGTCTGCCTATAAAAAAATCTTCCAACTTCCATGGTACCGTGAAGCGATTCGCTATAAATCGTATGCCATTAATGGAAAACTGCATGCTCGTACATCCTATATGGCGATTACGACTTCAAACGTACAGTATAATTTTTCAGAAACAGCGCTTGAACTAAATCTTGATTTTGAAAAAGAGCAATTTCAAAATTATATTCCTGAAGATATTACGGAAGTCTCTCTTCGTATCCGCCAACGTGATGCTAACAGTTATTTAACCGTTCCTTTCACGTACAATGTGGAAAACGATAAGATGAAACTTGAGGCAATCATTGATTATGAAGCCTTCGGTTTTGATACGAATGAACGAGCAACGCGCTGGGATTTATATATCAGCTACCTTAAAGACGGTTTCTATTATAATTACCGTTTGAAAATAAATAATGCTACAGAAATTCCTGTCTTAGAAAAACATACCTTCTTTAACGAAGATGATTATTACTATTGCAGCTTGTATACAACGAAATATAAGCGTCTTTCCTTTGTCTATGCCCGTCAGCCGTTTAAAAAGCATATCGACAGCTATCAGGTTAAAGACGGCCAACTCTTCATGCAAGGGATGACTCACTTTGAGACAAATAAAAACACGGATTCATTCCAATATAATTTGTCGATGGTATTAGAAAACCGTGCAACTGAGGACGTGCTGGAATTCCCGGTAACTGAAGGGGCAATGAACGAGAAGGGCGAAAAGCCATTCCATTTCTCTATTCCTTTTGAAGATATGAGTCCGCTTGTCACTCAATTTAAGGATATCCTGGATTTCTATATCGTAATGAAGGGCGGTCCGGTGACAAGAAAATTAAAGCTGGGCTTACACCAATATGATTATTTCAAGGATGATGTGTTGGCAACTTTCAATAAAGAAGAAGCCGATCATGTAATTGAATACCATATCACAACGACACCTAAAGGAAATCTAAAGCTAGAAAGCTTTATGTACGAACAGGATCAATACGCAGAAATTCAAGAATTTGCTGAAAAAGAAACAAATGAAGACATCTGGTTAGTCGGTGAACGTCCGGATACCGCTCAAGATAATGGCTATCAATTCTTTAAATATATGCGCGAACATTACCCTGAAAAAGAAATTTATTATGTCATTGAAAAGGGCGCGCTCGACAGCGAACGTTTGAATGATCCAGAACACGTGCTGTATATAGGCAGCCGGGAGCATATTCAGAAGAGCTTGCGTGCATCAAGATTAATTGGTACGCATGATCTCGATTATATTCTGCCGTTTAAGGGAATTAAAATTAAAAATTACCGCAATGCACAGAAGGTCTTCCTTCAGCATGGAGTATTAGGTCGAAAAAATGTCGAGTATCATAAGAAATACTACCGTTATCCTTTCGATTTGTTTATCGTGTCATCGGGTCATGAAAAACGGATGGTTAAGCGTAAACTCGGCTATACGAATGAAGATGTCATTGTAACTGGACTGTCACGCTTTGACCGCCTTCAGGAAAATCATCAGCCTAAACGGGAGATTTTATTAATCCCAACTTGGCGTGAATGGATCATTAATGAAGACCGTTTAATGGAATCATTGTATTTCGAGAAATACATGAAATTCCTTCAATCCGATGAATTGAAACAAATCCTTGAAGAAAATGATTTGAAATTAAACTTCTATCCGCATTATCGGATGCAGCAATATATCATTGAAAATGTGTCATTTGATAACCCAAGAATTCATTTAATTGAATTAGGGACAAAAATGGTACAAGACCTCTTGAAGGAAAACAGCTTAATGATTACAGATTATTCATCTGTATCGTTCGATTTCACCCTTCTAGGCAAGCCAGTGATTTATTACCACTTTGATCAAGATGTATTCTTCGCCAATGGAATTTTAAGGCCTATTGAAGAAACGTTCCTAGGTGACATTGTCTACACTCAACAAGACTTGCTCATGAAGCTTGAAGAGGTCGTTAAAGAGAATTTCCGTGAACGCTCTGACGTCGTTTCCAGGAAGAAACTGATCTTCTCGTATCAAGACATGGAAAACAATCGTCGAATCCTAAGCCACATCCTCAACGAACCACTTGAAGAGGACGAAAACAACGACCCTGACCATATCCCAATGACAGACTTAAACACATCAGATCAAGAAGAAGAAAACGACCAACCAGACACAGAAAAAGACGACGAAAAAGTACTAGTCAGCAAATCCTAAACAAAAGGGAGTCTCCATATTCGGAGACTCCCTTTTTTAGGTTGAAGGAGATAGGTCGCTATGACCTGTTAGGTCTGTTTTTCCTTCGGTTTCACCGCGGCTACCTTTAATCGAGGGTGCTTTGGACGGGGTATCCACTCGGCTCCAGGCCTAAAGGCTTCCGTCATATCCTTAATTAATGCTTTCTCCCATTTCTTCATAGTTCCCTCCAATCATTCCTTATACTAATTTTACCATTAATCAAATGCCAAACCAGAATAACTGAACGAGCATAATCAACGTGAATAAGGGAAGAATAAAACCAAGTTAGGGAAGAATAAAATTTCAGTACGGGCAGAATGGCAGATGGCAGTACTGGATCCCGCTAAAAGTCTAGTTTTGGAGCAAAGCTGAAGCATGTCTTGCCCAAAATAGTCATCAAAAGAAAAACCCTTCAGAACCAAACCCAAAAGAGAAAGATACCCTTTTTTAAAAGCCAAACCAGACAAATTGAACGGTTATAGAGCCAGGATCTTCTAAGGGAGAATCAACATGAATAAGGAAAGAATAAAACCAAGTTAGGGAAGAATAAACTCCAGTACGGGCAGAATTGAGACCCGTTTGGAGATACAAAAAAAAGGCTGCCCATATTTTTATGGGCAGCCTTGATCTGTTAGTTGGTGTAGGTTTCTATTTCATCTGTGGTGGTCGTGTTTTTGAGATTCATGTGAGACTGTAGTGTTTGTTTGGTTTCTTCGACGGAAGTTGGGTCTAACTCGTAGTAATAGGTTCCGCTCGTTGTGTTATCTGTACCTTCAAGTTTGACGGATTCGATATCTAGACCTTTGTCGGTTGTTACATATTCAATGAAAGATTTCATTTCACTGAATTTAAGGTTTGTGGTCATGTTGTCTCCAATAGCTTCAATTACATCGGTATATTTTGATACGGCACTGACTGAAGTTCCTTTGGCCACAATTGCTTTGAGAATTTCTTGTTGGCGTTCTCCGCGCTGGATATCACTATCCTGCTTACGAGTACGTGCAATAGCTAAGGCTTCTTCACCATCAAGGGTTTGCAGGCCAGGTTCTAAATGAATCGCGCCCTTTTTATCGTTGGAATCCATTTCGTTGATTTCGTAAGGGACATTAACGTCAATACCCTCTAATGCATCAACGACATCAATAAAGGCGTTAAAGTTCATTCTGACATAATAATCAACCGGGACATCTAATAGCTCCTCGACTGTTTCAATTGTTGATTTTGGTCCTCCGAAAGCATGTGCTGAGTTTATTTTTGACGTTGTATCTCGTGAAGGAATATATACATTCGAGTCACGAGGAATACTCACGAGTTTAATTGATTTCTGTTTTTTATTGAAAGTAGCAAGCATCAACGCATCTGAACGGGAGTTACCTTGGTAATTTCGCTCACTGCTGTCATCCACACCAATAAACAATATGGATATGTTGTCTGCCATGGGATTAACGGCACCATCTCGTTTAGAAGATGTACCAACTGATTCATAAGATGCATCAAATATATTTTGAGCTTTCGTATATAAAACGGCTGCATACGAAGAGGCTGCTAGAACTAGAATCAATATTGGAATGAAAAATAAAAGAGCTTTTCTTCGTTTTTTCCTTCTAGTTTTTTTCACTTTATATACACGTCTTCTAGTAGACATTGTTTCTTCTCCTTTAAAAGTCATTCCATAGAATGTCATTTTCATAGTATAAGAATATAAGTAGTTTAATCATTCCGACTGTGGGGTAATAATTATACCGAATTATATTCTACCTTGATTTAATCAATGAGTAAAATAAATCTCTCTTTTTCATGTGGAAGTTTACTGGTAAAAATACTAAAGATAGGAATAGTTGAAGGAGAAACGATTAAGCCTTACTTTGTTCAAGATATTGAGTGTCTGTTTCTGTAAGCTCTGCTTGTCCGTTAGTCAGTTCTGTTATCCAGTTAGAAAATGTTTCGACGAGGTCTTCTTTTACAAAAGTAAGTACAGAAACTTTTTCAAGATATTGAATGTCTTTAATGAGATATGTTGATGCACGTAATTCATTTTCAAGCTTACCAAGCCAATGATACTCAATTTGAACGTTCATTACTTTCATAAGTGTACGTTCAACGATACCTGCAGCGTTAATTCCTTCAGATGCTGATCGGCTGTATGCACGAATTAATCCGCCTGCACCGAGTTTTATTCCTCCAAAATAACGTGTGACAACAACAGTTGTATCCTTCAGTCCTTTTTTGCGAATCACCTCAAGAATCGGGATACCTGCTGTGCCGCTTGGTTCGCCATCGTCAAGTGCTTTTTGGATCTGATCACGTTCCCCGATTAAGTAGGCTGAACAATTATGCGTGGCATCTTTATGGCTTTTTTTAATGGAGGCGATAAATGCTTGAGCCTCTTCTTCGGTCTCAGTACGTGAAATATGAGCAATAAAACGTGATTTATCTATAATAATTTCATGAATGGCTGTTCCCTTTACCGTTAAATACTCAGAGAGCATCCTTTGTCACCCTTCCGTTCGTTTGTTTCATTTAGTATAAGGCTTAGGGATTATACGAGCAAATCAATTTTGCTGATTATCCTATCCGTAATCAAACCGTAAGAATATGTATTGGTATCTTAACATAATGTAAGTTTTCACATGATATAATGAAAGAATTCCTATATATATTGACTTAGTTACATATGCTTAAAAGAATATTTTCCGTAAAAATCAATCAATTTTTTTCGACATTTGATTTCAGTTACTTATAAAACCCAGTAATACCAAGGGTTTCAACGTTTGCCAAATTTAAAATAATTATCTTTATCGACTAATTATGATTTATCCTTCGATTTGCTTGTTTTATACATAATGCATTAGGATAATAGAATAGACTAGAACTTTCTAGTAAGTTTAAAAATAGGAAGATTCTATCCGATTACAAGAAAATTCGACAAAAATAGCTGAACAATATTTAGTTAATGATGTAATGTACGTTCTTTTGATACAATTCGAATAGTAAGTGTGTAAATTGTAATGGTTGGCTATTGGAAATGACAAGAACTGATCAAGTAGACAGGATGAGACATTTCTAATAATGAAAAGGAATGAAATAAGTGTACATAAACCGACATATAAAAACTGATGCAGTGAAAATTGTTGGTGCAGGTGGAGGGGTCTCTATGTCCATGAAAAAAGTCGATGTTAAAGCATTGGACATGATATTAGAAACCATGATTAGCACTGTGGGAAGCAGTAAAGATGATATCTTTGAAATTGAAGAACAATGCCGAAAAGATTATGAATCAATGGCAAAAGAACTGGAGCAAATTCGCGTCAGAGTTGGAGATGTGATTGAGGAAAGTGACATCTTGGATACAAAGGCCAGATTTGCTAGGAAGCGTTTGTCTGAAGTGAGTATGCACTTTGATAAGTTTTCTGAAGAACAAGTTCGTGATGCCTATGAACGAGCCCATAAACTACAAGTAGATTTGCAGATGACTCGTCAGTTAGAAAGGCAGCTTCGTGATCGGCGTGACGATCTGGAGAGAAGACTAAAGAGTCTTTTACAAACAATCGACCGGGCAGCTCATCTTGTTTCTCAAATATCTGTGGTGTTAAATTACCTAACGAGCGATTTGAAATTTGTTGGGGAGGCACTTGAAGATGCTAAAAGAAAACAGGATTTCGGTTTAAAGATTATTGAGGCACAAGAAGAAGAACGAAAAAAACTTTCCCGTGAAATTCATGATGGTCCAGCTCAAATGCTTGCTAACGTGATGATGCGTTCGGATCTGATTGATCGAATTTACCGAGAACGTAGTGGTGAAGAAGCTTTAGCAGAGATTCGTAACCTAAAAGTAATGGTACGAAACGCACTTTATGAGGTTCGCAGAATTATTTATGATTTAAGACCGATGGCGCTGGATGATTTGGGACTGATTCCTACCCTCAGAAAATATCTGCAAACAACCGAAGATTATAATACGGGTGTTCATTTAAGTTTTATTAATATTGGTGAAGAAAAACGCTTGCCATCTGACATGGAAGTCGCTTTCTTCCGATTGGTTCAAGAATCGATTCAGAATGCTCTTAAACATGCAAAACCGCAAAATATTCAGGTCAAGCTTTCAATTGCCGCTGAGCTCGTAATGGTAATGATAAAGGATGACGGAATCGGCTTTGATTCTTCAATCCAAAAAGAAGGTTCATTTGGATTAATGGGAATGCGTGAACGAGTTGAACTGCTCGAAGGAGAGCTAACGATTGATTCACATCCTGGTGTAGGCACACTTGTGTGTATCCAGGTTCCATATAAACAAGAAAATTAAAAATAGAAGTACCAAGGAAACAAGGGGGCGTCACATTTGAAAACAAATATTATTATTATTGACGATCATCAACTTTTTCGTGAAGGTGTAAAACGCATTTTAGATTTTGAAGCGTCATTTGACGTAGTAGCAGAGGGCGATGACGGAAGTGAAGCAATGGCCTTAGTTGAGGCCCATCACCCTGATGTAGTGATCATGGACATTAATATGCCGAGGATTAACGGAGTCGAGGCAACTCGTATGTTAATCGAACGCTACCCAGATACAAAAGTTATCATTCTTTCTATTCATGATGATGAAAACTACGTAACACATGCACTAAAAACAGGTGCACAAGGGTATCTATTGAAAGAAATGGATGCAGATGCGTTAGTAGATGCAGTTAAAGTAGTCGCAGACGGCGGCTCTTACTTACATCCTAAGGTAACCCATAATCTTGTTCAAGAATATCGCAGACTGGCTATGGAAGAACATTCTGGTAACGAGCGTTATGCACCGGAGATCAGAAAGCCATTGCATCTGCTTACACGCCGCGAATGTGAAGTACTTCAGCTCCTTGCTGATGGTAAAAGTAACCGCGGCATTGGTGAAACACTGTTCATTAGTGAAAAAACAGTGAAGAATCATGTGAGTAACATCCTTCAAAAAATGAATGTAAATGATCGGACTCAAGCTGTTGTTCTTGCAATTAAAAACGGCTGGGTTGAAGTGAAATAATAGATTGATTGATAGAAGTCGCCTTTCCCTGTGGAAAGGCACTTTTTTTTGCTTAATAAGGAGAGTATTTCCACAAACTTATTAATGCAATTGGGAATATTTTCAGCTATGATAGAGGTCAGCCCATTTTTGGGAAAAAGATATCGGAAATGAGGATGATAGACGTTTATGAAGACGGCAATTGTTACGGATAGTACTGCATATATTCCTAAAGATATTAGAGAACGATTAAACATACATATGGTCCCGCTTAACGTTATCATTGGCAAAGAGGCTTATCGAGAAGAAATTGATATTACGGCAGATGAATTTTATGAAGAAGTGAAAAAGGTAGAGAAGCTTCCAACGACTTCACAGCCATCGACCGGACAGTTTATGGAAAGATTTGAAGAATTGAAGCAGGACTATGATGCAATCATCAGCATTCACCTCTCAAGTGGAATCAGCGGTACTTATCAGGGAGCGATTTCAGCAGGGGAATTGGTGGACGGGATAGACGTTTATGCATTCGATTCAGAACTGAGTTGTCGTGTTCAAGGCTTCTATGTTCTTGAGGCAGCTCAGATGGCTCTGGACGGAAAAGAGCCGAAAGTGATTATTGAACGCATGAATGAAATCAAAAAATCGTTAAATGCCTTTTTCATGGCCGACGATCTAAGTCATCTTCAGCGAGGCGGTCGTTTGAGTGCAGCTGCAGCTCTTATTGGCAGTGTACTGCAAATTAAGCCGCTGCTTCACTTCAAAGACAAAGTCATAGTCCCTTTTGAAAAGATTCGCACACGGAAAAAAGCGATGAAACGGATTGCTGAACTGCTTGGCGAGGCGATGAAAGAAGACAATGGCCAATACAAAGCCGTCATCATTCACGCAAAACGCGAAGCAGAGGCAATCGAATGGAAAGCCGAACTACAGGTTCAGTACCCAGAAGTCGAATTCGACATCAGCTACTTCGGACCTGTCATCGGCACCCACCTAGGCGAAGGCTCTATGGGCATGGGCTGGTATAAAGTAAACTAACTAAACTGAACGTCCCGCTGAAAGTGGCGGGACGTTTTTTGAGTTTTAGGGGGATTGAGTGGTTTGCACAGAAAATTTGGAGTTTTGCACAGTTAATCGAAAGTTCTGCACACAAATCGAGGTGAAGTGCACAGAAATAGGAAAGTTCTGCACAGTAATCAGACTGAAGTGCACAGTAAATCCTAGAAGCGCCACATAAAACTTCCAAAAGCGCTCCAACTGAGCAAGAAGCTTGCTCTAAACAAGGGAATCCCAGTTTAAAGTAACGCAGAGTCGACCGCATTCCCTCGAAAATGTTGTCGGCCAGGCGGTTTAATCCAGAAAGTGTATCATTCTCTAGCGAAGTTGGGATTCTAAATCGAGATGCTTTTTAGATACTCCATTTGGGCAAGCACATCCCCGCAGCTGTTTTGGCGATCCGCACATCTAAATGGCAATTTCGCACACGAATTAGCCTGAAGCGCACAAAAAATTCTAAAAGCGCACACGAATTGACCTGAAGCGCACATAAACATCCCAAAAGCGCTCCAACTGGGGACGAAGCCTGCTCTCAACAAGGGAATCCCAGTTCAAAGTAAGGCCAAGATGACTCTATTCCGTGATAAAACGTTAGCTGCAAGAGGTTTTGTCCAGAAAGTGTATCATTGTCTAGTAAAATTGGGAGTCTAAAATCAGATGACCTTTAGATACTCTATTTGGGCAAGCCCATCCCCGCAGCTGTTTTGGCGATCCGCACATCTAAATGGCAGTTTCGCACACAAAATGAGCTGAAGCGCACAAAAAATCCCATAAGCGCACACGAATTGGCCTGAAGCGCACAAAAGATCCCAAAAGCGCTCCAACAGAGGAAGCAGCCTGCTCTAAACAAGGGAATCCCAGTTCAAAGTAACGCCAAGATGACTCGATTCCACAATAAAACGTTAATCGAAAGGAGGTTTTGTCCAGAAAGTGAATCCGATGCAGATAGATATACGGACAAGACCTTACGTATGAAGATTAAAACTCATAATGGAAGGACTTTTTAAAGTTCCGTCGAATAGCTAGGGTAGAAAAGGAGGTTATATATGACCAGTATCCCCGATATTTCTTCTACTGAACCTTCCCCGTTTTCCTACAGCAAAGATCTTCATTATCATTTATCTGGCCGGTCGTTATTGGCCTTGGAAATCCCATTCGAATTAGACTTATTAACTGAACATCTTCATCAAGGGTATGTCAAAGCTAAATTCGGTGTGATGCAAGATAAGGGAAAATGGCTTTGCGGCCGTTGCGGCTCCACTGATCAGCGGCTTTTCGCGTCATTTCCCTGCAGTTTATGCAACTCAGACTGTACCTATTGTCGAGCGTGTATCATGATGGGACGGGTTAGTGAGTGTGCAAAGCTGTATACCTGGAGCGGACCAGAGAGGGTCTATCCTATTCCAGGGAACGTCATGGCTTGGGAAGGGACATTATCTGAAGGGCAGCAAACGGCTTCAGACCAGGTAGTTACCTCAATATCGGCTAATGCTGAGCTGCTCGTTTGGGCTGTCTGCGGTGCCGGGAAAACAGAGGTGCTTTTTCGTGGCATAGAAAGTGCACTGATCACGGGAAAGCGGGTCTGCATCGCCACGCCACGTACGGATGTTGTCCTTGAATTGGCGCCGAGATTGAAAACAGCGTTTCCTCATGTAGAAGTCGCCGCTCTGTACGGAGGCAGTGAGGATCGGCATAAGCAATCGCCGCTGGTTGTTTCTACCACGCACCAACTTTTCCGTTTCGAACGTGCCTTTGATGTCATCATTATTGATGAAGTTGATGCGTTCCCTTATTCCGCAGACGCCTCGCTTCAATATGCTGTTAGTAAAGCAAAAAAGGCTAACTCCTCAACCATTTATCTAACTGCCACTCCTTCAAAAAAGATGCAGCATGATTACAAAATCGGCAAGCTTTCTGCGGTGAAAATACCGGCACGCTTTCACCGTCAGCCCATCCCGGTTCCTGAACTAAAATGGGGCGGCAACTGGCAGAAGCAGCTGCAACAGGGAAAACTTGACCCTGAGTTGAAGCGCTGGACGCTGCATCGGCTTCAACAAAATATCCCCATTTTACTCTTCTTCCCGAGCATCGCTGTCATGGATAGCTGTTTACCACTGTTTCAACAACTTCATCCACTCCTTCAGTCTGTTCACTCTGCTGATCCTAACCGAAAGGAAAAAGTAATCTCGCTCCGACTTGGAGAACTCCCTGGCTTACTCACTACAACCATCCTAGAGCGGGGAGTCACCATTCACCGGCTTGAGGTGGCGGTCATTGGGGCAGAGCATGACGTCTTTTCTGAAAGTGCGCTGGTCCAGATTGCAGGAAGGGTTGGCCGCAGCAAGGAACATTGCCAAGGGAACGTGACCTTTTTTCATTACGGGAAAAGCAAAGATATGGTTGAGGCTGTTTCTCATATTAGACGGATGAACGAAGAAGCGCATAAACGAGGGCTGCTGGATGTTTAGTAATCAACTATGCCTGCTATGTAATAAAGAAATGCGTCAGGAGTTATCTTGGAAAAGTGTCTTTTTAAAAGTGAATGAAAAAGCAGTTTGTGATACATGTAATGATAAATTTGAAATAATTACTGGTGACAGATGTCGAATCTGTTCAAGAAATTTAGCTGAATCGCAGGATTCTCTGTGTTATGACTGCATCCGTTGGGAGCGTGATTCTATGTGGAGCGGCTGTCTTAGCAGTAACCATTCGCTGTTTATCTATAATGACTTTATCAAAGAAATCATTGCGAAATACAAATACCGTGGTGATTATGCAATTGCTGGTGCCTTTGCACCGTATCTGATGCAACAATTGGCAAAGATGGACTTTGACTATCTCATCCCGATTCCACTGAGCGATGAGCGGCTAAGAGAACGTGGCTTTAATCAGGCGAAAGGACTGGCGGAAATGGCGGGTTATTCCTGTGAGGAGTATTTGAAGCGAACTCATTCAGAAAAACAATCGAAAAAAACACGTGATGAACGAATCAACCTGGCACAAGTATTTCAAGTACTTTCAGATAAAGAAATTCTGGGAAAACATTTTTTACTGATTGATGATATTTATACAACAGGTTCAACACTTAGGCAAGCAGCGCGGGTCTTGAGGCTTGAGGGAGCTTATGATGTAAAGTCAATCACTCTAGTAAGGTAAAAAAATCATTTCGAAGGGACTTTACTTTTATTAGTAACTGTTCGATATAGTAAGTGTAGGAACTTTATGTACGGAAAGGGGAATAATCATGAATTTAGCTAATTGCCCGAATTGCGATGCTCTTTTTGTTAAAACGACATTTCGTATGGTCTGCGATGCTTGTTATAAGGAAGAAGAAGCTCAGTTTAATAAGGTATATGAATTTATTCGTAAGAGCTCTAATCGGACGGCAACGATGGCGCAAGTTGTCGAAGCCACTGAAGTTGAAGAGGAATTAATTATTCGGTTTGTTAAATCTGGAAAGCTTCGTTTAGCGCAGTTTCCTAATCTGGGAATTCCATGCGAACAATGCGGAAAACCGATAAATGAAGGAAGGCTGTGTAAAGAATGCAGTCAGAATTTCAACAAAGAATTAAAAACGTTTGAGAAAGAAGAAGATCGCCGCAAAGAAATGATCGAACGTGATAAAAAAAATACCTACTATATAAAGAATTAATAAAAACCAGTCGGAATATGATTTCGGCTGGTTTTTTATGGGTATAAGACTAAAGGCTTTTAAAAAAATAGGACTATTGATTTGATTTGAACCTTTATATGTAAGGAGAATAGGGTATTTGACACGAAATCAGCAAATACTGAAGAGGTGATGGATTTTTTATAGGCTGAAGTAACTGTTTTTTTATGATTTGCTTACCACGCGCTGTGAATATGGATAATTTTTTTGTGAAAAAAACACACGTAACCAGCACGTACGACGGGAAATATACACACTAGGAAAAAATACCTGAATTCGACAAAAGTATGAAAAAGATGTCAACAAAAATATATGTCATTTTAATTAAAAAAACAAAGTGATGACCGATACTAGTAATATAGAGTTATAAAAATCGGCTGAAGGAGAGGGTTACGAAATGAAAATAAATCCAATAGGTACTTCAGGGGTAAACCCTTACAATCGACAAGTTAACAAAGTAGATACAACGAAAACAACACCACTGCCAAAAGATAAGGTAGAAATTTCAGCATCAGCTAAGAAAATGCAGCAAGTTTCACAGGTTTCTGCTGAACGCCAAAACAAGCTGGATGAACTGAAAAGCCAAATTGAAAATGGTACATACAAAATGAATGCAAGTGACACAGCGAAGAGTATTTTAGACTTTTATTCAAATAAATAAGACGTACATACGGACGGACTTAACCTGACAGGGAACAGCCGTCCGTCAAATTTGTATTCACAATCATTTGGTAGGAGAGAGAAAATCATGTCAGCAACAGCTATTGTTACCTCACTGGAAAAGCTCATTATGCTCTATCAGAGCATAAACAGTCTTGCTAAGTTAAAAACAGAAATCATCAAGAAAAATGACACAGATGCCCTCAGCCAATTATTGATTGATGAACAAAAGCAGCTGAAGGCAATTGAACAGACGGATAAAGAACGGGAACATGCCGTCAAAGCCTTTCTTCAAAGCAAGAACGCTCCAATTACCACAACGACACTGACCGATCTTAGTGCGTGGGCAGACGAGTCAGAACGCACACAGTTAGAAACATTAAAAAATAAACTGCTAGTCGAGGTATCCAGTTTGAAGCAAGAAAATCAGCTTAATCAACAATTAATCTATCAATCTCTGCAATTCATTAATGTTTCGCTTGATATGTTCAGGCCCAGTCAGCAGGAATTTAATTACGAAAAGCCAGTGCAGCAACAACCAAATCGAGGTTCACGAAGTATGTTTGATTCAAAAGCATGATTGAAGAAAAGGAGACCTGAACATGATATCAAGTTTTATGGGGCTAGAGACCGCAAAGCGTGCGATGTCAACGGCACAAAGCGCCTTATATACAACTGGACAAAACGTCGCGAACGCAAATACACCAGGCTATTCGCGACAACGAGTCAATCTATCACAAACCACCTCTTTTCCGGCCGTTGGAATGAATAATCCAATGATTCCAGGACAAATTGGGACAGGTGTACAAGCTGATTCCGTTCAACGGATCAGAGAAAGTTTTCTTGATGCCCAATACCGTGGTCAAAATCATAAAATTGGCTATTACGGCTCCATGAGTGAATCACTGGGTAAAATTGAAGGGATTATGGACGAATCAGGAAGCAGCGGTCTCCAAGGCGTGCTGTCTAAGTTTTGGAATTCCCTACAGGATTTAACCAGCAATACCGATAATTCAGGTGCGAGAGAAGTAGCTGCGGCAAGTGGACAGACTGTTGCAGATACGTTGAATTACTACCATAGTTCGCTTACCTCTGTCCAATCGGATATTAAAGATCAAATAAATGTTACAGCTGAACAAATCAATACCCTGGTCGGTAATATTGAAAAGCTGAACAAAGAAATATCCACCATTGAACCCCATGGCTACCTGCCAAATGACTTATATGATCAGCGTGACCTACTGGTGGACGAATTGTCGGGATTAATCAATATCAAGGTGACAAAAGTTCAGCCCGATAACTACGGTATTGCAAAAGATATCGCAGAGGGTCTCTATAACATAGAAGTCGTAGCCAATGACGGCAAATCCTACTCCCCTCCTATCAACCTGGTTGGAGCTAATAAAACAGGGATGCTCGGAACGACTAAAGCAGAAGTAAAATATGAAAAAGGTAAAGATCCAGCAATGGTAACTGGCGTCAAATTTGGTAATCAAGAACTCTCAGAATATAAGTTTTCCGGGAAACTTGCCGGTTTGATTGAGAGTCATGGGTATATAAGTCAGGTTGGTGGGGTAGATACCGTTCAAGGAATCTATCCGGATATGCTGAAGAACCTAAATAATATGACCGAGGCATTTGCGACTGAGTTTAATAAGATTCATAGTGAGGGATATGGTTTAGGGAAGACGGAAAAATCTAATTTAGACTTTTTTAAATTTGATACAGGCAATGCGGCTAAAACGCTTGTTGTTAATCCAGAAATTCTAAAGAATCCTTCATTAATTGCAGCAGGGGAAAAAAGCGGGGCATCTGGTGATAATAGTAATGCGAAATTACTTGCCGAGTTAAAGTCGGTGGACTTCAGCGAGTATAAATTCTACAAAATTGCCGGTAATATCTTACCTGAAGGTCTGACTGGCAATCTTGATTCCTTCTATGCAGGTGTTATTGGCAAGCTCGGGGTTGTATCGCAAGGAGCTCAAAAGGATTTATCTAATTCCATCACTCTTTCTGAATCGGTAGAAAAGAACCGTCAGTCAGTCAGTGCAGTTTCATTAGATGAAGAAATGACAGACATGATTAAATTCCAGCACGCCTATAATGCGGCTGCACGTAATATAACCATGGTAGATGAAATGCTTGATAAAATCATAAACGGATTGGGCACTGGCGGCCGATAAGGAGTGAATGGATATGCGCGTAACACAATCGATGCTTTCCAATAATATGGTGAATAACCTAAGCAAAAGCTATGAACATCTTGCTAAGCTTCAAGAGCAAATAAATACGCAGAAGAAATACACGAAGCCTTCGGACGACCCAGTAGCTGCAATGCTTGGCATGGGCTACCGGACCGAATTAAACCAGATTGAGCAATTCAGCCGGAATATCGGTGAGGCGAATAACTGGGTGGACACGACAGATTCGACTCTCTCTCAGGCTGTTTCCGCACTACAGCGGGCCAGAGAATTAACTGTTCAGGCAAGCACTGGAACACTTACTGCTGATCAGCGGAAGAGTATCTCAGAAGAACTAATCCAGATAAAAGAGCATTTAACCGATCTTGGAGACACCCAAGTTGGCGGTAAGTATATATTTAATGGAATTGATACGAATGTAAAGCCATCGATTGACAAGAAGTACGGTGAAGGTGAAATTAAGTTAGAGGTATTTTCAGGGATTTCCATCCAAATTAATACGAATGGACAAAAACTCTTTGGAGATACACTCGGTAAGGATGGCAGCATCCAGAAAACAATTGACGACCTGACTAACAACGAAGGTTCAATTGATGACAGGCTCAAAGACCTTGATGGTACAATCGATTTATTTCTTTCTGTACAGGCTCAGGTAGGTGCCCGTCAAAACCGAGTAGATTTGATGAGTGACCGTCTGAAACAGCAAGAAGTCTTTGCTACAGAGATCCTTTCCAAGAATGAAGACATTGATATCGAAAAAGCAATTCTTAATCTTACTACACAGGAAAGCATTCATAACGCCGCCCTTAGTGTCGGAGCAAAAATCATCCAGCCAACGCTGTTGGACTTTTTACGATGAGCTATTCCTTCTAGGATAGCTCTTTTTTAAAAGGAGGAAGGTAAGCATGCAGATTCCGCAAATTCGAATGGAGTCTACCTTTATCAAACTTGGTTTGGATATTCAAAAACCGAACCAGCGGATTGAACAGCCTCAGGCCATCCAAACAATCGAGCAACCAAAAGCCATCGTCCAGATGCAGACGACACCAGGCAGGCTGACGATCGACCAGACGAAGGCTCGCGAAGATGTTGATTTAAAGAGTGTATTTCGGAGAACAGAAGAAGCAGCACAAAGCGGCTATCGTGACTGGATGTCTGGTCTCGCGAGAAGATCGCAGCAGGGAACGCAACTAAAAAACATACAATATAAAGGTAATACTATTGCTCATCAAGCAAAAGCAAACAGTGCACGTGAGGTGAAGCAGTTCAACATCGGCTGGCTGCCTTCACATTTCAGTGTTCGAACGGATTACCAGCCATCACAACTGCATATTGATGTTCAAGTGCAGAAACCGAATATCCAGGTCCAAACGCAAAAGCCGATTCATGAATACACACCAGGAAAAGTCACTCCAGAGGTGTTAGAGAAATACCAATTAGAAATAGATTTTGTAACTGTATAGAATAGTAATTAATTGTTTTTAGAGAATATTTTTCCCATAATAGAGAGGAGCAGCAGAAAGATGAGCTCGCTCCTCTTATTATATTCCAAACTAACTATATGAAATGAGTTGACTATATGAACATTCAAACCAAATTCCATGGCGATACGGAGATATCAAATGAAGGTATTTACACATTTGAAAACGGCATGCCTGGATTCCTTGATGAAATACAATTCGTGATCCTGCCTTTAGAAGATACATCATTACTAGTCTTACAATCGGTATCAACGCTTGAGGTAGCCTTTATTATCACAAGTCCATTTGAAGTGTTTCCTGAATATAATGTCAAACTGACTGACGATGTGCTGGCATCGCTGCAAATTGAAGCGGAGGAAGAGGTTTTAGTCTATACCATTTTAACGGTGAGAGAACCGTTTGCTAAAACCACGGCTAACTTACAGGCTCCAATCGTCATTAATAACAAAAAGAGACTAGCCAAACAATACATCACCAATGACACTACCTTCTCCATGCGCCAGCTGCTGATACCTGATCAGGAGGGGAAATAAATGCTTGTACTTACAAGGAAGGTAAATGAATCGATTATGATTGGTGACGATATTGAACTTACCGTGCTCTCCGTTGACGGTGAGCAAATCAAACTCGGAATCAACGCACCCAAGCAGGTAGAAATCCACCGCAAAGAAATCTACCTCGCCATTCAGCAAGAAAATGGTGACGCATTGAAATCTGAAGCTACTATCCTCACCAGCCTCAGTGAATATTTTAAGAAAAAAAATTAATAAACTTCAAAAAACTGCTAAATAAACAATCAACTCCTCCGATATTACTTATGTAGCGTTGAATCAAGTATAGGCGGCCGACTTACACATGACGAAACGCTGCAAACCAAATAAACCACATGGATGTGGGATATAAAACTCAAGGAGGAAACAAATAATGATTATCAATCACAATATCGCAGCTCTTAACACACACCGTCAATTAGGTAGTGCTACTAACGCACAATCTAAATCTATGGAGAAATTAGCTTCAGGTATGAAAATTAATAAAGCTGGAGACGATGCTGCAGGATTAGCAATCTCTGAAAAAATGCGTGGACAAATTCGTGGGTTGGATCAAGCATCTCGTAATGCTCAAGATGGTATTTCTTTGATCCAAACTGCTGAGGGTGCTTTAAATGAAACTCATGATATCTTACAACGTATGCGTGAGCTGGCTGTTCAGTCTTCAAATGATAGCAACACTGATACTGATCGTGGAGAGCTTCAAAAAGAGGTTGACGAATTAGCTAATGAAATTACAAGAATCTCTAATAATACAGAATTCAATACCAAAAAGCTATTAACAGGAGCTGCTAATAGTGCAAGCACAGTCTCAGGTGCTGATAGTTTAACTTTCCATATTGGTGCTAATGCAGATCAGAATATTAATTTAAATATTGAAGCTATGGATGCAGCCACTTTAGGAGTAGCAGCATCAGCAGCCGGAACAAATGCAGCAGCATCTGGCACGGATCTAGCAAAAACATCCGGTGGTATAGCAATTAATACAAAATCTGATGCCAATACAGCTATTACAGCAATTAATAGCGCTATTGAAACGGTATCTGCTCAACGCTCTAAGTTAGGTGCTTACCAAAATCGCTTAGAACATACTATTAATAACTTAGGTACTTCTTCTGAAAATCTAACAGCTGCCGAATCACGTATTAGGGATGTGGATATGGCAAAAGAAATGATGGAGCAAACTAAAAACTCTATTCTTTCTCAAGCAGCACAAGCTATGTTAGCTCAAGCTAACCAACAGCCTCAAGGTGTACTACAGTTGTTACGTTAATTTTGGCAAACCTATCTCTTTTATTGAGATAGGTTTAATCACAAAAAGGTTGTATCACAGATACAACCTTTTTGTGATTAAACCACTTATAAGGAAGTGTAGTAATGAAACCATTTTTATCTCTATGTATGATTGTGAAGAACGAAGAAAAGGTCCTCAGAAGATGCTTAGAGTCTGTAATTGGGATTGTGGATGAAATTATAATAATTGATACAGGATCAACTGATGGAACTAAGGAAATTGCTAATGAATTTACAAGTTTAGTTTTTGATTATAAATGGGAAGACGACTTTTCAAAAGGACGTAATCATGCAGCTTCTAAAGCAACAGGAGAATGGATTCTTGTTTTAGACGCTGATGAATTTGTAGAAAGAGAGAGTTTTAAAAATTTTAAAAATGAACTTAAGGAAAACTTAATAGATAAAAATATTTTAGCAGTTAAAATACTAAATTTTTTAGGTATTGATGGTAAAGAGACATTGTTAAATTATCATGAAAGAATCTATATGAACAATGGAAAAATTAAGTATCATCGAACTATACACGAAATGTTAAAGCATAATGATTCGCTGGAAAAAGTGGGGATTGCTAATTTACAAGTTTATCATTCTGGTTATATGACAGCTGAAAAGAGAGAAAAAAATAAGTCTCAACGTAATTTAAAATTATTAAATAAAAAAACACATAAAGAAGCGATTGACTATTATTTTTTAGGTAATGAGTATTCGGCTTTAGGAGAGTTAAGCAAAGCTATAGACTTTTATAAGAAAGGTTATCAGCTGAAAAATAGTATTACTTATGAATGGGTACCAAAATTATTAGTTAGATTGATTTTTTGTTTACATGCAGAAAAACGTTATACTGAAGCACTTGATATAATTATACCCAGTGAAGAGGTATTTATAGAACTAGTTGATTTTAAATACTTAAAAGGGAAAATATATCAAAGTCAAAGAAAGAATAAGGAAGCAATCAAAGTTTTTGAAACAATATTATCACAAAAAGATAAACTTAAAACAGATTCCAGCATAGATTACTTAGAATATTTACCACATAAACATCTTGGAGAGTTATATGAGAAAGAAAAGCTATATCAGGATGCTGTTCATCATTATTCAAAAACATTATCTGTAAATGATTCAGATGATTATACTTGGACGAGACTGATTAATTTATTAGCTAAACATTCTTCAAAGGAACAATTGGTAGAGTTTTTATATAAAAATATCCTGATTAAAAATAAAATGTCTCATACAAGATTAATTAAAGTATTACTGAATGTTCCCAATAATGAAGTTCTAAAATTGATAAATTTGTTTTATAAAGAACTAGATATACCAGTAATTGAAAAAGAATCCTTAAAATTAAAAATGCATTTAATTGGAGGTCAATACTCTGAAATTATAGAAATCATAAATCTAAAGTCCGTATCAGAACTATCTCGTATATTGCATACAGATATATTTAGTATTATAGATTTCATAATTTTAACAATTGAACAGAATGAAGAGAAATATAGGACTTTACTTTTAAACTTAAATACAGATAAATCAATAAAAAAATTAATAAATACTTTATTCTTTAATAAAAGTAAAAAGCTATCTTTAATAGAAGAGAGTCTGTTTATTGGAATTTATAAACGAGCTATTGTAGTTGAAGCGGAGAAAAGTACTGTATTAATGAAACTAAAAAAAGAAATACTGAGTCTTGATGGAAAGAAAGAGTTAAAAAGAGAATTGAGAGAGTATGATCTTGGATTATAATTAAAATTTACTAATACACTATAAAAGAACTAGAGGATTGAATATCAATATGAGCTTAAGTGAAAAATATGTTATTGGCTTTTTTGTAGAGACAACATTTCACTATTACGTATATGAATCTATAATAAATGAATTACTAGAATTAGGTTTAAGTTGTCATATTGTGATAAATGATAATTTTAAAAAGGATAAAGAAACTATTATTATGTATCAAGATTTAAAAGATTATCTTGAAAAATTAGAAAGAACTGATATTGAAGTTTATACTGTTTCAGCCATTAGAGAAAATCAATATATTTATGATTGTATGGTAAGTCCATATTATTCTCCATGGTTAAAAGGAATTTCTAAAAAACATGTACGGGCGCTATATGGAATGTTAGCAAAAGGATACTGGAATTATGCTTGGTGGAATGTTTTTTATGACAAAATACTTTGCTATAGTCACTATGATTATGCAAGATTAAATATTTACAATAATTGTTCAATAGTTGGTAATCCGAAATTTGATAATTGGTTTAAAAGAAAAATTCCAAATATTAGTGAAGTAAAGGAAAATTTAACGTTGGAAAAAGAAAAAAAAAATATTTTGTATGCACCTACTTACGGTCATTTGAGCTCGATTGATAAGTGGATAAAAGAGATTAATGGATTGCAAAACGATTATAATGTAATTATAAAATTGCATCATGGTACAGCTTTTAGAGATAGTGAAACGTATAGAAGAGAGTATATTAATCAAAATTTTATAAATATATCTGTGGAACCTAATGACTTATTGGCTCTTTTTGAAATTTCTGATTTTGTAATTACTGATAATAGTGGTATGATTTTCGAATCAATGTTAGTTGAAAAAGATGTTTTATTATTAAATTGTGATAATCAACAACAAGTAAAAGAAAATAATGACGAGTTCATTTTAAGAAGTACTATAAAAAATATAAATAAAGACCAAAATATATATAGTATACTAAAAGATAAAGAGTTATTTGAGAAACAAAAGATAAATGTGAAAAAAGCAATTAATAATGTTTATACATTAAAAGACGGAAATTCAGGTAAAAGAGCATCAGTCGAAATTTTGAATTTATTAAGTGATGATAAAGAATATGAAAATGAATTTCTTATCAGTCTAAGATTACAAATTTTTGGAGCGTAAAAATTTGTAAATAAAAGGATTTTTTATCATAAAAAATATGTAAGGGGCTGTCCCAAGTCATCCAAAATGACTTGGGACAGCCCCTTTTTATATGGTCTATGATTAGAGAAAATGAACTAGAAAAAACTAATAGGTATTATCGACTGCAACCCAAACTACTGGGTATTTTAATAATTAAAATACCAAAAAATGCGATTGACCTTATAGATGCATTGGTTGTTGGACTTTTAATTGCTATGTTTAGCATATTTTGCATTTACAACCTACCTATTCAATTACTGATTTTTACTATCGACTACTAGTAATTAATCTAACTATCAACTAATAAGGAACTCTTCGTCTCAAAATCAAATATAAAGAGTACCCAGGTTTATAAGAATACAATAAACTATTCTACGAATAACTTCTCTAATTGTTTCTATTTACCCACACGTAGCTCTAAAAAATCCCTTCATATCTTAAATCCTCAACCGATAAAACTAGTATAAATAATACGTTCGGGATGTGAAGATATGCAAATTAATGTGAGTGGTTTTTTAAATGCAAACAAGATTGTAGATACAGGCGTTTCACAGCTTAAACAAGGTATGGTTACTTCGCTGCAGATTAAGGAGCGCTTGGGTGAATCAGAAGCGTTGGCTGTGATTAAAGGCCAAGAAATGAAGGTCAAGTTTGAAGGGGCTTTCCCTACGAATGATCGGGTAAATGTGGAAATCGGCGATGTGAATGAGAATGGGACGTTGAATGTAAAACAGACTACTGTATCTCAAGAAGCGACTTCCTCAGAGGAATCAGTTGACGATTTAATGACCAAAACAGGCGTCGATCCTGGTAAAAATGGTGAGTTGAAGCAGGCGGCTGCTGAGGTGACTAAAAATGGTGGTCGGATTACGAAAGAGACGCTATCGGAACTCCAAAAATTTCTAACCTCTGAACCAGGGCCATTGAATGAGAAACTGGAAACCATTCGAATTTTACAAAGTAAAAAGCTCCCCATCACTTCTACACAGCTAAAAGCTGTTCATCAAGCGCTTCATGGCCAAACAATTACTGATTCACTACATAAGCTGATTGATGATTTTGACCTTTCTATCGATTTCACTTCTGAAAAATATAAACCGGCAGCTAAACAGGATCTATTTAATCAACTGATTAAAGCCTTAAAAGAAGGTGGATATGAAGAAGCCGTTGATCAATACATTCATTCCCTAAAAGGAAAGGGCATGAATGCAGAAAGTCTTGCTGTTTTAAAAAATGAATTGCTAAAAGCCGGACAAGTATTTGAAGCAGGCAAACAAATGATGGATAAAAATGCTCAGGATGCATTAAAGCTACAAGAAATAGCCCTGAAAAAGTTGACTCAGGCGATGAGTAAAACGGTTGAAACAATTGAACCCGCAGATTCAGAAAACAATGATTTAGCTAAAGCTGTCCAATTGGTCGTTAAGCAGATTCAAAAGGAACCCTCATTTACTAAGGTACTGCAATCCACGGAAAATTTTATTGAGAACAATGATGGATTGAACCTATCTGGTATGAAAGAATCAATAGCGAAGGCTAGTAAACTAAATGAACAAGGCCGTGAGCTTGCTGCACGTCGCGAACTTACTGAAGCCTTTTTAGAGTTAGAAAAAGCACATCCAGAGCTTAAACAGAAAGATACACTTGTCCTGTCTGAAGCTGAGCAGTATCAATTGAATCAAAGTGTTCAGGCGCTTGGCTTGGATTCTAAAAATATCTTAGTTACAGAAATTACGAAAAAACTATCTCAACTGACGATTGATTTTAAAAAAACACGGCAGGAAATCACAAGAAACCTCAGTCAAATCAGCAGTATGATTGATGCCAAGCAGCAGCCTGCAGCTATTAAGCAAACGTTGGAGGCAACGATTACGAAGCTTGATAACACGATTTTAAAGAGTGACTTTTTACTATATACCGATATGGCTACCGAGAAGAAACTAATGACCGCTAGTAGTCGGTTAGCCACGGCACGTGACTTGCTGCAGCAGGGGCGTTATCCAGAGGCCAATACGATTGTCAAAGATATTAAAGCAAGCGTTGAGAAGGTGATCTTTCAGCCTTCGGACGCTCGCATGAAACACTTTGTTTCTGAACAAAGCCTTCTTATGAGAAACAGTTCGCCGAATGAACTTCTGGCAAGACAAATTGAACAAGCGATTAAACCGTTTCCAGGAGAAGAGCCTGGAGCAAGACAGATTTTTGAAAGTATTAAAAAACTTGGACTCATGCATGAAAATGATTTGGTTCAGAACTTATTATCATCCAAACAAGTCCAGGAGCAAACCAATCTAAAAGCTTCCTTATTGCGAATGCTGCAAGGAGAGAATCTCCAGCCTGATGCTGTACGGACCGTGGAGCAGACAACAGCTAGTTTGACCGGTCAACAACTGCTAAGTAAGCATGATTCAACAGGTCTACAACAGTTATTCATGCAACTTCCTTTTTTGCTGGAAAAACAGGTTGAAAACATGAAAGTCTATGTGAATTCCCAGAAAAAAGGAGAAAAAATCGATTGGGAGAATTGTAGTCTCTATTTTGTCCTAGATACGAAAAAGATGGGGGAAGTGGGGATTATGCTAAACGCTCAGAATAGTAATTTGTCACTTACTTTTAAAAACGACAATAAGCAGTTTCAACAAAAAATGGAGCCTCTTGCAGAAAATGCTCTTTCGCGGCTTCAGGAAATTGGCTATCATGCGGGAGCTATTCAGTTCAAGCCTTTTACTGTTGAGCAAGAGGTGAAAAGCGGAGTGAATGAAGAGAAAAAACCGCCGATTCACCAGTCTGCGGCTGAGAAAGGGTTTGATTTAACGATATGATGAACCGTCAATATATGAACCAAATTAATCGAAAGAAAGTAAATGGTCCAAGTGCGGCTGTCCTCCGTTATGATGAAGCCCAAGATAAAATGCCTTCTATTATCGCCCATGGCAGTGGTCAAGTGGCTGGGAAAATTATAGAACTGGCAAAAAAGAATAACATCCATATGGAGGAAGACGCATCACTAGTTGCTAATCTTTTAGATGTGGATCTAGGAGACGGTGTTCCCCCACAATTATATGCTGTTATTGCTGAAATCTTTATTTTGCTCGAAGAGATGGAAAAATCCTATTGAAATTTCAAGTTGAATTCCGATAAGTAAAGTAGAGAAACAAGACGGAGGGAAGAAATGGACATCCTGACGAAAGAAATTTTATATAAAAAGACATCACAGGAGCTTACTGCTCTTTTATATGAAGCGTTACTAGATCATCTTGAAGCAGCCAAGCTGTTGATCATCAAGAATCAATTTTTAAAAGCAAATGAAAAGTTGCAGCGATGTAATGATATCCTTCAACGACTCGGGGTCGGTCTTAAGTATGAAGCAGGTCCAATCGCCGAGCAACTGGATGGAATCTATAACTATTTAGCTAAGCAGATCATTCTTGCCAATCGGAAAAAGGATTATGTCTTAATTGAAGAAGTTTTGCAAGTGCTTGTACCAATTGTCCAGGCTTGGAATAAAGCTATGAAAATGAATCATGCTGCACCATCAGAGTCTGCCCGGAAATTGTCGACCTACGAAAGCCAGATTATGAGACAAACTAACTCCTGAGGAGAATGAAAAATGAAAATTAATCATAATATATCCGCCTTAAATGCCTATCGAAATTTATCCATCAATACAGAAAACACCTCTAAAAGTCTTGAAAAGTTATCATCTGGATTACGTATCAATAGAGCCTCCGATGATGCAGCTGGATTAGCCATCTCTGAAAAAATGCGCTCTCAAATTCGCGGCCTTGATATGGCGGAACGAAACTCCCTTGATGGCATATCTTTAATTCAGACCGCTGAAGGTGGACTCTCATCCACGCATGAAATTTTGCAACGGATGCGGGAACTAGCTGTCCAAGCATCAAATGGTACCATTACAGATGCTGACCGGGACGAAGTTCAGAAAGAAATTACACAGCTTACTTCTGAAATTAACCGAATTGGAACCGATACGGAGTTTAATACAGCCAAATTATTAGACGGCAGCCGGACAGGTGAGGATGGTGCTATCCATTTCCAAACTGGAGCCAATGCTGGACAGTCAGTTATTCTTGAGATTAACGATATGAGTGCTGATAAATTAGGAGTTTCTTCAGAAATACCGGGTAAGCAAACCGTGGAATTAAAGGATAAAACTAAATTATCAGTTTGGTATACAGAGACTAATGAGGTTACAAATGGTGATGGAGCTAAGCAATATTCAGTAGACGTCAGCACAGTTGAAAAAGCATCCTCAGCAATCACTTTGTTTGAAGACGCCATTCAACGAGTTTCTTCCGAGCGCTCCCGTCTTGGTGCGGTGCAGAACCGTCTTGAGTATACGATTGATAACTTGTCGGTCATGAGCGAAAATCTTACTTCAGCTGAATCAAGGATTCGTGACCTAGATATGGCGTTAGAAATGACCAACTTTACGAAAAATAATATCCTAAATCAAGCAGCACAATCGATGCTTGCTCAAGCCAATCAAATGCCGCAGGGTGTGTTAC
This sequence comes from Peribacillus sp. FSL H8-0477, assembly GCF_038002765.1. Taxonomy (NCBI): domain Bacteria; kingdom Bacillati; phylum Bacillota; class Bacilli; order Caryophanales; family Bacillaceae; genus Peribacillus; species Peribacillus sp. FSL H8-0477. Next base: position 1,944,012 of record NZ_JBBODE010000001.1, on the reverse strand, counting down.
AATTATTGAAATAATGACTGAGAGAGAGTTCTCATCTCTTTTATCAATAAAAGAAGGTGTAAATTGATGGAAGTACAGCGGGTAACAAATAGTTCTTTGTCCCGGGCTGAATTTAAAGAAGAAGTGGCTAAGGACTCCGTTTCCTTTACCTCTGTAATGGATAAGCGGCGAACAGATGTGACGTTCGAACGGCTAAGTAAAAAAATGACGGAGATTGAAGCGCAGGGCGAGAAATTGGCTGATACAAGATCGGTTGAGAATCTGCGGAAATATAAGAAAATGGTGAAGGATTTTCTGGATGATGCCATCAAAAATGGTCTGGAGCTCAAAGAACAGCGCGGCTTTAATCAACGTGGCTCGACAAAGGTCTACAAATTGGTTAAAGAAGTAGACAAAAAATTAATTGATCTGACCAACGAAGTCCTAGATAAAGAGAAGAAAGGGCTTGATGTTTTAAATATTGTTGGGGAGATCAAAGGAATGCTCCTTAATATTTATACCTAATTTCTTAAATTGCCGTGGTACATTCTGTACTACGGCTTTTTGGTGATTTCTCTAAATAAAAACGTGCAGTCTCCGATATAAAGTATATAAACAGATCATAATTGGGGGCATAATCATGCTGGAAAGTTTAACGACTAACGTACTTTCCTCACAGCAAAGAACAGCTATCTCAGAAGGAATCAGCTCGTATTATCAGAGAGAAATTGATGCCATTGAAAAAGTTGAAAAGAGTGTAGATGACAGTAATCATCCAAAAATGAAGGAACAGGTGAAAGAGGCAGTTGAAGGAATGAATAAATTTCTTGAGCCAAGCTACACATCCGTCCAATTTCAATATCATGAAAAGCTCAATGAATATTATGTGAAGGTTGTTGATCAGACAACGAATGAAACAATCAGAGAGATTCCACCTAAGAAAATGTTAGATATCTATGCGGCCATGACTGAATTCGTTGGAATCATGGTTGATGAGAAAATATAGACTGGAGCTGATTACATGGTACGAATAAGTGGTTTAGCAAGTGGAATGGATATCGACACCCTCGTATCCAGTATGATGAATGCTGCAAGGGTCCCACTCGATACAATTACACAAAAGAAGACATTTACCGAATGGCAGCGGGACGATTATCGCGATATCAATAAATCCCTGCTTGAACTCGATACCCTTATTTTTGAAGGTGTTGGGAAGCAAAGTTCATATATCAAAAAAACAGTTAATATTTCCGTTCCAGATGCGATTTCGGTGAAGAATATTAGCTCGACTTCTGATTTTTCAGGAACGATTAGCAATCCAAAATTAGCAACAGCTGCTACGATGGTGAGCAACGGTGCAATCACAATTACCTCTGCAAAGGAAAGTCTTTCAACCTATAAAGACCAAACCATTTCCATTGAGGCGATAGGGAAAACAGGAGAACTAGAGAAATTTACGTATATTATTAAGGATACTGATACTCTAGACAGTGTAATTTCTAAAATGAATTCGGAATCTGGGGTTACAGCCTTCTATGATACGACGTCTAAGAAAATCTCCTTTACAGCTAAAAATACTGGAGATGTATCTGGTGCGAAACCCGATATGGATTTGAAAAAAGCCAATGCTGCTAATTCTGAGATTATTCTATCCGGCACCTTTTTTACAGCTGGTCTAAAGATGGATGACAATAATGTTGAAGCAGAAGTGGCTAAACGAGGAACTCAAGGTGTCAACGCCAAACTCACATACAACGGTCTTGAAATCGAACGTTCCTCCAACACCTTCCAAATCAACGGAGTGGAAATCACTTTAAAGAAGGACCAAACTGATCCAGTCACCTTCTCCTCAACTGCAGACGTGGATGCTGTCATGGATACGGTCGTTAAATTCGTTGCCAAATACAACGAGCTCATCACCAAAATTAAAGAAAAAACCGATGAGACTAAATATCGTGCCTACCAGCCACTAACGGCTGCGCAGCGGAAAGACATGGATGAAAGTGATATTAAGCTCTGGGATGAGAAAGCGAAGAGCGGAACGTTGCGGAATGATTCGACATTAAATGGTGTGCTAACGAAGATGAGGTCATCTCTTTATGGCAAAGTCAATGGAACATCGACATTCAGCCAGTTAAGCCAAATTGGGATCAGTACTACAAAAAATTATCTTGAGGGCGGGAAACTGGAGATTAATGAAGAGAATCTTCGTAAAGCGATTTCTGAGAATCCGAATGCCATTTATGAGTTGTTCCAAAAAGAAGGGACAACAACAGAAAATCAGGGACTTGCTCGCCGCTTAAGAGCTGACCTTAAAACAGCTATGGCAGACATTACGACGAAAGCTGGTAAGGCATCAGCAGTCAATAACACCTTCACTATCGGGAAGCTTCTCAACAGCTACGATAAGAAAATATCAAGCTTCGAAACCAAACTAACCGCCCTAGAAACCCGTTACTATAAACAGTTCACAGCCATGGAAACGGCTATTAACAGAGCGAATAGCCAGAGTGCCTCACTTTCTTCATATTTTAGTTAAGTAAGATCGAAAGGATGAATAATAAAAATGGCTTTATCTAATCCGTACCAATCGTACCAACAGAACTCGGTGAATACTGCATCTCCTGGTGATTTGACGTTAATGCTGTACAATGGTTGTTTGAAGTTTATTACCCTTGGCAAAAAAGCAATGGAGACCGGCAACATTCAGGAAAAGAACAATAATCTCTTAAAGGCGCAGAATATCATTCATGAATTAATGGTTACGCTGAATATGGATGTGGCGGTTTCCAAGGACTTATTAGCGCTTTATGATTACCTGAACCGTCAGTTGATCGAGGCCAATATGAAAAATGATCCTGCTATTCTTGATGAGGTAACTGTGTTTGTGACTGATTTCCGTAATACGTGGAAAGAAGCGATCCAACTGAATCGTCAGAAGCAGTTTACTCAAAGTGGACAAGCATAATGGATGTCGTTAAAAAGTTTCATGATTTAACGGAGCAGTTGCTTATTGTTCTTGAGCAATCGTCAAAAGAAAAGCGGGATGGTACGATTGTTCAGGTTAATGAGTTGTTACGTCAACGTGATGAGGTGTTAGCAAATATTGCTCCGCCTTTTTCAGATGATGAAGCAGTGATTGGCCGGAGTACTGTGGAGTTGAACAAGAAATTAGCTGGACTAATGAAAACTGAAAAAGATGCCATTCAGCGGGACCTGAAGCAGCTTAGTATGAAGAAGGAATCGTCTGATAAATATGTGAATCCCTATCAAGATGTGATGGGTGATGGCATGTTTTATGATAAGAAAAACTAATGGAAACGTTGGAGATTCCGTACCCGTATATTCGTGAATTCACAGAATTACTCTACAACGTTAGAGGCATTCTTGATACGATTCTGGCAGGTTTTGATGAGTTTACGCTGCTAGAAGATGATCTCATACTGATCGATATTTTTGCTGGTCTAGCTCAAATCGATGAAGCAAACCATCAGTTAACCCATTATTTTTATGATCATTCCGAATTTCTTTCTGTGATTCAAGGCTTTTCGCTCGTTGTGGAGGAAGCTGAATATCTGGAGAGGACTTGGAATAAAAGTGAAGGTAAACAGAAGCTGATTCGTGATCATTTTTATCCTGTCTTTGCCGTTTGGCAGGCAGAGGTACAAGAGCAGTTAACACCTTATACAATTTCTTAAAAGGTACAGCGAAAATATCCTGCTGTACCTTTTACTAGTTTAACTCTGTCTTTCTTTCTCCCGAGATTATTGATATAATAAGGTTGTAAGCGATACCAAAATTAACTTCCTTTTCTCGACAGGAAGCTTTGAAATTTCGACACATTTTGATAAGTGTTTGTGAAGGATTTCAAAGGGGTAATGTAGAATTATACCTATAGAGCTATTTAAAGGAGGACTAACTTTATGAATTACAACGTTCGTGGTGAAAACATTGAGGTAACTCCAGCAATAAGAGAGTATGTTGAGAAAAAGATTGATAAGTTGGAAAAATACTTCAGTAATATGCCAGAAGCCAATGCAATGGTGAATCTAAAAGTTAACAACACAACTTCTAAAGTTGAAGTAACGATTCCAATGCCTAATTTGGTACTCCGTGCGGAAGAAGAACATGCAGATATGTATGCAGCGATTGATTTAATTACCGACAAGCTTGAGCGCCAAATCCGTAAACATAAAACGAAGATTAACCGTAAGTTTAGAACGACTACAACCGTTCCTGATACATTTGCTCCTCTTGAAGCAAGTTTTGAAACGCTTCCTGAGGAAGAGGAAGATGATGAATTAGAAGTAGTTCGTAATAAACGCTTTGATTTGAAGCCGATGGATAGTGAAGAAGCCATCCTGCAAATGAACATGCTGGGTCATAGCTTCTTCGTCTATACTAATGCTGATACCAATACAACGAATGTTGTTTACCGTCGTAAGGACGGACGCTACGGATTGATTGAACCAAACTGAACAATACTCACAGGATGGACGCAGTTCTTACCTTTAGAACTGCGTTTTTCCTATGACCTCACACTTATCAAATCCTGTTGCACTTCTTTAAGTTTGCTGCGGCATTCTGGACAATTGATTTTCATTACATCTTTAAATTTGATGTTACGAAGATCTCTTCTAGTCATTTGATAAAATGAATTATAAATCATTCCGCACAGACAACTATGTTGATCGGTTACCACATGGATGACCTTAGTGGTTGGATGTTCATATGTTGGATAATGCATAGACAACCCTTCCTAACATGGCATAAAAATACATATTTACGCATATAATTATAACACTTTTTACCTATTTTTTCATGAGAATAAAGAACGAAATAGTTACAAAAGGTCATATATCCTTGTTTTACCTATTTTTTAAAAAAATAACAGATAATCTTTTTTGTATAATATAACTAATAAAGCGGGTGAAAAGATGGAGTTCAATTATCACAATCAGCCTTACAATTCGACTAGGCAAACTGTTTTTGGGAGAAATGGAATGGTCGCAACTTCTCAGCCGCTGGCCGCACAAGCGGGCTTAGATATTTTGAAAAAAGGCGGCAATGCTGTGGATGCAGCGATTGCTTCGGCTGCTGCTTTAACGGTTGTTGAACCGACGTCAAATGGAATAGGCGGTGATGCCTTTGCGCTTGTGTGGATGAAGGACAAGTTGTTCGGATTGAATGCGAGCGGTCCATCCCCACAATCCATTTCGATTGAAGCGGTGAAAGAACGAGGATATGAGACCATGCCTGTTCATGGGATGATCCCGGTTACAGTCCCTGGAGCTCCTGCAGCATGGGCAGAGCTTTCAGAAAAGTTTGGTCAATTGTCTCTCTCAGAAGTTTTGGAGCCTGCCATTCAATATGCGGAAGAAGGATACCCAGTCTCACCGGTTCTTGCTGCAAGCTGGAACGCAGCTTTTCAGCGCTATAAAAAGGAACTAATCACGGAAGAATATGAAGAATGGTTTAAAACATTTGCTCCAAATGGCCGGGCACCAAAAGCAGGAGAAATTTGGAGGTCTCCTCATCACGCAGATACGTTAAGAAAGCTTGCCGAATCGAATGGCGATAGCTTTTACTGTGGAGAGTTAGCTAAAAAGATATCTGATTTTTCAATAAAAAATCATGGTTTCCTATCTCTGGAGGATTTGAATAATTATCGGCCTCAATGGGTGGAACCGATTTCTGTTAACTACCGAGGGTACGATGTGTGGGAAATTCCCCCGAATGGTCAGGGGATTGTCACTCTTTCTGCCTTAAATATTGTTAAAGGCTTTCGTTTCTCAGAGAAAGAGGCAGTGGACACCTATCATAAGCAAATTGAGGCGATGAAGCTTGCTTATACGGATGGTAAGGCATTTATTACGGACCCGGAAGATATGAATATCAGTGTTGAGCAACTGCTGTCACCGGAATATGGTGAAACGCGCCGTCAGGAAATCGGCAAAGATGCGTTGCTCCCTCAGCCCTATGACCTTCCTAAGGGTGGAACGGTTTATTTAGCAACGGCAGATAAGGAAGGAAATATGGTATCCTTTATCCAAAGCAATTATATGGGATTCGGATCAGGTATCGTTGTACCAGGTACCGGTATTGCTCTGCAAAACCGCGGTTATGACTTTTCATTAGATCCAGAGCATATAAATGCATTAAAGCCAGGGAAAAAATCTTTTCACACGATCATCCCAGGTTTCTTGACGAAAGATGGTGAAGCAGTCGGTCCATTTGGTGTCATGGGTGGTTATATGCAGCCACAGGGACATATGCAGGTTGTCATGAATACGATTGATTTCCACTTACATCCTCAAGCGGCTCTTGATGCTCCGCGCTGGCAATGGGTAGGTGGAAAGACCATCCAGGTAGAACCTGATTTCCCACTTGATACCGTAGAGAACTTACGCGAAAGAGGGCACACTATTGAAGTGTCCCTTCATTCAGGGTCGTTTGGAAGAGGGCAGATTATTTGGCGTGATCGCATAACAGGTGTACTACAGGGTGGAACGGAACCACGTACGGATGGAATGGTTGCAGCCTGGTAGAGAATAAGAGAAAAAAAGGTGAGAGCAATGGAACAGAAACAAATCTTCATGGCCTTTTTTAGAGTAGGGATGCTTGGTTTCGGCGGCGGTCCTGCGGCTATTCCGCTTGTGCAAAAAGAAGTGGTGGATACATATAAATGGATGGATGCGGATGAATTTAGCGACATCCTAGCACTCGGCAATGCACTGCCTGGTCCAATTGCAACGAAGTTAGCTGGATACATTGGGTATCGCGTTGGCGGCGTGTGGGGCATGGTGAATGGTGTACTGGCGACGATTGTTCCAACCATCATTTTGATGATTGTCCTGCTGGCGAGTCTCAATGCCTTTCGTGATCAAGGCTGGGTAAAGGGCATGTCAACAGCCGTCGTGCCAGTGGTTGGAGTTATGCTTCTGACGATGACCATCGATTTTATCAAAAAATCAACACAATCCAGTCTAGGCTGGATATGGACCATCGTTTTTATAGTCGGTGGTTTAGTACTAATGGAGGTCCTTCATGTTCATCCTGCCATCTTAATCTTTGCCCTGTTAATTGGAGCTCTGCTCAAGCGGGATGCTAAGGAACGGGGGGCAGAAACATGATTTATCTGCAAATATTCTGGGCTTTCTTTATCTCGGGTATATTAGGGTATGGGGGCGGTCCGGCATCGATTCCTTTGATTGAAAAAGAAGTAGTAGATCGGTATGAATGGTTGTCGCTTCATGAATTTAGTGAAGTACTTGCCCTTGGCAATGCATTGCCAGGTCCGATTGCTACCAAGATGGCGGGTTACATTGGTTTTGAGCAAGCTGGTATTCTAGGAGCAGTCGTGGGCGTGTTTGCTGCGGTAGCACCATCGCTGCTCTTAATGATTGGACTCTTGGGTCTTCTGACCAAACACAAGGGCTCGTCAAAGGTTAAACGATTAACGGTTGTCGTGAGACCCGTAATTGCTGTCCTGCTTGGTGTGATGGCCTATGATTTCTTCTTTTCATCCTATGAGAGCATTGGAATTCTGCAGATGCTGGTAATAGGCGTCATCAGTTATTTACTGATGAATAAATGGAAGGTACATCCCGCTTATGTAATTGCGGCGGCGCTCTTGTATGGTGGGATTTTTCTTTCATAAGGAAAGCCTCTGAGTCAGGCCAGGAAATCCCGGCTTACGATTCAGGGGCTTTTTTTCTATCGCAAAAAGTGAACAAAGCCGACATTCTCCTCTTGGAATCGCTGGTTACTTTTTTTTCTGTCTAGAAATCTCTTTTTTAAAGCGGATAAAACTTAAATAGTAACGGAAGTCTTCTTTCGTCACACCTGTTTGGATGGCTTCAGCAAATAGATCATACCACTCATCATCGATTATATTAGGAGCTTGAGGAGGCGGTGACATGAGCTCTTCTAATGAAACATTTAATAAGGTTGAAATTTTACTTAACACCTTAATGGAGGGGTTTTGCTGAATACCACGTTCAATGTAACTCAAATAAGACTTCGAAATATCGGTTTCTTCAGCCATCTTTGTCAGCGAGTACCCTTTTTGTATACGAAGCGCCTTTATTTTTTTTCCTATCATTTAATCATCTTTCCTCCTCTCTACTCTGATTATACTCTATTAAGAACAATTAGTTCTTATAAAAATACAAAATCTATGTAATTAAGAGAAAATTCGGAAAAATAGTAGGATAACGCATGTTACGTAAAGAAAATAGCCAATTACGAGAGTTTATCTCATGAAAGGGTTCCATTATACTCAATGTACTTGTTCTTAAATAAGAACAAATTATCGTCAAAAAGTACAGAAGGGAGATGGGCCATGTTTCGTAAAAACTGTTATAGCTGTAACAGACCTTCATTCAGCAGTTCAAAAGAGGGACAATGGCTTTGTCCTGTCTGTGGTGAGGATTTAACTAAACAAAAAGTACATCAACCTGATAATATGGCACAAATAATGAGAACGCAAAATACCCAGAGGTACCAAAGAAATTAAGTTAGAAAGTACCATTAAAATTCTGTAACACACAAAAATTATAGGTAATGTTTACCTGTATGTTAAAGTGGAGATAAGAGAATAGTTAGAATAATGTAAAAAAATAATTGGTTCTATTTAGGATTGTCCGACAAAAAACAACAATGATTTTGAATCGCTTCCTTTATAATGAATGAACGGCAAAGGAAAAAGTTGGCAGAAAAAGGCAAACTTATTGAAAAATAAGGACGCAAAGTTTCGGGTCTAAGGTATCTACGCTAAGATGGCCGGGCTGCCTGAAATACGGTCGGTATTTTAGGAGGGATTGGATTGGTTCAAGCAAAGCTCGATCAAGAATGGGTAGAATTAATTCTGCAAGCGAGGCAGCTGGGACTCAAACAACAAGAAATTAAAGACTTCTTACAGGCAGAAAAAAAGGACAAGCAAGGGAAAGATAAAAAAACATGCGCCCTTTAAATGAAGAAACCCCTTAAGCAAACTGATTTTAGTTAAAAATCGGCTTGCTTAAGGGATTTTTTTATTTCATCCTTCGTGATCAGTTTTATCTTCTTGTGTTGCTTTCCATTTTTGAAACTCAAGGTACTCTTTGAACTGATCTTTAGATACACCTGATGCCATTGCTTGCTGGACGATCGCCATCCATTCAGTATCTAAGTTATCCGTGTTCGGCTCATCATGTAATAGAGAGTCAACTGGAATATCCAATACGGCAGAAATCTTTTCGAGAAATTGAATGGAAGGATTCGATTGCAAATTGCGTTCAATTGAACTTAAGTAGGACTTAGCAACGCCTGCTTTATCGGCTACTTCAGTCATAGACATACGCTTTTGCTGCCGGTATTTTTTAACTCGTTCTCCTATCACAATCATCACATCCTACATCTTTCTATTTATATGGAAGACTTTCCATTTTTCTTTATTTTCATTCTACCAGTTCCCCTATGGGTAAATCCATAGTTTTCTTAGATAGATGAAGTTGTACCTAAAAACGTAAAGTGGTAATATTAAGGGGATACCAGAGTGATTTACGTGATAATAAGCAGAAGTCCTATTTTCTGTTCACTTATAGATAAGGTCGATTATCTTTCTAAAGAGGAGACTTACTGAATGCTGAATATATTAAATAAAGTGTTTGATCCGAATAAACGCGACGTGAAACGTCTAGAAAAAAAGGCAGATCAAATTGAAGCACTTGCCGATCAGACAGCTGCTTTATCGGATGAACAGCTTCGTGCAAAAACAGAAGAATTTAAAGAACGGTACCAAAAGGGAGAAAGTGTCGATGAGCTATTAGTAGAAGCTTTCGCTGTGGTTCGTGAAGGAGCCAAGCGGGCACTTGGGATGTTCCCGTTCCGCGTTCAGCTCATGGGGGGGATTGCTCTTCATGAAGGAAATATCGCTGAAATGAAAACCGGTGAAGGTAAAACGTTGACATCAACCATGCCCGTGTATCTGAATGCCCTAACAGGCAAAGGGGTACATGTCGTGACGGTCAACGAATACTTAGCTAGTCGTGATGCTGAGGAAATGGGTCAGCTCTTTGAATTTCTTGGCTTAACGGTTGGCTTGAATACAAATGGTCTTTCTAAGGAAGAAAAACAAGAAGCTTACCAAGCAGACATTACCTATAGTACGAATAATGAGCTTGGATTTGATTACTTGCGTGATAACATGGTCCTTTATAAAGAACAAATGACACAGCGTCCGCTTCATTATGCCGTGATCGATGAAGTCGATTCGATTTTAATTGATGAAGCACGAACTCCGCTGATCATTTCTGGTTCTGCTCAAAAGTCTGCCCAACTCTATATTCAAGCAAATGCTTTTGTGCGTACCCTGACAAAAGAAACGCATTATACGTATGATGAAAAAACAAAAGGTGTTCAGCTTACAGAAGAAGGAATGAACCGAGCTGAATCTGCGTTTAATATTGATAACTTATTTGAAATCACAAATGTTGTGCTTAATCACCATATCAATCAAGCCTTAAAGGCACATGCAACGATGCATTTGGATATTGATTATGTTGTCCAAGAGGGCGAAATCATTATTGTTGACCAATTTACAGGTCGTTTAATGAAGGGACGTCGTTATAGTGATGGTCTTCATCAGGCAATTGAAGCGAAGGAAGGCCTCGAGATTCAAAATGAGAGCATGACACTTGCAACGATTACCTTCCAAAACTACTTCCGGATGTACGATAAGCTGTCTGGGATGACGGGTACAGCGAAAACGGAAGAAGAAGAGTTTCGTAATATCTATAATATGAATGTCATCAGCATTCCGACTAATCAAGAAATTATCAGGGATGACCGGGCTGATTTAATCTATGCATCAATGGATGGGAAATTCCGTGCGGTTGTTGAAGAAATTGCGGAACGTCACGCCAAAGGGCAGCCAATGCTAGTGGGTACAGTAGCCATTGAAACATCAGAAATCATATCGAACTACTTAACGAAAAAAGGAATCATGCATAATGTGTTAAATGCGAAAAACCATGAGCGTGAAGCAGAAATCATCGCCAACGCCGGCCAACTAGGAGCAGTTACCATTGCGACAAACATGGCTGGTCGTGGTACCGACATCAAACTGGGTGATGGTGTCATTGAGGCAGGCGGTTTGGCTGTTATTGGTACGGAACGTCATGAAAGCCGACGGATTGATAATCAGCTTCGTGGGCGTGCTGGACGTCAAGGGGATCCGGGTATGACTCAGTTCTACTTATCCATGGAAGATGAATTGATGCGTCGTTTTGGTTCTGATAACATGAAAGCGATGATGACTCGTTTAGGTATGGATGATAACGAGCCAATTCAAAGCAAAATGGTATCAAAAGCAGTAGAATCAGCTCAAAAACGTGTAGAAGGAAATAACTTTGATGCGCGTAAACAATTGCTTCAATATGATGATGTTCTTCGCCAACAGCGGGAAATTATTTATAAACAACGCTTTGACGTGCTTGATAGTGAAAACCTTCGTTCCATTGTTGAAACGATGCTTACTTCGTCTATTCAACGTTCGGTGGCAGTATTAACACAAACTACTGAGGAAGAAACAGAAGTGAATCTACAGTCAATCGCTGATTATGCACAAGGAAATCTCTTTGATGAAGGCGAAGTAACAGCGTCTGATCTTAAAGACAAGGATGCTGAAGAAATTTCTGCCTTCCTGATTGATAAAGTTCTTCAGAAATATAATGAAAAAGAAGAGCAATTATCTGCTGAACAAATGCGTGAATTCGAAAAAGTAATTGTCCTCCGTGCGGTAGACAGTAAATGGATGGATCATATCGATGCGATGGAGCAATTACGTCAAGGAATTCATCTTCGTGCCTATGGCCAAATTGATCCGCTTCGTGAATACCAGCAAGAAGGCTTTGCGATGTTTGAGGCAATGATTACTGCGATTGAAGATGATGTAGCGAAATACATTATGAAAGCAGAAATCCGTAATAACCTCGAACGCCAAGAAGTCATTAAGGGAGAAGCGGTTAATCCAAAGGAAGACGGAGAAGCGGTTAAGAAAAAACCGGCTCGAAAAAAGGCGGATGTTGGACGTAATGCCTTATGCCCATGCGGCAGCGGGAAAAAATATAAAAACTGTCACGGTAAATTGGAATAAACAGAGGAAACTAAAGTCCAGTTTTGTGACAGAAGAGGCAGCCAAATCACATTTATGCGTTGCCTCTTTTGTTTTGCTTCAATGTGGCAGTTGCTTATCGGCCTGTCTTTGGCTTATAGTTACAGAGGAAGAAACAATCAATGAACGAGTTAATATATTGTCTTTTTAAACTATTATGAGGTGAGAAATATGGAATTAGCAGATATCAGAAACGAACTTGAAAAAACCGCTAGGCGACTAACGGACTTTAGGGGGTCTCTTTGACTTAGAAGAGAAGGAAGCCCGTATTGCTGAATTAGAAAACGAGATGACTCATCCTGATTTTTGGAATGATCAACAAGCAGCGCAAGGCGTCATTAATGAAACGAATGTGTTGAAAGAAATAGTTGGTGAGCTTGCTGAACTTAATGATTCATATGAAAATCTTGATTTAACGTTCGAATTGGTGAAAGAAGAAAGTGATGAAGAGCTTCAAGCTGAATTAGAAGAAGAAATCATGGTTCTTTCTAAAAAGATGAATGAATTTGAATTGCAACTGTTATTAAGTGAAGAATATGATAGCAAAAATGCGATTCTTGAACTTCATCCAGGAGCAGGCGGAACAGAGTCTCAGGACTGGGGTTCTATGCTGCTTCGTATGTATACAAGATGGGGTGAAAAGCGCGGCTTTAAAGTCGAAACACTAGATTATCTGCCAGGAGATGAAGCGGGAATTAAGAGTGTAACGCTTCTTTTCAAAGGTCATAACGCGTATGGCTATTTAAAAGCAGAAAAAGGTGTTCATCGTCTTGTTCGAATTTCACCGTTTGATTCATCAGGCCGCCGTCATACTTCGTTTGTTTCATGTGAAGTAATGCCAGAATTTGATGAAACGATTAATATCGAAATTCGTACCGAAGATTTGAGAATTGATACGTACCGTGCAACAGGTGCTGGCGGACAGCATATTAATACAACAGACTCAGCTGTTCGGATTACACATCTACCTACAGGTGTGGTCGTTACCTGCCAATCTGAACGTTCTCAAATCAAAAACAAAGCACAAGCCATGAAACTGCTGCAAGCTAAATTGTATCAGCGTGAGATTGAGCAGCAACAAGCAGATCTTGATGAAATCCGCGGCGAACAAAAGGAAAATGGCTGGGGAAGCCAGATCCGTTCGTACGTATTCCATCCGTACTCAATGGTTAAAGATCATCGTACCAGCACGGAATCTGGGAATGTCCAGGGTGTTATGGACGGTGACATCGATCAGTTTATTGATGCCTATCTTCGTTCAAAATTATAAGACTCATGACTGGCAGGGGTTTTCCCCTGCCAGTTTTTTCTTTGAGCAGCCTTTGTTCCTTTACCGCTTTATCCGGATGCCATTTACTAGCGAGTTTTGGAATGCTATACTACTTTCGGCTATCAAAGGAAGTACGGACTAACGTAGTCCTGTCATAGAGGAGAGAATATAATGAATAGAAGGTATCGAGGACCAAAGCATCCCATGTTGGAAAAACTGATTGAATATGGGTTAGTTTTGATAGGATCGGCGATTATTGCGATTGGATTTAATGTATTTCTACTCCCCAATCGAATTGCTTCTGGCGGCGTAAGCGGAATTAGTACGATTACTGATGCGCTCATGCACTGGGAGCCGGCATTTGTGCAATGGGCGTTTAATATCCCATTATTCATTGCAGGATTAATTTTCCTCGGTATGCATTTTGGCGCGAAATCACTTGTGGGCACACTATTTCTTCCTTTTATCGTGTTTCTAACGAAAGATTGGGAACCTTGGACAGAGGATGCGCTTTTAGGGGCTATTTGCGGGGGAATCATGGTTGGACTCGGACTTGGTATTGTCTTTCGCGGGAAGGCATCAACGGGGGGAACGGATCTAGCCGCTCAGATTATCCATAAATACACCCATTTTTCGTTAGGAACATGTGTCGCAATGATTGATGGATTAATTGTTTTATGGGCAGCAATCGTGTTTGATATTGAACAAGGACTCTATGCGTTAATTGGGTTATATGTAACAAGCAAAACGATTGATTTAATTCAAGTAGGGATACATCGTTCCAAAACGGTCATGATCATTACGAATAACGAAGTCGAAGTTCGAGATGCGATTATCAATGAAATCAATCGAGGGGTGACTCGTCTTACAGGTATGGGAGGATATACGGATGATGCTCGCCCATTATTAATGTGTGTGGTCGATCAATCAGAATTCACCAAATTGAAACAATTGATTAAAACCGTGGATCCAAAGGCTTTTGTCGTCGTAATGGATGCTTCTGAAGTTCTGGGAGAAGGATTTAAACCAGCTTAATCTGCTATAATATTCCTAAGGGACTTACAGAGGAGGCAAAAGACATGAATAAAAAAATGCTAGGAATCTTACTAGGTACAACACTTATGCTGACTGCATGCGGCGGCGGAGACGAAAGCAAAGAACCTGCAGGAGATTCGACTCAAACAGCAAGCGCTGAAGAAAAGCTCTATGAAAGAAGCTGCGCAGGCTGTCATGGAAATAATCTTGAAGGTGCAGCTGGACCTGAACTAAGTACCGTCGGATCAAAACTATCAAAAGAAGACATTGAAACCATTATTGCAGAAGGAAAAGGAATCATGCCTCCAGAAGTTCTAAAAGGTGAAGACGCTGCGAATGTAGCAGCTTGGCTCGCAGAAAAAAAATAAGTACCGAGGCCCTGCTGAGCGTAAGCAGGGTTATTTTATTTTATTCCATTTTATGACACGATATATGGGATAAAATGTTTTTGAACTTTACCTTGTTGCAACAATTAACTAATCCCATTATTTACCTAAAACTAAGCCGTTTATCCTAGAGTTTAAAAAGGATTTTTACTAAAAAATAACGGGTAAAGTGCTTATATCATAGTCTATTCACGGTAAAGACTAATCAGGAATTACTTTCCACCTAAACAAAATTCAAGGAAAATAATTGTGTAAAATGACCTAAAAAGAAATTGAAATTTTTTCAAAAAGATAGGTCTTTTTATTTATGGATTTTTAAACTCTGTTTCATCTAAATGAAATGAAACTGTAATATATAATTGCTTATTTTGACGAAAATTGATGATATAATGTTTTAGAACCTAAAAACAGGGCAAACCTGTTTATTTTTTTGGTTTTAACAGCGACTAAAGTATATTTACGAGCTTTTAATGACAGCATGACTTACTATTCAACATGAATAAATTTAAGAGCTGATTAGGTGGTATATATATGATAGAAATGATTGATGTAAAGAAAACTTATCCTAATGGTGTAAGTGCCATTGGTGGAATTAATGTAAAAATTAAACCGGGTGAATTCGTATATGTTGTAGGAACAAGTGGTGCCGGTAAATCAACGTTCATCAAAATGATGTACAGAGAAGAGCGTCCGACATCAGGAAATATTATTGTCAATGGTGTGAGTTTACCAAAACTGAGGAATACAAAAGTTCCATTGTTTCGTAGAAATATCGGAGTCGTATTCCAAGATTACAAATTGCTGCAAACATTATCTGTTTATGAAAATGTAGCATTTGCGATGGAGGTTATCGAACGTACACCCGCAGAAATAAAGAAACGTGTAATGGAAGTCCTCGATCTCGTTGGACTCAAACATAAAGTAAGAATGCTGCCAACAGAGCTTTCTGGAGGAGAGCAGCAAAGGATTTCCATCGCGCGTTCAATTGTCAATTCACCGAAAATCGTGATTGCCGATGAACCGACAGGAAACCTAGATCCAGAAACATCATGGGAGATTATGAATATCTTCGAACAAATCAACAAGAATGGAACGACTGTCGTCATGGCCACTCATAATCGGGATATTGTTAATAATATGCCGCATAGAGTTATTGCCATTGAAGAAGGACAAATCGTTCGTGACGAGCAACGAGGTGAATACGGATATGAAAATTAGAACGTTGAACCGACATCTGCGTGAGAGTGGGAAGAATCTTTCCCGTAACGGCTGGATGACATTCGCATCCGTTAGTGCCGTGACTGTAACGCTTCTTCTTGTCGGTGTGTTTTTTGTCATTATGATGAACTTAAATCACATAGCCAGTAATGTTGAAAAAGATGTAGAAGTAAAGGTATATCTGGATCCAGCAGCAAGTGAGGATGATCGAGAGCTGCTTGAGCAGCAATTGACTCAACTAAAGGAAGTTGAAAAGGTAACCTATTCACCTAAGGAAGAAGAATTAACTCAGTTAATCAAAGACCTTGGTGATGATGGTGATGCGTTTAAATTGTTCGAACAGGACAATCCACTGCGAAATGCATTCATCCTCAAAACAAAAGTACCAGAGGATGTTATCCCTGTAGCTAAGAATGTAAAGAAATATCATTACGTACAAGATGTTATCTACGGAGAGGGATATGTTGAAAAACTGTTTAACGTCGTTGAAACGGCACGTAATATTGGGATTGTCTTAATTATTGGCTTATTATTCACTGCCATGTTCTTAATCTCAAATACCATTAAAATTACCATCATGGCAAGAAAACGAGAAATAGAGATTATGAGATTAGTGGGAGCAACGAATACGTTTATCCGCTGGCCGTTCTTCTTAGAAGGATTATGGTTGGGTATTCTAGGATCAATCGTCCCAATTGCTTTAATCGCAACGTCTTATTCTTACTTATATAATTATTTGACACCGTTGATTTCAATCAAATTTGTTGATTTCCTTCCGGTAAGCCCATTTGTTTATCAAATATCTGCGATTCTAATTATTTTAGGAGGACTGATTGGGGTTTGGGGAAGCTTGATGTCAGTTAGAAAGTTCTTAAAAATATAAACAATAGAATAGCTGAGCCGAATTTGGCCCAGCTCCTTCTCTTTTTATGTACCACTACAGAGAAGCCAACAAGCTGCGACAAAAAATGACGAGCCATTGGATAGTCTGACGGGAAGAAAGGGGAACAGGGAATTGAAAAAGAAAATTGTAGCACTTAGCACGGCACTTACACTTGGTTTGGGGAGTATGTTTTCCATCCAGCATGCAGATGCCGAATCGATTAAAGAAATGCAGGAAAAGACAAAGAAGATTGAGGAACAACAATCAGGGGTAATATCGGATATTAATAGAGCCGATCAAGACATTAATAAATTACAGAATCAACAAGAAACGGTTGAACAACAAATACATAGACTTGAATTAGCTATTAACGATTCAACTCAAAAAATTGCTGAAAAAAACATACAGATTGAAGAAACAAAAGAAGAAATTGAAGCTCTTAAGGCTGAAATTATCGTTTTAAAAGAAAGAATTGCAAAGCGTAACGAAGTGCTTAAAGAACGTGCGGTATCGCTTCAGGAGTCTGGCGGAAATGTCAGCTATTTAGAAGTACTGCTTGGATCATCTAGTTTTAGTGACTTCATTGGTCGTGTGGGAGCGGTAGCGACTATCGTAGAGGCTGATCAAGAAATCTTAAAACAGCATGAGATTGATAAGAAGGACCTTGAAGATAAACAGAATTCTGTTGAAACGAAATTAAGTAATCTTGAATCAATGCGAGCAGAGCTTGAAGACATGAAGAGTCAGTTAACAGCTCAAAAGGGACAGAAAGATAAGTTGATGGCTCAACTCGAAGAAAAAGAGCATGACGCACATGAACTGAAAATGAACCTTAAAGAAGAAGAAGAAAATCTGGCTGCTCAAGCAAGTGCAATGAAAGAAGCCATTAACCTTGAGAAAAATCGTCTAGCTGAATTAGAAGCTGCAAGGAAAAAAGCAGCAGCAGAAGCGAAGAAACGTGCAGCAGAAGCAGCAGCTGCAGCAGCTGCGAAACAAAGTGCACCAAGCGCTAAAAACTCAAGCTCATCATCATCTGCACCATCTTCAAACACACCAGCTGTAACATCAGCACCGCCTGTTTCATCTGGACAATTTACTCGTCCAAGTGCAGGTAGAGTAACATCACAAATTGGTTCTCGTTGGAACAAATTCCATGCGGGTATTGATATTGCTCAATCAGGAACGGTTCCAGTAGTAGCAGCAGCAGACGGTGTTGTTATCCGTTCATATCTATCAAGTTCTTATGGCAACTGTATCATGGTATCCCACTCAATTGGCGGTCAAACATATACTACAGTGTATGCACATTTGAATTCGCGTAACGTTGGTACTGGACAAGTTGTTGCAAAAGGACAACAAATCGGAATCATGGGAAATACAGGTCATTCATACGGACAGCATTTACATTTCGAATTGCATAAAGGTGCATGGAATGTATCAAAAACAAATGCTGTTAATCCTTTAAACTACGTATCTATGTAATCTATACCCATATAGCAAGAGAAAAAACCAGCTTGTCCGTATTTGGACAAGCTGGTTTTTTTAGGTGCTCTAGAATGCATAAATCGTACAAGCTATTCATATAGTGAAATACACAATGCAAACAAAGGAGACCACTATGGGTAAAAAATGGATTCTTCCACTCGCAATCGTATTATCACTATTGCTCGGGGCACTTGGCGGAGCCTATTATACCGAGATGATGACTGCTGATGAACCAATAAAACAGGAAAAGAAAGAAGGTGTGGCAAATCAAGAATGGATTAAAGTTGAAGCTGCCTACCAGCTCATTAAAAATCAATATGTAGAAAAGGTAGGGAGTACACAGCTCGTTGAAGGCGCCATTCAAGGAATGCTTGCAACACTTAAAGATCCATACTCCGTCTATATGGATAAACAAACAGCGAATCAATTCAGCGAGTCACTTGATTCAACCTTTGAAGGCATCGGAACGGAAATTGGGGTAGAAGATAATAAAATCATCATCGTTGCCCCATATAAAGATTCTCCCGCTGAAAAAGCCGGCTTAAAGCCAAGAGATCAGTTATTAAAGGTAAATGGTGAGAGCATCGAAGGCTTGAATCTAGAAGAGACCAGACTAAAAATTCGTGGAAAAAAAGGGACTTCCGTTAGTCTCGAAATTAAGCGACAAGGAGCAGTTCGTCCAATCACACTGAATATTACACGTGAAGAAATCCCGGTTGATACAGTTTTTTCATCAACTCTCGAGAGTAATAATGAACAGATTGGTTATATTGATATAACGCTATTCTCGGAGAAAACCGCGACAGATTTTAAAAGACAGTTGAAGGATCTCGAGAATAAAGGAATCGAAGGGCTCATTATCGATGTCCGCGGAAATCCTGGTGGATTATTGAAGAGTGTTGAGAACATTCTAGGGGTACTCATTCCGAAGGATAAGCCCATTTTACAAATTGCCGAACGAACAGGTAAGGTACAAACGTTTTCCACTGAGCTCAAGCAGAGAAAGAGCTACCCGATTGTTGTTCTAACCGATAATGGTAGTGCGTCTGCTTCAGAAATATTGGCGGGAGCATTACAAGAAGCAGGCGGTTACAAAGTAATTGGTGAACGTACTTTTGGTAAAGGGACCGTTCAACAGGCTGTTCCTATGGGCGACGGCAGTAATATAAAGATTTCGCTGTTTAAATGGCTGACGCCAAATGGAAATTGGATTCACAAAGTGGGAATTGCACCGAATATTGAAGTCCATCAACCAACGTATTTTACCGCACATCAGTTAGAAGTAGACAAACCTTTCGAACGTGATATGAATGATGAAAAAATTAAGCATGCTCAAGAAATGCTAAAAGCAATCGGATTTGTGCCTGGGCGTACGGATGGGTACTTTAGTTCAAAAACAGAAACAGCACTTAAAGCTTTTCAACGACATAAAGGATTAAACGTGACGGGAGAGCTGGATAACCAGACAGCAGAGGAGCTTACGGCTTCGATCACAGAAAAAATTCGTGATAAACAGAACGATGTTCAACTGCGGACCGCTTTAAAGATTGTCTCAAGAGAATAGGAGAAGTTGAGCCCATATAGCTGGGCTCTTTTTTTGGTACATGCTAGGCATCAGTATGTAATCTTTGATAGAATAGAGAATAGTATATTTTTAGTATATAGGAAAGAAGATAGAAGAAAGATGGTGATGTATCGTGACTGAGGAATGGCTGATAGAATGCTTAAGGGGAATTGGAATTCTTTTTATCCATCCGTTATTGTATGTATCCATTATTATCGCTCTAGCAATCGGAGTCATCCGTGTCCAACGAGAGCGTCGTGATTTTAACATTCGCATCTATCGTAAAAGTACGGAATTACGGCAGCTTTTACCGCAGGGAATTCTTTGGGGGCTGATCCTTTCACTGTTTACACTCGGTACAGGCCTTGTTGTTCCACCGGCAGTTCTTGTTATAGTGGGTGCAGTAAGCATATTGCTAGCCTTCACGCTAAAGATGAGATTACTCTCACCAGCGTATAGCGTCAGTATCAGCTTTTTCCTATTAGTTATTCTCTATACATATGGGGGAGAGATAGAGTGGCCGTTCTTTGATGAATATTTTCAGGACATTGATACCGCAGTTTATCCGACTGTAGCGATTTTGCTAGGTCTCTTGTTATTTGCAGAAGGCTTCTTAATAGCAAAAAATGCTATTAAAAAACCGTCTCCTGGACTAGTTATCTCAAAGCGCGGGCAGACTGTCGGCAGATATGCATCGAGAAGAATCTGGATGGTTCCGTTATTTGTCTTCATCCCCGGCGGTAATTTACCGGCTCCATTTGACTGGTTCCCCGTTTTCGCAATTGACGGTCAGTTGATCACACCAATTGTCATTCCGTTCTTAATTGGTTTTTCGCAAAAAGTACAAGGGATACTTCCAGAAACGGCCATTAAAGCGAGTGGACGACAGGTTATCCTTCTTGGAACAGTGGTATTAGCTGTTGCGGTTGGCGGGTACTGGTATCCATACATGTCAATCATATCGGTCGTAATCGGTTTAATTGGCCGGGAAGGCATTTATTACTTAAGAAAAAGAAGCGATCGAAATTTGCCTATCTACTTCTCAAGAAGTAAGCTTGGCGTACGTATTCTGGGTGTCATTCCAGAAACGCCAGCCCAAAAAATGGGCTTGGAACTTGGAGAAATTGTCACGAAAGTCAATGGCATTCATGTCACGGACGAACGTAAATTCTACAAAGCATTACAGAAAAACCGAGCCCACTGTAAACTGGAAGTAGTCGGCAACAACCAACAAATCCGCTATGTCCAGCGTGCCCTCTTTGAAGGCGAACACCACGAACTAGGACTGCTCTTCACAGAAAACCAAACCAAAGAAACCGACCAAGTCGGGTAATGAAGAAGAGGCTTTTAAAGCCTCTTCTTTTTATTTCTTATTAAGGGAATTTGGGGAAAAACCTGATGAAATAAGCTTGATATGAATACACATTCGGCAGTAACTCAGAAAAGTTCTGCTCCTACGTGTAATATGGGTGGATCCTGTTGTACTGGTTTATGAAAAAGTGTAACCTGCTCTATTTAAAGCCTTTTGTATGTATAGATGCATTTTGAGAAAACACGTTGAAATAGGTTGGCTGCTTGGCTGCCAGCTGCCCGTATCTACTGGATAGATCTCAATTTAATCTCCCATTCTGCAACTCGTTGATATTCTTCCCTACACTTAGAAATGGAGAATAGCTGAACGGATGGGTTTATGAAAAGGTGTACCCTGCTCTATTTCATCTAAAATTTCAAAGCCTTTTCGTATTTAATAGACCCTTTTTGGCAAAACACATTGAAATAAGTTGGCTGCTGGGCAGGAGGCTGACCGAATCTATTGGATGGAGCTAATATGGTGACACATTCGGCCCAAAACCCGATTTATTCGGCCCATATGAATAAACATTCGGCCCAAACTTCCTAACATTCAGCCCAAACTGCTAAAGATTCGTCCCTCGCGATATCTCCGATTGAACGGTTTTTTGAAAAAGTGTAATCTGCTCTATTTTAGTTGGATACCAAAGTCATTTCGTATGTTAATTACTCATTCTGGAGAAAACCAGCTGAACTGAGAGGATTTTTGGCAGGCAGCTGCCCAAATTATATGGATGTGGCTCAACTGAAAGACACATCCGGCCGTAACTCCAAAACATTCTTCCCCTACGTATAAAGTGGGTGGATCCTGCCGGTGAACGAGTGTAACCTGGGCTCTTTCATCTCATAATCCTCATTGACATAATCTTCAAAAAATATAATATAGTAGATAGGATTGGAAAAAATAGATAGTAATAGAGGGAGATTAGTGTATGGAAAAGACGATTGAGAAAAGACTTGTGCGTGATGAAGTGCCTGTGGAGTTAACGTGGAATTTGACTGATTTATTTGTTACGAAGGAAGCATGGGAGACGGAGTTAGCGGTGATTGAGAAGCAGTTGCCGGAATTTGCGAGGTTTAAGGGGAAGTTTCCAAATGGGGCGAGTGTTCTTTTGGAATGTTTACTTCTTCGGGAACAGCTTTATATTAGACTTGGGAAAGCTGGTACATATGTTTCGTTATTGGAAGCGGGCGATGGTACTAGTTTTGTGAATCAATCGGACAGTGCGGTGTATTCTTCCCTTGCTACAAAGGTCTATGCAGGTCTATCGTTTATTAATTCGGAGATTCTTGAACTGCCTGATGGAACGGTTGAACAATACATAGCTGAAGAAAGCGAGCTTGTGCCTTTTCAGCAAAATTTGATTAAGTTGTTAGAGACGAAACCGCATCGCTTGTCTGCGGAGTCAGAAGAGGTGTTGGCTTCACTGGGTGAAGTCCTTGATGCTCCCTATAAAATCTATGGAACTAGTAAAACTGCGGATATGCAGTTTGCGTCTATTGAAGATGAAGAAGGGAATCAACTATCTGTATCAGCGGCTCTATATGAGGATCGTTATGAGTTTTCGCCTAATACGACTGTACGGAGGAAAGCTTACGAGTCCTTTGTTGGTACACTTGAACAATATAAGAATACCTTTGCCCAGGTTTATTCAACAGAGGTGGCGAAGCAGGCGGCCCTTTCAAAGCTGCGTAAGTATGATTCGATTACGGAGATGCTCCTTGATCCGCAGCAGGTTAGTCTGGACATGTATAATAATCAGTTGGATACAATTCTAACTGAGCTTTCCCCGCACATGCAGCGTTTTGCGAAGTTAAAGAAAAAGGTTCTTGGGCTGGATCAGATGATGTACTGTGATTTGAAGGCTCCGTTAGATCCGGAATTTAATCCTTCTACTACCTATGAAGAAGCTAGTGAAGTGATTTTAGAAGCTTTAAGTGTTATGGGGCCTGAGTATAAGGCGATTATGGAAAAAGGATTGAAGGAACGTTGGGTGGATTTGGCGGATAATGTGGGCAAGCGGACGGGTGCATTTTGCTCAAGCCCTTATGATGCGCATCCATATATTCTCATTACGTGGCAGAACACCATGCGCGGAGCATTTGTCCTAGCACATGAACTAGGTCACGCAGGACACTTCTACTTAGCTAATCAAAATCAACGGATTGGCAATACGCGTCCATCGATGTATTTCATTGAGGCACCTTCTACGATGAATGAATTGTTATTAGGTCAGCATTTACTTAATAAAACTGAGGATAAGCAGATGCGACGCTGGGTGGTTATGCAATTACTAGGTACGTATTATCATAACTTTGTCACTCATTTACTAGAGGGAGAGTATCAGCGCCGGGTATACACAATGGCTGAAAAAGGGAAGGCGTTAACTGCCAAAACACTTTCAGAAGTAAATCATGAAGTACTCGCTGATTTTTGGGGAGATGCCGTAGAATTAGACGCGGGGGCGAGTTTGACATGGATGAGACAGCCGCATTATTATATGGGCTTATATCCATACACTTACTCATGTGGATTGACTGCATCGACTGCTGTATCACAACTGATCCAAGAAGAAGGGAAGCCTGCTGTTGATAGATGGCTTGATGTACTGCGTGCAGGAGGGACAATGAAGCCGCTTGACCTGCTAAAACATGCCGGTGTTGATATGTCGACCCCAGAAGCTGTTAAGAAGGCTGTAGCCTATGTTGGATCGCTTGTCGATGAGCTTGAACGTTCTTATGAATAAGTAACAAAGTAAAAGACCTTCCTGATAAAAACTCAGGAAGGTCTTTCTTTTTACTCGACCGTACTTGGACGGGAGGAAGAGCTTGCCTTAATCATGACAACGATACTTGCTATAATTAAGAATACAGCAAGGAAAATAAATAAAGCGAAGACACTCGACCATAGTGAGCTGTAATTGTCTAAGGTGATTACTGCTTTAAAGCCGTTGATTGAGTACGTTAGTGGTAAGTAATTGCTTAATGTGTGTAATCCTTCTGGAAGCATCTGTACTGGTAAACTTGCTCCTGTTGTAGACATTTGCAGAACAAGGAAAACAAATGCAAGGAAGCGACCGATATTACCAGCTAGTACGGTAAGTGCAAATACGATTGTTAGGAATACTAAGCTGACAAAAATAGAGAATACAACTAAACTGAAACCGTTTCCAAAAGTTGATTTAACTAAGAAGGCGGCTAGGATTGAAACGAGTAACGCTTGAGCGGTTGCAAATAATGCCATCGTTCCAAATTTCCCTGCATACCATCTCAATGATGAAACCGCTGCGTCATATGGTTTTCTCAAATCGAATAG
This sequence comes from Peribacillus sp. FSL H8-0477, assembly GCF_038002765.1. Classification (NCBI taxonomy): domain Bacteria; kingdom Bacillati; phylum Bacillota; class Bacilli; order Caryophanales; family Bacillaceae; genus Peribacillus; species Peribacillus sp. FSL H8-0477. The sequence continues at coordinate 1,919,369 of NZ_JBBODE010000001.1, read as the reverse complement.
TAGACTCATAAGCAGTACTCCGACAAATAAAGCAAGAGATAAGACGTAAGGTGCATTTGCATAACGATAACCTTTGAATGGATTAATGATTTGTCCACTCAGTTCAACTGGTGCTGCAAATTGTTGAATATTTTTATCCGATACGGAGATAGCACCTGTTTTTTCAGCTCCGCTGGATAGGCCGGCCGTAAGTTCTTTACTGCCGCTTTCAATTTTACCAATGCCATCATCTACTTGTGTGACACCATCTGTTAGTGTACCCCAGCCGGTTCGGACGGTGGAGGTTCCATCACTAATTTGAGTTGCGCCGTTATTTAACTTGTCTGCGCCAACTGTTAGTTGATTCCATCCGCTTTTAACGGTTTGATTACCGGCAGCTACTTGTTTCGTTCCGCCAGTAAGGGTCGTTACACCATTCGTCATCGTTTTCCATCCGCTTTCAACGGTATGGTTACCTTGATTGACAGTGGAGATTCCGCCTTTGATTTTAGATACAGAATCGGTTAGCGTGCCCCATGATTGATTCACCGTTTCATTTCCTGCTGCCAAGGCAGCTGATCCTGCGGATAGTGAACTTGCCCCTGTAGATAAGCTTGAAATACCGTCAGATAACTTCTTTACGCCGGCATTTAAGGATGTTTGACCGGTTACTAATTGGTCAATGCCGCCAGCTAACTGCTTGGCACCTGGTGCAGCTTGAGCCAAGCCATCTGAAACAGATTTTGCACCAGCACTTAAAGTAGGTGTGCTATCTGCTAATTGATTTAATCCACCAGCAACTTGTTTACTGCCGGCAACAAGGGTCTGAACATCTGCTCGTTTGTCAAACCCAGGAATTTGTGCCGCCAACGCTCCTACAAGTTGTTCTAACCCTGCGGCCACTTGTGCAGCTCCTGGTGCTAGCTGTTTTACAGCTCCATTCACGGTTGCGGCACCATCTGCTACCTGTTTACTGCCAGGTGTCAGTTGAGCTAATCCGCCATCTAGTGTTTTACTTCCAGCTTGTGCCGTTTTTAAGCCGGTCAGTACTTGTGCAGATCCCGCTTCAAGTGTTGAAGCGCCTGCAGAAACTTCTCTCGTGCCAGCAGCTAGTTGTTTAGCTCCATTATCTAGGTCCTTGGCACCAGCCGCTAGTTTACCGATATTGCCAGAGCCATTTTTCAATGAAGATAGAAGTTGAGTCGAACCGTCTTCTAATGTTTGCGTACCAGCTGCTAGTTTTGAAATATCACCTGACTTCGCTTTTAAAGAAGATAACAGCGTATTTGCGCCTGCATCGACTTCTCCAGCGCCGGCAGCTAATTTAGAAATGTCACCTTGTTTACTAGTTAACGAAGAATAAAGTTCATTTGTTCCAGCTTTTAATTCTTTTGACCCATCTGCCAATTTGGCAATGTCCGGAGCTTTTTCGTTAAGTGAAGTAAGAATTTGATCTGTTCCATTTTTCAACTCAGTAGCACCTGAATTAATTTGTCCGGAACCGTCTGCTCCAGAATTGAAACCGCTTGCAATTTCAGATAGCTGAGTAAGCAGACTCTTTGTATAAGTAGCCGTTACTTTATTTGCTAATTGTGTTTGAATTCTCTCTGTAGCTGTTTTAGTCACTTGTGCGGCCATAAAATGTAAGCCTTCATTTTGAGTATACTTTAATTCTGGCTTTTGTGGATTTGCATCGAGAACAGTCGTCACTTTCTGTGAAAAGTCTTTTGGTACTTCAATGACCATATAATATTTAAGATCTTTTAATCCTTTTTCGGCTTTTTCAGAATCGACAAATTCAAAGCCAAGACTATTATTGCTTTTTAACTCAGCAATTAAGTCATTTCCAACATTAATTGGTTCTCCCCCGGACATTCCACCTTCATCTTGATTGACGACTGCAACAGGAAGATTTGCTAGGTTATCGTATGGTCCCCATTTAGCAGTGAGGATAAGGGCCGCATATACAAACGGCACTAAAAGAATGGCTATGACTGCAATAATCCAACCTCGTCTGCCAGCAAATCCTCCCATTTCTGATTGCGAAGAATTCATATTTTTCCCCCTTTGTTATGATTACAAATATAAATGAATCATGATTCATTATGTTTGTATTCCTTATATATTCTGACAAAAAATTGAAATTCCTTCTATTTTTTGACGATAGAAAAAATATTTTTAGGTATATTTAATCATTTTTCCTGAAAAAGCAGGGAAAAATAAAAAAGGCGGATGAACATTAGTCCATCCGCCATCTCTATCATTATCCTTTTGATGCTTCAAGCTCAATGTTAATCGTTATTTGATCACCGATCAGAACGCCGCCAGTTTCTAATGCTGCATTGTACGTCAATCCATAATCGCTGCGGTTAATTTTTGTTTTGGCGCTGAAGCCTGCTTTGGTATTACCCCAAGGATCTTTTCCTTCACCTTCGAATGTTACCTCGAATGTTTCAGGACGAGTGATATCTTTAATTGTCACATCGCCGCTTACTTTATAGTCATCGCCGCTTACTTTAGTAATCTCTGTAGCTTTGAATGTTATGTTTGGATAGGATTCAACATCAAAGAAATCTGCTGCACGAAGATGATTATCACGGTCCTCATTTTTCGTATGGATACTTGCCGTATCAATGGTAAATTCAATAGCCGCTGTCGTTAAATCAGAAGAATCAGCTGTAATGTTTGCATCAAAGTTCTCAAAGTTCCCACGTACCTTTGCAATCATCATATGTTTCACTGAAAATTCAACTAAACTATGATCTGCGTCTATTACCCATTTTTCTATTGTCATGTATATTCCTCCCAAAAATTATTATCTTGAAATAAAATATATTTACTCCGAGATAAATGTTTATAATGTAAGTATATGTAATCGTTAATTAAAAGTCAACTACTTATTTTTAGTAAGTAGATAAGGAATTTCATTTTAAGAGTATATGCAAAAAAAAGTCTTTAATCACCATAGTGACTAAAGACTTTTTTTGGTTAATTTTCTTTTTCACCTTCATACAATTTTGCCTTACTTGGCCAAAAGGCATAACGGCCGAGTAGTGCGGTAATCGCTGGGACTAGGAACGGACGAACAATAAATGTATCCATCAAGACACCAATTGACGTAATAAGTCCGAATTGAACGAGAACCTGGATAGGGACCGTCGTTAAGACTGCGAAGGTAGCGGCTAAGATGATACCTGCGGATGTAATCACACCGCTCGTTTCACTAACACCTTCTTTGATCGCTTGTTTAATTGGCATGCTCTTTTTCTTCTTCCAAATACTTGAGACCATGAAGATATTATAATCTTCACCAAGTGCAACAAGGAAGACGAATGCGTAAAGCGGGATGGCTCCTTGTATCGCCTCGACACCCATGAAATTATGGAGGATAAACCACCCAAGACCAAGTGCGGCAGTATAAGACAAGATGACTGTACCCATCAAATAAATCATCGCAGTGATGGATCGTAAATAAGCTAATAGCAGCAGCGCAATTAAAATAACAATTAGCGGAATGATGATAGTGCGATCCTTGTCACTCGTTACTTGGTTGTCATGCTGTGTGGCTGTTTGTCCGCTGATCCAGACTTTATCTGATGCTTTTTTTACATCAGCATCTGTTAAGGCTGATTCGGCTGCGGTTTTTAGAGCAGGAATGTTATCCATTGCTTCTAAAGAATATGGATTGATTGAAAACTTGACCGTATAAGCTTTCAAATTTTTATTTATTGCCCCTTCTTCAGGGTCGCTGACGGTTTCAACAATATCGATTTCTTTTAAGGCATCCGTAAGCGGAATATCTTTTCCTTCTGTATCAATGACTATTTTTGCAGGAGCTAGTTCCCCTGGTGAATAGGCGTCAGAAATGACGGCAAAGCCTTCACGAGAATCCATATCTTCTGGGAAAGAAGAGAGGATGTCATAGGTATATTTAACTTGTGTAGAATAAGCCCCTAGAATCCCAAAGATAACAACGGAGATGATGACGACTGTCCAGGGCTTTTTAATGACTAAATTGCCAATTTTATTTCCGATCTTGTTCGCTTTCTTCTGACGTTTAACCGGTTTCCCCGTTTTTTGAGCCCGTTCCTTTTCCATTTCAGGTGTACGCGGGATGATTGGGAAAAAGGAAGCCCGGCCAAAAACAGCTAGTATAGCAGGGACCAAGGTTAAGGCAGCTATGCCCATAATAAAGATTGATAAACTAAATGGAACAGCAAAACGGGTATATGCCCCATATTCAGCAACTAATAGAGTCAGCAGAGATATAACAATTGTTAAGCCGCTCATCGCTATGGCGCCAGAAGAATCAGTAAAGGCGTGCATCAGTGCTTTGCGTTTATTTTCTGTTTTTCGTAATTCAGTCCGGTAATGAGAAATTAAGAATAAACAATAATCCGTTCCTGCTCCGAATAGGAGCACGGTCATAATTGAAATAGATTGGGCATCTACAGTTATCCAGCCCTTATCCGCCATAAACCCAAGAATTGGACTGGTCACCAGGTAGGCAAAGCCGACCCCGATTAACGGAATAATGGCAAGCAGGGGAGAACGATAGATAAGTAATAATAGAACAAGAACTAATAACACAGTTCCAATTAATAACGTTACGTCAGCACCTTTAAATAGGCCGGTTGCATCGACAGAAATGCCGACAGGGCCGGTTGCACGAATTGAGAGTTCGCTTGAATTGATATCCTCTTTAAACGGATTGCCGATCCCTTGTTTCTTTACGATTGCTTGAATTTCATTTAAATTTTCCTTCAGTTCTTCAGCTCCTGCATCTTCGGCAAAAAAGATGGTTTGAACAAGTGTAGTCCCATCCTCCGAAACGAACTCTTTAAGAGCTGGAAGCGGTACTTGGTCTATAGGAGGAAGAAACGATTGGTTAGGCAGCGGGTTTTTTGTAAGTTCTGCATTTAATGCTTGAACAGCCGCCAAATCTTCATCTGCTAAACCACCTTCGCGGTGCCATGTGAGCAGAGCCGGTACACCAGATGAGTTGGGAAATTCTTTTTCTACCAATTCATCTGCTTGCATAGAAGGTGCATCGCTCGGAAGGTCAACTGTTTTGTTTACTTCCTTTTCACCAACGGATGGTAAGGTGAAAGTTAGAATAGCAGTTAGAGCAATCCAAATACCAATTACGATCCATCTGCCTGATTTTCCTGTAATCATTCTGCTGAGTTTTTGTATAATCGATTCGTTCAAAAAAACACCTCATTTAAATTATTTTTTTCTTTCATATATAAACGATTATGTAAAAATGTGGGGAATAACTGCTGATCCCTTTAATTATATATGAAGCAGTCAAAATCCCCAAAGTTTAATGTGCTATAGTTAGGATATAATCCGTATTAGAGGTGGAGTGAGCAGGGTGTTGCATCTGATTAGGTGGGGTATGTTTTTCGGAGGTTTATGTCTGCTGGGAATGGGAAATGCTCTCGCAGTTAAGGTCAAATTTCTAGGTTTGCATCCATGGGAAGTGTTGAACGTTGCTCTTTTTCAGGAGATTGGTTTGACCATTGGAAGCTGGTCTATCATAACCGGCTTATTCTTAGTTCTGATTACATATATAGTCGATCGGAAATATCTAAGTCTTGGAACCTTTCTAAATGCGATGTGCGTGGGAGTCATTATGGATTTTTTTCTTTGGTCTGGATTGCTTCCAGAGTCGTCCGGTACTTGGATAGACTATTTCATTCTGCTGGCAGGGATTTTATTAGCTGGAATCGGCGGAGGGCTATACGTGGCTTCAAATCTCGGCGCAGGGCCGCGGGACGGGTTTATGCTGATTGTCTCAGAAAGAACAGGTATCTCAGTGAGTAGAGCAAGAATACTCGTTGAAAGCATCATCCTCGTTTTTGGTTTTCTACTAGGAGGGCCTGTGTTCATTGCGACCTTTATCTATACCTTTATCCAAAGTCCTGTATTCCAAAAGTCCCGGATTGTTTTCTCAGGACTTTTAGAAAAATGGATAGAGAGACGATCAATGACCAGTGCCATCCAAAAATAAAAAAAGCTTTGAAGCAGGTACTACCTGACTTCAAAGCCTTTTTTTATAGATTAAAATATTTTTCTAAACCATTGAAGATTCCAGTAGCTGCCTTTGTCTGATAGGCATCTGTGGCAATGATTTTTTCTTCAGTTGGATTGGAGATAAAACCAAGTTCAACTAAAATGGAAGCTTGTTTATTCGTACGGATGACTTGGAAGTTTCCTTCTTTGACACCACGGCTTTTCATCCCTGTGGCTTTGATTACTTCTTCTTGAATACATTTTGCAAGCTGGTATTCATTTACATGCGTTTTGTAATAGAATGTATCAACACCGTTAGCATCTTTATTCGTACTTGCATTGTAATGAATACTAATAAAAACATCAGCCTTATGTTTCTCGCTGATTTCTACTCGGTCAGTGAGGGAAGGTTTCGTATCACCTGTTCTTGTCATAATTACTGTTGCACCAGCATTTTCTAATTTTGATTGCAGCTTTTTGGCTGTTTTCAGGGTGAGCGTTTTTTCAAAATTATTTTTCCCAGCTGCTCCAGGATCTGAACCACCGTGGCCAGGATCAAGCACGATCACTTTGCCGTTTACGCCTCTGACAGGTTCTTCATCAGTTAAATACTTCATGGAAGCCCAGCCAATAACTCCGGCTGTGGTTAGTACTTTACCCCAGTTGTCATCGTTTACTTCAAGTAAGGTTACTTCTTCATTCTTTTTAACGGTTGTTAACACCTTAGCTGTTGTATTGGCTGCTTTACGAATATTCAACCCATTGGAAGTTACATAGTATACTTCTGAATCAACATCCGGTGTGGAATCCTCGGCAGGTTTTGCCTCTTCAACAGGCTCCTTTTTAACAGGTTCTTTCTTTGTTAAATAAGAAGTTGATGCCCAGCCGCTTTTGCCAGATGCCGTTTTTAAGCTGGCCCATTTTCCACTGATTTTACTAACTGTTACTTTAGCATTTTTCTTCACAGATGTAACAACCTTGGCAGTAGGAGATGCCGATTTTCTGATATTTAGTTCTGATGCTGTAACGTAATAGATTGTACCTTTGGCTTCCGTTTTCACGGCTGTCACAGGTTTTTTAGTGGATATGTACGATTTTGAAACCCAACCCGTTTTCTTAGTGGAAGGAACATACACTTTATACCATGTGCCGCTTGTTGATTTAATATTGACGAGTAAGCCCTTTTTTAAGGTCGCCAAGGTTTTGCTGCTCGTGGATGCAGATGACCGTAGATTTAATGTCGTGGCTGTTACATAGCCATTCTTTGTTACAGAGGCAGATGCCGCTTTAACTGTCTTTACTTTGGTTAAGTACTTAGATGAGACCCATCCGGAGGTCTTACCATAAGGAATTTTGCTCCAGCCGCTCTTTTCCTGAGAAATCGTCACGGTGTTCCCTTTTTTTAGTGCGCCTAACTTTTTAGCACTTGTACTTGCTTTAGCCCTGACGTTAAGGGAACTTGCATTAACCTTTGCTTTTACCGTGGCAGCTGCCGATACTGATTCAGCAGGATTCACAAATGTGAATAGTGATAATAAGAGTACCGTGGCTAACAATAGAGATCCTAATCTTTTTTTCATGCTGTTCGCCGCCTTACATAAAAGTTTTTTTCGAAACCCATTTTTTGCCTAGTACAATAATAAACTATTTTTTTACATAAAAGACAAAAAAACTAAAAATAATCTAAAAAAGTAATAATTTTACACTATTTTTGACAGAAAAAATAGCAATCTATCAAAATATGCTATAAACAGGTACCAATAATATCGGTTAAAAGGTCATTAGTTGAATAGATTTTTCTTTATATAAGCCTTTTTTCCTATCAATAGGAATCATTTACCTTTCCATACTTTATTTTAAAAAAGGAATATTTTTCTTTAAATGAGGGATATTACTGGATGTAAATTGAAAAGGAGGCAGAAAATTGATAAACGAAGACGAAAAAAACAAAAAACGAGCAGATAATGAAAATGAAGAAACATTAACCAACAGACAGGGGCATCCCGTCACCAATAATCAAAACATGAGGACTGTTGGTAATCGCGGGCCCACTACATTAGAAAATTATGATTTTTTGGAAAAGATCAGCCACTTTGACCGAGAAAGAATTCCAGAAAGGGTAGTCCATGCACGTGGTGCTGGAGCGCACGGGTATTTTACAGCTACAGGAAAAGCTGGGGACGAGCCTGTTTCGACCTATACTCGTGCTAAGTTATTTCAAGAGGAAGGGAAGCAAACTCCGCTGTTTGTTCGTTTCTCTTCGGTTATTCATGGCGGAACCTCTCCAGAAACGCTGCGTGATCCACGTGGGTTTGCGGTGAAATTCTATACAGAGGACGGCAACTGGGATTTGGTCGGTAACAATTTAAAAATATTCTTTATCCGTGATGCGATTAAGTTCCCAGATCTTATCCATGCGTTTAAACCAGATCCTGTTACAAATATTCAGGATGGAAAGAGAATATTTGATTTTTGCTCAAGTTCACCGGAAACCTTCCATATGATTACGTTCTTATTTTCACCATGGGGTATACCTGCTAACTACCGGATGATGCAAGGGTCAGGTGTGAATACCTATAAATGGGTGAATGAAGAGGGGAAGGCTGTACTTGTTAAGTATCACTGGGAACCGAAGCAAGGTATTAAGAACCTGACTCAAGACGAAGCGGATAAAATTCAAGCTACTAACTTTAATCACGCAACACAGGATTTATATGAAGCCATTGAAAAGGGCGATTTTCCAGAATGGGATTTGTTTGTTCAAATTATGAGTGATGATGACCATCCAGAGTTGGACTTTGATCCGCTGGATGATACGAAACTTTGGCCAAATGATACATTCCCATGGAAGCATGTGGGGACGATGACGTTGAACAAAAATCCCGAGGATTATTTCACTGAAGTGGAACAAGTTGCATTTGGAACAGGAGTACTGGTTGATGGGCTTGATTTCTCAGATGATAAGATGCTGCAAGGCCGGACCTTCTCCTACTCAGATACACAACGTTACCGTGTTGGTCCAAATTATCTTCAGCTGCCGATTAATGCACCTAATAAAAGGGTTGCAACGAATCAACGCGGCGGCCAAATGCAATATAAAGTAGATTTAGGTGAAAAACAAAATCCTCATATTAATTATGAGCCTTCTACAATAGATGGGTTAAAAGAAGCCAAACCTACTGGAAAGGAATATACGCCTTTTATTGAAGGGCATTTGGTTCGAGAATCCATTGATCGTCCAAGTAATACGAAACAAGCTGGTGAAACGTTCCGTAATTTTGAGGAATGGGAGCGAGAAGAACTAATTGCTAATTTAGTTAGTGCATTGGGACCAGCTGATAAGCGGATTCAAGAGAAAATGATTGCACTTGCGGAAGAAGCCGATCAAGAGTACGGCCGCCGTTTAAGAGAAGGGCTTGCCAATGCACCTAAAGATGAAACAGAGCACTCAAAACCAATCAGCTCCAAAGAAGGAAATGATGCGCCTGAAGAAGCAGTAGAAAATAGTCATGACGCTGAACCATATTAAGGAGAAAAGGCAAATTTCCTATGGAAGGAAATTTGCTTTTTTTAGATTATCAATGGCATTGTCGGCGATAATCCATTAAACTGAATACCAATCATATAATAAGACTTTTCTCTTTAAGGAGATGAATAAATGATTAAGCTTTTATCTGCCCTTTTTCTTCCTTGCCTATTAGTGATGCTATTCTCTAGAGTTACCTATAACCGCTATGTAGGATTGGGTTTAACCGTTGCGTTAATCGCTGCTTCAGCCTATAAAGGGTATACGCATGCCTGGTGGCTGGTTATTGTTGATGCTTTGTCGTTGACAGTGGGCTTTTACCTTTCTACAAGAATGATGAATCGTACCATCAAGAGTGCCTGAAAAAGGTGCTTTTTTTTATTTATTGAGCTGTATCGATTAAATAAAAAACGAATAAACGTTCGCTTTTTAATGGTTTGTTTTTTATGCTTTGTGGTAGAATGAGTATAGAAGTATTTGTAAAAGGGTTATAAATAAAGAGGATGCAGCTTCTGGTAGTTGAGGGAGCTTCCTTTATATATATATTGAAGTTAAACAAGAAAATCCCGTGTAGGAGGGTACTAGGTGAAGGATAAATTCGAATTGGTTTCAAAATATACTCCCCAGGGAGATCAGCCGCAGGCTATACAGGAACTTGTTAAAGGGATTAACGAAGGCAAACGATACCAGACCCTTCTCGGTGCAACTGGTACAGGAAAAACATTCACCGTTTCAAATGTTATTAAAGAGATAAACAAACCAACGCTGGTTATTGCTCACAATAAGACATTAGCAGGACAGCTGTACAGCGAATTTAAAGAATTCTTTCCTGAAAATGCCGTTGAGTATTTTGTCAGCTACTACGATTACTTTCAGCCTGAAGCATATGTACCATCTACTGATACATTTATTGAAAAAGATGCGAGCATCAATGATGAGATTGATAAGCTCCGGCACTCTGCAACGTCTTCACTATTTGAACGTCAAGATGTCATCATTATTGCCAGTGTTTCTTGTATATACGGCCTCGGTTCACCAGAGGAATACAAAGAAATGCTTGTATCGCTGCGGACCGGCTTAGAAATTGACCGAAATACCTTACTGCATAAACTGGTAGATATTCAATACGAACGAAATGACATAGCTTTTCAGCGGGGGACTTTTAGAGTGCGTGGGGATGTTGTTGAAATTTTCCCGGCATCTCGTGACGAACAATGTGTTCGAATAGAATTTTTTGGTGATGAAATTGATCGTATTCGGGAAGTAAATGCACTTACAGGTGAAATTACAGGAGAACGAGATCATATTGCTATTTTTCCTGCTTCCCATTTCGTTACGCGGGCAGAAAAATTGAAAGTAGCCATAAAAAATATTGAAGCTGAGCTTGAAGAACGACTAATTGAATTACGGGAGAATAATAAACTTCTTGAGGCACAGCGTTTAGAGCAACGTACCCGTTATGATTTAGAAATGATGACTGAGATGGGCTTTTGTTCTGGAATCGAAAACTATTCGCGCCATCTTACACTACGCCCACCTGGGTCTACACCGTATACGTTAATTGATTACTTACCAAAGGATTTCCTGCTCATTGTGGACGAATCTCATGTGTCCCTGCCGCAAATACGTGGGATGTTTAATGGAGATCAGGCACGTAAACAGGTTCTAGTTGATCACGGTTTTCGGCTTCCATCTACAAAAGATAATCGTCCGCTCCGTTTTGAGGAGTTTGAGGAAAAAGTCAGCCAAGCTATTTTTGTCTCTGCTACACCTGGCCCATATGAGCTCGAGCATACGCCGGAAATGGTTGAACAGATCATTCGGCCGACAGGTCTCCTTGATCCGACAATAGAAGTCAGGCCGATAGAAGGCCAGATTGATGACTTAATTGGTGAAATTAATGAGCGCGTTAAACGAAACGAGCGGGTCTTGGTAACTACTTTAACGAAGAAGATGTCTGAAGACTTAACTGATTATTTAAAAGAAATTGGTATCAAGGTTCAATATCTTCATTCTGAGGTAAAGACTTTAGAAAGAACAGAAATTATTCGTGAGCTTAGAATGGGTAAGTATGATGTATTAATTGGGATCAATTTATTGCGTGAAGGGTTGGATATTCCTGAGGTATCGCTTGTAACCATTCTCGATGCGGATAAAGAAGGATTCCTCCGTTCTGAACGAGCTCTCATTCAAACAATGGGCCGGGCAGCGCGGAATGAAAACGGCCAAGTAATTATGTATGCCGATCGAATGACGAATTCCATGGAGCTGGCGATTCAGGAAACAACACGTCGCCGGGAAATTCAAGAAAAGTATAATCAAGACCATGGAATTACTCCGAAAACCATACAAAAAGACATTCGCGACTCGATTCGTGCAACATATGCTGCTGAAGAGCAGGAAGAATACGCTGTTCCAAATTATAAAACACTGACAGAAAAAGAACGCGTTGAAGTGATTGCAAGTACAGAGAAACAGATGAAGGAAGCGGCTAAAGCTCTTGATTTCGAGCGTGCAGCAGAACTTCGTGATTTATTAATAGAATTAAAGGCGGAAGGATGACGATACATGGCTATGGATAAAATTACGGTTAAAGGAGCACGAGCCAATAACCTGAAAAACATTGACGTCATCATCCCGAGAGACAAAATGGTGGTTATTACAGGCTTATCTGGTTCAGGGAAATCATCGCTGGCATTTGATACGATTTATGCAGAGGGGCAGCGCCGCTATGTAGAATCACTATCTGCCTATGCCCGCCAATTTCTTGGACAATTGGATAAGCCCGATGTTGATGCGATTGAAGGACTATCACCAGCGATTTCTATTGATCAAAAGACTACCAGCAGAAATCCTCGATCGACAGTAGGAACTGTAACAGAAATCTATGATTACCTGCGTTTGCTTTTTGCACGAGTAGGAAGACCGACCTGTCCGATTCATCATATCGAGATTTCTTCCCAAACAATCGAGCAGATGGTAGACCGCATCATGGAGTATCCGGAACGAACCAAACTCCAAGTGCTTTCACCGTTGGTTGCAGGAAGAAAAGGCTCGCATGTGAAGATTCTTGAAGATGTGAAAAAACAAGGATACGTACGGGTGCGGATTGACAAAGAAATGCATGATCTCAGCGATGAAATCTCGCTCGAAAAAAACAAAAAACATTCTATAGAAGTAATCATCGACCGTATTGTTGTGAAGGAAGGGGTAGAAGCGAGACTTGCTGATTCCCTAGAAAGTGCTCTAAAGCTCGGCGGTGGCAAAGTCCTTATTGATGTGATTGGAACTGATGATGAATTATTGTTTAGTGAACATCATGCCTGTCCATACTGCGGTTTTTCAATTGAAGAACTGGAACCGCGTATGTTTTCCTTTAACAGTCCGTTTGGAGCTTGTCCGGAATGTGATGGCCTGGGAATTAAAAGAGAAGTGGATCCTGAGTTAGTCATCCCAAATAAAGACTTGACGCTAAAACAGCATGCAATCGCCCCTTGGGAGCCGACGAGTTCACAGTATTATCCACAGCTGCTTGAAACGATATGCAAGCATTTCGGAATTGATATGGATGTTCCAGTTAAGGAATTACCAAAAGATCAAATGGATATCATTTTATACGGCTCCAAAACGGAAAAAATCTATTTTCGCTATAAAAATGATTACGGACGGGTACATGAAAGTTATATTGCCTTTGAGGGTGTTTTGAAAAATATTGAGCGCCGCTATAAAGAAACCAGTTCTGATTATACCCGTGATCAAATGGAAAAATACTTAGCAGATCGTGCTTGTCCTGGTTGTAAAGGTTACCGGCTGAAGCCGGAAAGTTTGGCTGTTTTAATACAAGGGCAGCAGATTAGTCAAACTACATCACTCTCAATCGAGGAATCATTGGAGTTTTTTGCTAACCTGGAATTAACAGAAAAAGAACAGGCTATTGCGAAGTTGATCCTTCGAGAGATTAAAGAACGTCTTGGATTTCTTGCAAACGTTGGACTTGAATATTTAACGTTGAGCAGAGCCGCGGGAACTCTTTCCGGCGGAGAAGCGCAGCGTATCCGTCTGGCTACCCAAATTGGTTCACGTCTGACAGGTGTCTTATATATTTTAGATGAACCTTCTATTGGTCTTCATCAGCGTGATAACGACAGGTTGATTGAAACATTGAAGAATATGCGTGAAATAGGAAATACCCTAATTGTTGTCGAACACGATGAGGATACGATGCTTGCGGCAGATTACTTAATCGATGTTGGACCAGGAGCGGGTTCTCATGGAGGAGAAATAGTTGCTGCCGGCACTCCGAAAGAAGTAATGGAGAATCCTCGTTCTTTGACTGGTCAATATCTGTCCGGTGAAAAGTTCATACCGCTGCCAGTCGAACGCCGGGTTAGTGATGGACGATTTATCGAGATTAAGGGCGCGAAAGAAAATAACCTTAAAAATGTAAATGTGAAGTTTCCACTTGGAACATTCATTGCTGTGACAGGTGTTTCGGGTTCAGGGAAAAGTACCTTAATTAATGAAATTCTTCATAAAGCATTAGCACAGAAATTAAACCGTGCCAAAACGAAGCCAGGGGATTTCCGAGAAATTAAAGGCATTGACTATTTGGATAAAGTCATTGATATTGATCAATCACCCATTGGACGAACACCGCGGTCCAATCCGGCAACCTATACTGGCGTCTTTGATGATATACGTGATGTATTTGCTTCCACTAACGAGGCAAAAATCCGCGGGTATAAAAAAGGCCGCTTTAGTTTTAATGTCAAAGGCGGCCGGTGTGAGGCTTGCCGTGGAGATGGCATTATTAAGATTGAAATGCATTTCCTGCCTGATGTATATGTACCATGTGAGGTATGTCATGGGAAGCGTTACAATCGTGAAACATTGGAAGTAAAGTATAAAGGAAAAAACATCGCCGATATTCTGGAGATGACTGTCGAAGAGGCAAATCCGTTCTTCGAAAATATTCCGAAAATTAAACGTAAAATACAAACCATTTATGATGTGGGCTTAGGCTACTTACAGCTTGGTCAGCCGGCAACCACGCTTTCCGGCGGGGAAGCTCAGCGTGTGAAGCTTGCATCTGAACTTCATAAACGTTCAAATGGCCGCTCCTTCTACATTCTTGATGAGCCGACTACTGGTCTGCACGTACATGATATTGCAAGACTTTTAGAGGTATTGCAGCGTTTGGTTGACAATGGGGATACTGTTCTGGTGATCGAACATAATTTGGATGTTATTAAAGCTTCTGACTATATTGTTGACCTCGGCCCCGAGGGTGGAGATAAGGGTGGAACGATTTTGACAACCGGTACTCCTGAGGAAATTATGATGTTTGATGGATCATATACAGGAAAATATTTAAAACCAATCATCCTTCGTGATCAAATCCGAATGGAAAATAAGATAAAAGCAAAAGAGCATGAATCTGTCCAATAAAAGAAAAGCAAGCCTTTTAGGTTTGCTTTTCTTTACTAATAATGGGTTTATCCTGTGTCAATAAACGGCTGAATGTGTCAGTCAATGTTGAAGGGTGTAACCGTAAATTTAATTAATCGATTAATTAAAGGTGGCAAATACTTATTATTTCCGAGGAAATCTAAGTAAATGTGCTGCGAAGATTGTCAGCATTATTTGTCGAAATCATTTAGCGGTTTTACAGAGAAATCATGGAACTTTTTGTAGGTATAAGCGTATGAAACTACAAGGGTTAAAAATCTAAGTCTTTATTTTGAAAGTGAGGAATCGGTTATGCAGGAGGAAAAAAAGAAAATACTTCAAATGGTACAAGAGGGACTAATTACGGTAGAAGAAGCTTATACAATTCTGAATGAACTGGATAAAGCCAATAAGGAAAGTGAAAAAAAAGAGGAAAATCTCCTCAATGAATTGTCTACGGTTGTTCTTAATAAGGAGACACCGAAGGGAAATGAGTCCTTAAATAAGAAGGTTCAATTTTCAAAGGAAAAAATCCTAGGGTTTGTTGAGACAGCATTTCAAAAAATTAAAGATACGGATTTGGATTTCAACTTCGGAGCGTCTCAGGAAATTAATCATATCTTTCAGGATCTGCCGCGAGACTTAAAGGAGATCGAAATAGAAATTGCTAACGGAAAGCTCGCAATTGAAACATGGGATCAGCCCGATATTCGAATTGAATGTGCCGCGAAGGTTTATCGTAGTGAAACACAGGCTCAAGCACGGGAAGAGTTCCTAAAAAATGTACACTTTACGAATGAAGAAGGCAGAGTTAGATTTCATGTTTTGCAAAAGTCAGTTAAAGTAGATACTAAAATATTTGTACCAGTTAGACACTATGAGTCTATTTCCATAAGATTGTTTAACGGTGGGATCACGGGTGGTTCATTACTGGTTGATACATTAAAAACTAAAACAGCAAATGGCGCAATCACTCTGCAAAAAGTAGAGGGAAAAACGTGCGATGCTGAAACGGGTAATGGAAAGATTACGATTAATGATTCACGTCTTGAGATTGTTGAGGCAGAGTCACTAAACGGAGCAATAGTGGTTAACGGTCATTACAAGCAGATTGATGCACAAAGCTTTAATGGGCAAATATCCTGTCAGGTGCTTGAAGCAGCTTGTGAATCGATTCAAGCCAAGTCTGTGACAGGTTCGATTCAGCTTCAGCTTCCATCAGGTGCCTCAGCGGATGGGGAGTTAAAGTCTAATTTGGGCAGCTTTAATATAAGTCTAGGCGGAATTGATGTCATTGAAGAAAAAAGTGATGTCATTCAAAAGGTACTTAAATTTAAAACCCAAAGAAATACGCTTCCAAGTCTACATCTTTTTGCCGATACAAAGACGGGTGCAATAACCGTATCATAAACCTTAGGCTGTCCTAAAAAGGGATTAGATCCCCTTTTTAGGACGCTTTTTTTGTGTTTTTATTTTTTAGTAAGGCTATAAAACTGAACAATACTTGTTCCAATGGAAGTAGCACATGTTCTGCGGTAGATTTCGGATTTTAGCAGAGCAGCTTCGCGGTGGTTGGTCATAAAGCCGCATTCAATTAGGAGTGAAGGACACTTGGTGTATCGTAACACATGAAATTCTGCTGTTTTAATCCCACGATTTTTGAGACCTGTAGCGGAAACCAAGTCGAGTTGTATACCATTTGCGAGAGCAAATGCCTCACGTGGTTTAGATGAATAGATATAGGTCTCAATCCCTTTGGCAGCATGCCAGCCTCCGCTGCCGGCGGCGTTGGCATGAATGGACAGATAGACATCAACTGAAAGGGTGTTAGCCTTATTTGTCCTTTCTCTAAGTGGGACATCTTCAAGATCTGAATGAGCAAAGTAAACATAAGTATCTTTGAACCCTTTTAAATAGTTTTTTAAATGGGCGGCAACAGAACGATTGAAACTATATTCCTTCATTCCATCAGGCGTTTGTTTTCCAAGAGTCTGGTAGCCATGTCCAGCATCAATCATAATTTTCATGAGTCATCTCCTTTTCAGTACAATCCTTCGAAGGATATATACCGTTCAAACGGAAAAAAGGAGCATGCTGGTGAAAAAAAGTAGTATAGCTAATTAGTAAGTCACTTCCTTAAATGTGGTAATATAGTGTCAGGCAAAAGGACACAAGTCGGATGTAACTTTATAGTTTTCTTTAGTTATTGATAGGTATTTGCTAAAATGAAATCTATATTTACAGAAGAATACATTAACTCCATGAGAGAGGAGCAAAATAGATGGCGCGCGTTCGTACAAAAGATTTGTTGGATACATTTGATTTGGAACTAATTAGTGGGGAAGAAGGGATTAATCGTCCAATTGTCACAAGTGATTTATCTAGACCAGGTATTGAGCTTGCTGGATATTTTGAATACTATCCTTCTGAACGAGTACAGCTGCTTGGTACAACAGAGATGTCTTTTTTTGAAACGCTGAGTCCTGTTGAACGAGTGAACAGAATGAATGATTTATGTCGTGACTTGACCCCATGTATCATCATAACAAGGGGCTATGAGATCCCTGACGAATTAATTGAGGCTTCGGAGAGAGAATCGGTTCCAGTGATGCGTTCTAATTCGAAAACAACAAGGCTGTTCAGTCATTTAACAAACTTTTTAGAAAGCAAGCTAGCTCCAACGACTGCTGTTCATGGCGTGTTAGTGGATATTTATGGCGTAGGCGTTATGATTACAGGTAAAAGTGGTGTCGGTAAAAGTGAAACCGCTCTTGAACTAGTAAAAAGGGGTCATCGTCTTGTAGCCGATGATTGTGTGGAAATCAGACAAGAGGATCAAGATACCTTAGTCGGGAATGCACCTGAATTAATTGAGCACTTGCTTGAGATTCGCGGCCTCGGGATTATTAATGTCATGACACTGTTTGGTGCTGGTGCGGTTCGCAGCAATAAAAAAATATCCTTGGTCATTAACCTGGAGTTATGGGAAAAGAACAAACAATATGACCGGGTTGGTCTTGATGAAGAAGTGATCAAAATTATCGATACAAACGTTACGAGATTGACTGTGCCAGTCCGTCCTGGTCGAAATCTTGCGGTTATTATTGAAGTAGCTTCGATGAACTTCCGTTTGAAAAAAATGGGGGTCAATGCGGCTGAACAATTTTCAAATCGTCTAAATAACACCATTTCAGGTGGGCGCGATGATCTGTGAGTCATGATCGAAAGAAAAGAGGGGTAAAATGGAACAGGAAATACAGCCGCTTAATTCCATTGCAGTCGACTTAGGACCAATAACAGTCCATTGGTATGGACTGATTATTGGGTTGGGCGTCTTGCTGGGTCTATACATAGCGGTGCGTGAAGCGGAACGAAGAGGGTTGGATAAGGAAACATTCATAGACGTTATTTTATTTGCTGTTCCGGCAGCTATTATTTGTGCAAGGATTTATTATGTGCTTTTTCAGTGGGATTATTATTCTCAAAACCCGGGACAAATCATTAAGATTTGGGAAGGCGGGATAGCCATCCATGGTGCCATCATTGGTTCTGTTTTAACGGGGTATATTTTTTCTAAAGTTAAAAAAATATCATTCTGGAAGCTTGTTGATATAGCTGCACCTGGTTTATTAATCGGTCAGGCCATTGGACGATGGGGAAACTTTATGAATCAAGAGGCTTATGGAGAAGAAGTGAGCCGGTCTTTTTTAGAGTCGACCTTGCATTTACCTGATTTCATCGTTAATCAAATGTACATAAATGGTGTGTATCATCATCCAACTTTTTTATATGAATCGCTATGGAATTTGGCAGGCGTCGTTGTATTAATTTTGATAAGAAGAACAAGTCTGCGCACGGGTGAAATTTTCTTATCTTACCTTATCTGGTACTCAATAGGGCGTTACTTTATTGAAGGGATGAGAACCGACAGCTTAATGCTGACAGAAAGCCTGCGGATCGCACAAGTTATCTCTATTGCTTCAATTGCAGCGGCAATTGTGATTTGGATTTATAGAAGAAAAACAGGACAATCTGCTAAGAAGTATCTGGAGTCGTAAAAGGCTAGGGGGGAAAGCGTTGATTGGAGCTTCAGTAAAAAGCGGGCTAATCGTGGGATTAAAAACAACTTGGACGCTTAGTAAAGTTATTTTTCCAGTTACATTAATCGTTTCTGTTCTTCAATATACACCTGTTTTACAGTGGATTATAGCGGGAATTGCTCCTATCATGAATTTGCTTGGTTTGCCTGGGGATGCTGCAATTCCTCTAGTTCTAGGGAATTTTCTTAATTTATATGCAGGTATTGGCGCAATCTTAACACTTGATCTGACGGTTAAAGAAGTATTCATCTTAGCGACAATGCTGTCCTTTTCACATAATTTATTAATTGAATCGGGAGTTGCGATGAAGGTCGGTGTCAAACTATGGGTCATCCTTACAGTAAGGATTGGTTTGGCGTTAGTATCGGCTGTCGTAATCAATTTAGTCTGGCACGGCGGAGCGGAAACGGCGAAATACGGCTTTATCAGCAAACAAGTTGAAATATCCGGCATTGGACCGATTTTATTAAATGGTTTAGAACGGGCAGCTTCGGGTGTCTTTCAGCTTGCTTTAATCGTGATTCCGCTGATGGTCGTCATTCAAATAATGAAAGATTTGAAATGGCTGGATTACTTTTCTAAAATCATCGCTCCATTTGCTAGATTGCTTGGTATGAAACCGAATGCTTCGATGACGCTTGTAGCCGGGCTGACCATAGGTCTTGCTTATGGAGCCGGCGTCATGATTCAAGCTGCCAAAGAGGATGGTGTTAGTAAGAAGGACATGACTCTCGCTTTTATCTTTTTGGTATCCTGCCATGCGGTAGTCGAAGATACTTTAATTTTTATTCCTCTTGGAATACCTGTGCTGCCATTATTTCTAATTCGAGCGAGTGTAGCTATCATACTTACAATGATAATCGGCTTCATTTGGAATCGAAACATTAATGAAAAGAGGAAGGAACCCGCATATGAACCGTAAGATGACAACCCTGCTATTCGATTTTGATGGAACATTAGTTGATACGAATGAATTAATTCTCTCCTCATTTACACAAACACTTGATTTTTTCTTTCCAGGTGTCTATCAACGTGAAGAAATCATCACATTTAACGGGCCTCCGCTATATGAGACCTTTACTAAAATTGACCCAGAACGTGCTGACGAAATGGTCAGTCATTATCGCACCCATAATTGGGAAAATCACGATCTGCTCGTGAAGGAATTTACAGGTGTATTTGAGACGATTAAAACCTTGAGTGAATCCGGTTATAAACTTGCTATCGTGACGACGAAGAAACGAGATATTGTGAAAAAGGGCCTAGCACTGACTAAATTGGATCAATTCTTTGATGTCGTTGTTACTCTTGACGATGTGGAAAAGGCGAAACCGGATCCAGAACCCGTATTCACCGCATTAAAGCTCTTGGGCTCAACTCCTGAAGAATCTATTATGGTGGGGGATAACTATCATGATATTCTGTCTGGACAAAGAGCAGAAACAAAAACTGCAGGTGTTGCGTGGAGTGCAAAAGGTGCTGACTATCTCAACCAATTTAACCCGGATTATATGCTTGAAACGATGGCAGACTTATTCACCATTTTAGAGGACAACCATTTATGAGACGAACCGAAAGATATCCAGTAGAAGGTGCGAATTCATTACAACAAGTGTATAAAACCGTCCCTTTCGTAAAAGTTGCGAAAAATTTTATCGTGATTCAGCTGGCACGTTACACCCCGTTTCTGGGAATGAAAAACTGGCTGTATCGAACCTTTTTGCGGATGAAGGTTGGCGAACAGACATCCTTTGCCCTGATGGTCATGCTGGATGTCATGTTTCCCGAAAAAATTACTATTGGCCGAAATACGGTTATTGGATACAATACGACCATCTTAGCTCATGAATATTTAATAAAGGAATATCGTTTGGGAGAGGTTATTATTGGCGACGAAGTATTAATAGGTGCTAATACGACCATTCTTCCGGGTGTAACTATAGGAAACGGTGCCATCATCTCTGCGGCAACTCTTGTACATAAAGATGTTGCAGAGGGGTCCTTCGTTGGCGGGAACCCAATGCAGGTTATTTATACAAAGGAAGAAATGACTACGCGGAATTCGAACCCAATCACATGAGTTTACAGGCTGTCGAGAACCCTCGACAGTCTTTTTTTGTGCGGGCCATTTTGGAGATGATTCGTCCTTATATCATTCTTTTATAACCCCACTCACCTAGAAAAAAGCTTTTGCACAGAAATTCGACCGTTCTGCACACCTAATTCCATAAGTCTGCACACATCAGATGTTTGAACTGTGGGTTAGTCTAACCCCGGCTGAAACGCGCATAAAGGCCTGCTTCTTCTTAGAGAGCAGGCCTTTTCTTTATGTATGGTAGATTCCTTTTAATTGCTCGGTTAAAAGATTCATCATCTCATTCAATGAAAGATCTGGCTGGTTGGAGGCTGATTCAAACAAATTTCTTAGTCCCTCAAAAAAATTATCTTGAACGTCCTTATCCATTATAAAAGACTCCTTCGCTGGAAAATAAACAACAGCTTATATCTACCCTGATTCAAGTGGATAATAAACCTATCTGAGTGCATTTTTTTTGAAAATAATTCCTCTCAATTCCTTGACGGAAGTTTGAACGGGGAGTAGACTGATAGTAACTTCACTTTGGTAACATATTAGCGAACTAAAGCGTTTGTTTACTTCGCATATAATTGGGTTAATGATTAAAGTAAGTGAACCCTAGATAGAAGAGTAGATTTAGTAAAGGGTGTGTATTTGTGAGTAAATTATTTATGTTTGAAAAACCTCTTGGTATGCGAGATACGCTTCCACGTTTATATGAAACGAAGGCGGCTGCCAGAGACAAAATAAGTACGGAGATAAAAAAATGGGGGTATCAATTTATTGAAACACCTGCATTAGAATATTATGAAACAGTTGGAGAGGCTTCGGCGATTCTTGATCAACAGCTGTTTAAACTCCTTGATCAGCAGGGTCATACACTTGTGCTGCGCCCAGATATGACAGCCCCCATTGCTCGTGCTGCGGCCTCTAAGATGCTAAAGGAACAGGTGCCGCTTAGACTGGCTTATTCGGCTAACGTGTACCGTGCTCAGCAGAGAGAGGGAGGACGTCCAGCTGAATTTGAGCAAATTGGCATTGAATGTATTGGGAACGATTCAATCAGTGCTGATGCTGAAATGATTACCTTAATGGCGGATGTCTTGCTGGCATCAGGTCTTAAGGACTTTAAAATTTCTATTGGTCATATTGGGTTCCTACAGGAGCTTTTTCTCAGTATTCTTGGAAATGAAGAACGAGCATCGGTACTGCGTAAGTTCCTCTATGAAAAGAATTATGTAGGGTACCGGGAGCATGTTAAATCACTTCCGCTATCTTCTATAGATAAGCAGCGTTTAATTGCCTTTATTTCTTTAAGAGGCGGCGAAGATACTATTTCACGGGCGCTTGAATTACTTGAAAATAGTGTAGGTCAAGAAACACTGTCAGAATTAAAAGAATTAGCACAGCAATTAAAGGCGTATGGCGTGGAAGAATACGTTAGCTTCGACCTTACGCTTGTTAGTCATATGAGTTATTACACAGGTACACTCTTTGAGGTTTATGCAGGGCAGGTTGGTTCTCCAATAGGTAACGGGGGAAGGTATGATAATCTGTTAGCTAAATTCGGCTGGAATGCTCCGGCTACTGGTTTCGCAATTCGAATGGATCGTCTTGTGGAAGCGGTTGGGGCTGTAGATGATAATAATGAAACACAATGCATTTTATTCAGCTCAGAGCGTCGGAATGACGCAATTTCAGCCGCAAGAGCTTTACGTGCCCAAGGGAAGAGTGTGGCCTTACAGGACATCAATTCTGTAACGAATGTCGATGCGTACACGTCTTCATTTGCAGAAGTTCAGTTTTTTGTCGGAAATGGAGGCAGTAAAAAATGAACAGCTTCTTAACGATAGCGATGCCTAAAGGGCGGATTTTTGAAGAAGCAGCCGAACTGCTTCGTAAAGCTGGTTTTCAGCTTCCCCCTGAATTTGATGATTCACGTAAATTGATCTTAGAAGTAGAGGAAGAAAATCTTCGTTTTATCTTAGCTAAACCAATGGATGTTGTAACCTATGTTGAACATGGGGTAGCTGATATTGGGATTGCGGGAAAAGACGTTATGCTTGAAGAAGAACGAGATGTATACGAGCTCCTCGATTTGAAAATTAGTGCTTGTTATCTTGCAGTTGCTGGATTGCCAGGAACGAAAATCAGTGATATATCTCCTAAGGTTGCGAGTAAATATCCGAATGTAGCATCGAGTTATTTTCGGCAGCAAGGTGAACAGGTAGAAATAATCAAGCTAAATGGCTCCATTGAGCTGGCTCCCTTAATCGGTCTTGCCGAACGAATCGTTGATATTGTTTCAACTGGGCAGACCTTGAAAGAGAATGGTTTAGTAGAGTATGCCAAAATAACGGATGTCACCTCAAGACTTGTGGCCAATCCGGTCAGCTACCGTATTAAGGAACAACGAATTACTGAGATTGTCGACAGGCTGGCTGAAATTATATAGGAGTAGGAAGAGGTGACCATGATGTTGATTGAAAAATACACTAAGGGAATTTCTCTGAAACGGTCTGTGGACGCTGGAACTGCTGAACAGCGTAAGGCTGTACAAGAAATTATTGCGAACGTTAGAAAAGACGGCGATCAAGCCTTATACAGTTATACTGAAACATTCGATCAAGTAAAACTTGAAAAACTGGCTGTTTCAGAGGCTGAAATAGAGCAAGCTGTTTCTTCTATTAGTAAAGAATCGTACAGCATTATTTCAGAAGCCGCGGAGAACATTCGCAGCTTTCATGAAAAACAGCTGCGTAATTCTTGGATGACGACGAAGGAATCCGGAACGATGCTTGGTCAAAAGATTACTCCGCTTGATGCAGTGGGTGTCTATGTACCAGGCGGAACAGCTGCCTATCCATCATCTGTTTTAATGAATGTTTTGCCGGCGAAGGCTGCTGGAGTAAAACGGATTGTCATGGTGTCACCTCCAGGTAAGGATGGCCGATTGAGCGAGGCTGTTTTAGCAGCTGCTAAGATTGCAGGCATATCAGAGATATACAGTGTTGGTGGTGCACAAGCGATAGCAGCACTTGCTTATGGTACGGATACGATAGCTAAGGTGGATAAAATTGTAGGACCAGGCAATATATTCGTAGCGCTTGCGAAACGTGAAGTCTTTGGTGATGTGGCGATTGATATGATTGCTGGACCAAGTGAAATTGCGATTCTAGCTGACGAGAGCGCGTTAGCTCCAGATGTAGCCGCAGATTTACTGTCGCAGGCTGAACATGATGTTCGGGCCAGCAGTGTCCTTGTGACTACTTCATCGGTACTTGCTGAAGAAGTTGCTTTAGAAGTGGAAAGACAACTTGAAACACTTCCTCGGCGTGAAATGGCTGAAGCAGCCATTCGAGATTATGGACGGATAATTCTATGTTCAGATATGGACGAAAGCATACATGCCGTGAATGAAATCGCACCGGAGCATCTAGAAATCATTACGAAAGATTCTTTTGAGGTTATGGCGAAAATACGTCATGCGGGTGCTATATTCTTGGGCAGATACAGTTCAGAACCTGTTGGTGATTATTTTGCTGGACCTAATCATGTCCTTCCGACTAACGGTACGGCACGGTTTTCAAGTCCGCTTAATGTCGATGATTTTCAAAAGAAATCGAGTATTATCATGTACAGCGAAACAGATTTTCGGGAAAATGCTGAAAAAATAGCTGGTTTTGCTCGACTTGAAGGACTAGAAGCTCATGCCCGTGCAATTGAAATACGAGACGTAAAGTAAAAATTGACCATAAAAGGAGGAGCAGTATGGAGCGCGTGGGAAGTATTGTACGTAAAACGAATGAAACAGATGTAAAGCTTGAATTTGCCGTGGATGGTGAGGGTAATGCTTCAATTGAGACAGGTGTTCCGTTTATGACGCACATGCTCGACTTATTTACTAAACATGGAAAATTCGACATGATTATCGATGCAAAAGGCGACATTGAGGTCGATGACCACCATACAACGGAAGATATCGGTATTTGTCTTGGACAGGCTTTGATCCAAGCATTAGGAGATAAAAAAGGCATCAAACGGTATGGGAATGCGTTTGTCCCTATGGATGAAGCAATGGCTCAAGTAGTTATTGACCTGAGCAATCGCCCGCACTTAGAATTCAGAGCTGAATTTCCATCCCAGAAGGTCGGTTCGTTTGATACAGAGCTTGTTCATGAATTTCTTTGGAAGCTGGCGCTTGAAGCAAGAATGAACCTTCATGTTATCGTGCACTACGGACACAATACTCATCATATGATTGAAGCGATTTTTAAAGCATTGGGAAGAGCCTTAGACGAAGCCACTTCCATCGATCCTCGGGAAAAAGGGATTCCTTCAACGAAAGGAATGTTATAAATGATTGGCATTGTCGATTATGGCATGGGCAATTTATTTAGTGTAAGCAAAGCCCTTGAACGAATTGATGTTGAGTCATTTATTTCTGATGATCCGGCTGAACTAGTTAAGGCAGACGGAATTTTGCTTCCCGGTGTCGGTTCATTTCGAGATGCGATGAACCTGCTTGAGCGGCAGAAGCTGGACGTGTTTTTAAAGGAATATACCGAATCCGGCGGCTTTCTGTTAGGCATCTGCTTAGGTATGCAGCTTTTATTTGATGAAAGTGAAGAAAATGGACCAACTAAGGGATTGTCACTTATTCCAGGTAAGGTCGTGAAGTTTTCGGGAATAGACAGTAAGGATCAGCCATATAAAGTTCCACATATGGGCTGGAACTACTTGAACTTCCAATATCGCTCACCATTAATAACGGATGTAAAAGAAGACTATGTGTATTTTGTGCATTCCTACTATATCGAAGCTGAGGATCAAACGGTGGTTACGGCGTCTGCCGATTATGATGTTGCTGTACCCGCGATTGTCAGTAAGGGCAATGTTTATGGGATGCAGTTTCATCCAGAAAAAAGCGGAGCGATGGGCATGCAGCTGTTGAAAAATTACATTGAATTAGTGGAAGGGAAGAAATGACGATGGGGAATTTCACGATTTATCCGGCAATTGATATGCGGGGTGGTAAATGCGTCCGGCTCATACAAGGCGACTACAATCAGGAAACAATCTATGGTGATTCTCCGTTCGATATGGCGAAAAACTTTGCTGACCAAGGTGCCGAATGGATACATATGGTTGATTTGGATGGGGCTAAAGAAGGCAGCAGAGTTAATGATTCCTATGTTATCCAAGCGGCTAAGGAGCTATCTTCAAACATTCAAATTGGCGGAGGAATTCGTACAGAAGCAGATATTACGCACTATCTTGAAAATGGGATTGAACGTGTCATTCTCGGCAGTGCGGCTGTATCAAACCCCGCTTTTACTAAAGATATGATCCGTCAATTCGGCCGTCATATTGCGATTGGCATTGATGCCAAAGACGGGATGGTTGCTACTCATGGATGGCTGCAGACTTCTGAAACAAAGGCCATTGAACTTGGGAAAGCACTTGCCGATGCTGGGGCTGAAACGTTTATTGTCACTGATATTGCCACTGATGGTATGTTGGCAGGTCCGAACATTGAAGGTGTAAGAGCCATGGCTGAAGCTACAGGTAAGGATGTCATTGCATCAGGCGGGATTAGTACGCTTGCTGATATCAGTGCATTAAGGGAATATTACAGCAGTGGGATTACAGGTGTTATAGTCGGTAAAGCCCTCTACACAAATCGATTCACCGTTCGAGAGGCACTGGAAAAGGGGCGGATTTAGATGCTTACGAAACGAATTATTCCCTGTCTTGACGTTAAGGAAGGACGAGTGGTAAAAGGCGTCCAATTTGTTTCGCTGCGCGATGCAGGGGACCCAGTGGAACTTGCTGCCTTTTATGACCAGGAAGGTGCGGACGAATTGGTCTTTTTGGATATCTCAGCTTCTCATGAGGGCCGTGAAACCATGGTTGATGTGGTGAAAGAGGTAGCAGGAAGCCTCGCCATCCCTTTTACAGTAGGCGGAGGCATTAATACGCTTGAAGATATGAAACGCTTGCTCAGGGCTGGTGCTGATAAAGTATCATTAAATACAGCTGCAGTCTTACGGCCAGAGCTAATCAGTGAAGGAGCCGATTATTTTGGTTCACAGTGTATCGTCATTGCCATCGACGCTCGTTATGATCCAGACATTAACACGTGGAGAGTATACACACATGGAGGACGAAAGCCGACTGAACGTACGGCTATTGAATGGGCAGTTGAGGCGGTCAGCCGTGGAGCTGGTGAAATCCTACTAACGAGCATGGATTGTGATGGTGAGAAAAGCGGATTCCACATTGAATTAACACAAGCCATATCAGAGGCGGTCTCCGTACCAGTCATTGCGTCTGGCGGGGCAGGAAACGCTGAACATTTTCAAGAGGTATTTGAAGAGGGAAAAGCAGATGCAGCACTCGCCGCTTCAATTTTTCACTATAAAGAGACTTCAGTAAAAGAAGTAAAAATGTTTCTAAAAAATCAGGGAGTGGTTGTACGATGAATATAGAAAAAATAGCTTTTGATGAAAAAGGGTTAGTACCAGCAATAGTTCAGGATGCGAATACAGGTGAGGTATTAACACTTGCCTATATGAATCAAGAGTCGCTTAAGCTTTCCATTGAAAAAGGAGAAACGTGGTTCTTTAGCCGATCTCGGAACGAGCTTTGGCATAAAGGAGAAACAAGCGGCAATACACAGAAAATTAAACAGATTAATTATGACTGTGACCAAGATGCCTTAGTGGTGAAGGTTATTCCTGAAGGACCAGCTTGTCACACAGGGAGCACAAGCTGCTTCTCTGAGACACTATTTGAAGCAGAAGAATCCTCTCCTAATACGCCGGCATCCTTCTTATTCGATCTTGAATCAGTAGTAGCTGAAAGAAAATCAACGATGCCTGAGGGATCATATACCACCTATTTATTTACCGAAGGGGTAGATAAGATCCTTAAAAAGGTTGGAGAGGAAGCCTCTGAGGTCATCATTGCAGCGAAAAATCGCAGTCATGAGGAACTTAGTTTGGAATCGGCTGATTTACTCTACCATTTAATCGTGTTATTCCAAGAGCAAGAGCTGCCGTTGCAAGCAGTCTTAGATGTCTTGAAGGAAAGGCACGCGAAAAAGGATTAATTAATTCTTGAACTAAGGAGATTGGAATTAAAAATTCCGATTCCCTATAAATACTTAGGCGTCTACCTCTGAATACATGGCCGCCTTCATTTTGCGAACCAAATGGTTAGGTGGCACCATTTGATGTAATATAACATTTCAAATGGGGCTCGCTGAATAGAATCATGTTTAGAATGCATCCTCATCGCCTAAGTTTTAATCCTTCTATTTCTCGAGGATATCTAAAAGGTAAAACAAAGTTGATTGGAATGGAAGGTACGAGACTCCTGCGGGAAAAACGTGTCTAGGTGAGACCCTGCAGGCGAAAGCCGAGGAGGCTCACCGACCGCCCGCGGAAAGCGAGTGCCTGGAGTGGAAATCAATGTTCATGTTATACAAATCATAAAAAATAGACAAACTAAGGTTTTCACCCGAGTTTGTCTACAGTCTAAGGAGTCCGCTATGACGGACTCCTTTTTTTTTCAATTATAATTTCATCGTTACACCAGACTGTTGAAGTTTTTTTGCTCTTTTTTTATTTAATCCTCTAGCAAAGCTCCATTGTACTTTAAAGAATAATACATTCAAAATGAAGGTTAATAAAACGGATCCAAGTAAATCATACACAACATGCTGTTTTACAAATAATGTTGACATTATAATTATAGCGCCTATGATATGAATGAGTGA
The DNA here is from genome assembly GCF_038002765.1 of Peribacillus sp. FSL H8-0477. Classification (NCBI taxonomy): domain Bacteria; kingdom Bacillati; phylum Bacillota; class Bacilli; order Caryophanales; family Bacillaceae; genus Peribacillus; species Peribacillus sp. FSL H8-0477. The sequence goes on along the minus strand of NZ_JBBODE010000001.1, from coordinate 1,890,438 downwards.
CTTTTGGAAGAAATTAGTTTGTTTGATTTGTAAGAAGGCAAGCATGACGATACTTGTTGTCAGGACATGGATGCTTGGAAAGCAATTAACAGGCTCATCATTTCTAAAGATCAAAGCTGTTAACGTTGTGAAAATTGAATTTCCCTGTAGCTCAGGTCTAGGAACCGTTGTCTGGTAAAAGTAATAAATAGTAAAACAGATAACTTCTCCTACAGCAATCATAAGCAGGGTTTTCCAGTAAACAATTCGATCCATAAACCAAAAAAAGAAGATGGCGAGGAACAAATAGGCGTACCAAGCAATGTATGGAATAATAAATACAGTTAAAAATGGAATGTAAGAATCTATCGGGGTTGAAAGTTCAATTGCTTCAGAGTTTCTTAGATTTAACCAACCATATATTATTCCAAGAACCGGAAAAATTGCGAAGCCTAATAAATCAATCATTTTCCCCTTGTTTTTTGTTGCCATATACTTCTCCTTTAGATATTGATTCACTGCAGAATGAACAGCTTTCTACAGATTTTTTTCTGTTTAATAATAATACGGTAAAACCAGATTATTCGAAGAAAAAAGTTTTGCCAGTTAAAAACATTCTCCTAACTAATGGCTATTTAACTGTATCATAGGTACTAGCCAACGATAAAGAAAAATGTCTGAATACGGATGGTTTTTACTAAATAAGTGCACGGCACGAGCATTTGGGATAATACGCAAAATCTATAGATTATGATATACTACTATAGCTAATCAACTTGTAGATGGAGGATTTCATGAGTAAAGACTCTAAATTGGCTCAAACAGCCAAAATATTGACCTTTCACCCAACTGGAGAATATTATTTCGCCAAGGGTTTAAAAGCATATAATAAACGTGAATTATATAAAGCAAAAAAATATCTAGAACGTGCTATGGAGCTAGAACCAGAAGAGCCGATTATTGTTTGCCAGCTGGCAATAACATGTACTGAAATCGGCGATTATGGCTATTCAAATAATCTTTTGGAAAATATTCTTAATATTTTAGATCCATATATGATAGAGTGCCATTACTTTTTAGCTAATAACTATGCCCATCAGGGTATGTTTAAAGAAGCTTTTCTTCATGCGAGTACGTATCTTGAAAAGGAAGAAGACGGAGAGTTTAGTGAAGATGCAGAAGATCTGCTGGATCTAATCACTTTGGAATCAGATGAAACAGAAGAAAGCCTTGCCCTTCAGGATGGGCTTATTGGTAAACAAGAACAAGCTCGAGAATATCTGGAATCAGGCAATTTTCTTAAAGCTGTGGATGTATTAAAGGAAACCATTAATGAATATGAAGATTACTGGTCAGCTTATAATAATCTAGCACTCGCTTATTTTTATTTAGGAAGAGTGGAAGAAGCCTACAGCACATTAGAGGAAGTTCTGACTAAGAGTCCAGGTAATTTGCATGCCCTTTGTAACCTGCTTGTTTTCGATTACTATCAGCAAAAAAATGAAGAAGTGGATAAACTAGTAAACACCTTAGAGAAGGTGCGTCCTATTTTAATTGATCATCGTTTTAAGCTGGGTTCGACTTTTGCTTTAATTGGGAGACATGCACTTGCCTATAAATGGCTAAGGCAGCTGCAAAAAGAAGGATATGAAGGCGACGGGAATTTTTATTACTGGCTCGCAGCATCGGGTTATGAGCTGGGATACGAGGATAGAGCGGAACAAGATTGGAAAAAGGTTGTTAAACTTGACCCGGATAAAGCTGGGCATGAACCATGGTTAGAAGTAAATGCAGCGGTGAATGGATTTGAGCACCACCTTCCGTCGATCCTTAAACGGTTAGAAAGTGAGTTTAAAGAAGAGCGTTTATTTGCGATATTCTTAATCAAGAATTCTATGAAAAAACCAAGTCTCACTAAACACAAATTGTTTACGGATAATTCTCGTTTTTCTAAAATAGAGAAATCGTATCGATCACTGATTCTCAAGAATAATGAAAATCGTGCCGAAGATGCAGTAGATTTCGCTGATCAAACTGCGGATGTATTATATCAACACTTTAATCCGATACAATTTAAAGAAGCTGGTTTGTTTTTGATGTGGTTCGCAGTCTTTATTGAAGCGGTTAAAGAAGAACAAAAACTGACTAATCCATCAGGCTGGGCCGCAGCATGTGAATATATCTGGCACAAGCATGGAAATGTAAAACATAGTCAAACAGAAATCGCTGAAAAGTATTCTATTTCGACAGCCACACTTTCTAAGTACATCAAATTAGTTCAGGCTCTGATCATTTGAGCAGATACTTGGACGGAAAATTATTTGTTATATAGGATATGAGTATTAGGAAAAACTATAAATAAGACAAATTTCTTTCACTGACATAGAACGAAGGAGTGAACCACATGGCAGAAGAAAAAATATATGACGTACTCATTATTGGAGCAGGACCTGCTGGGATGACAGCAGCCGTTTATACTTCGAGGGCTAACCTTTCGACTCTAATGGTGGAACGTGGTATTCCAGGCGGACAGATGGCTAACACAGAGGAAGTTGAAAACTATCCAGGGTTTGACCATATTCTTGGACCTGAACTTTCAACCAAAATGTTTGACCATGCAAAAAAATTCGGTGCAGAGTATGCATACGGAGATGTTAAAGAAATCATTGATGGTAAGGAATATAAAACGGTGGTTGCTGGCTCGAAAGAATATAAAGCACGTGCCGTTATTATTTCTTCCGGAGCTGAATATAAAAAAATCGGCGTACCTGGCGAACAAGAATTAGGTGGACGTGGTGTTTCCTATTGTGCAGTATGTGACGGTGCCTTCTTTAAAGAGAAGGAACTATTCGTCATTGGAGGCGGAGATTCAGCGGTTGAAGAGGGCGTGTATTTAACTCGTTTTGCCTCTAAGGTAACAATTGTTCATCGTCGTGACGAACTTCGTGCTCAGAAAATTCTTCAAGATCGCGCGTTTGCTAACGAAAAAATTGATTTTGTTTGGAATCATACGCTCAAGCAAATTAATGAGAAGGATGGAAAAGTCGGCAGCGTGACCCTTGTTTCTACTATTGATGGTGAAGAAGTGGAACGTAAAGCAGACGGCGTATTCATCTATATTGGGATGAATCCTTTAACCAAACCGTTCTTAAATCTTGGGATTACAAACGCAATGGGATACATTGAAACCAATGAACGCATGGAAACGAAGGTAGACGGTATTTTTGCAGCAGGAGATATTCGCGAAAAATCCCTCCGTCAAATTGTAACAGCTACTGGAGACGGAAGTATTGCCGCTCAAAGCGCCCAGCATTTTGTTGAGGAATTAGCTGAGAGTATGAAATTAAAAGCCTGAATCGCTTACGAAGACACTAAACATTAACATTTCGTAATCGTGTCTTAACTCAAGCGTAATGGTAGTGCAATATAAATTGTTTATAGTTAAGGTAGAAATTGACCCCCTTTTATAAAATATATATTTTTGCCGACACAGATGTTCCCCATCTGTGTCTTTTTTTGTCGAAATCCTTCAATTGAAAACGAGAATAATCAGCAGTGGAGAGGTTGGGGGAAATTCCTAGTCGTTGTTCATTGTGGGTGCCTTTTAAAAATAGTATAATAAAGGAATCTAAAAATAATTTTTAAGGGCAGCGCCCAATTTGAATAGACGATTAGTTTTGAGGCATTTACAATTGAGGTGAATAATGTGCAGCGTGTGACCAATTGTGTACTAGTAAAAGATAATCAGCTGCTTTTATTGAAAAAGCCAAGACGCGGCTGGTGGGTAGCGCCTGGCGGAAAAATGGAGCAAGGAGAGTCTGTTAGAGATGCTTGTATCCGAGAATATCGTGAAGAAACAGGCGTATATTTAAGAAACCCATCACTAAAAGGAATTTTTACTTTCATCATGAAAGAAGAAGATAAAGTATTATCTGAATGGATGATGTTTACCTTTTTCGCAACAGAATCTGATGGAGTTAACGTTGAGGTTTGTGAAGAGGGCGAACTTGCCTGGCATTCAACCGAAGAAATAAAGAATTTAGACATGGCTGAAGGAGATTCTCATATCCTGGATTACATGATTCATGGAACTGGGATTATCTATGGAACCTTCACCTATACACCTGATTTCGAGCTGTTGTCCTATCGACTTGATCCGGGTTAAGTAAAGATAAAGAGAAAGAGAAATAGATACAAGGGGGTGCGGAGTATGGCAAATGGGGATACAAATGAAACGCAGTTAGTCGTGATTACAGGAATGTCTGGAGCAGGGAAAACAGTAGCTATCCAAAGCTTTGAAGATTTAGGATTTTTTTGTGTAGATAATTTACCGCCAACATTACTGCCTAAATTTCTAGAATTAATGAAGGATTCTGGAAATAAAATGAATAAAGTTGCGCTCGTTATGGATCTGCGCGGCCGTGAATTTTTTGATTATCTATTTACAGCACTGGACGATTTAGCCGCTGCTCCATGGATAACACCACAGATCCTCTTTTTAGATGCAGATGATTCAGCGCTTGTACGCCGATACAAGGAAACAAGAAGAACTCATCCGCTTGCTCCATCTGGATTACCTCTCGAGGGCATTCAAATTGAACGTAGCATCTTAGATGAATTAAAGGGCAGAGCTCAGACTATTTATAATACGTCTAAGGTAAGTCCGCGAGAACTACGTGAAAAAATTCTTACCGAATTTTCAGCTGATAAGCAGCCAATTTTCACGCTCAATGTTACATCCTTTGGCTTTAAACATGGTTTGCCGATTGATGCTGATTTAGTCTTCGATGTAAGATTCCTGCCAAATCCCTATTATATTGAACATATGCGTACGAAGACTGGTTTGGAGGATGAGGTATCAAGCTATGTTTTAAAATGGAATGAGACACAGAAATTCCTAGAAAAACTGCTTGATTTACTTAATTTTATGCTGCCTCATTACAAACGCGAAGGAAAGTCACAACTTGTCATCGCTATTGGGTGTACGGGAGGACAGCATCGTTCGGTTGCACTAACAGAATACCTTGCGGATTATTTCAAAGATGATTATGAAACTCAAGTCTCTCATCGTGATATCAAGTTAAAGGCTGGCAAGGTGAATAAAGATGACGAATAAGCAACCGCAGGTAGTGGTTATTGGCGGAGGTACAGGCCTTCCTGTTCTGCTGAGGGGACTAAAAAGTTATCCAGTAGACATTACGGCTATTGTAACGGTTGCAGACGATGGTGGTAGTTCAGGCAGACTTCGCAGCGAGTTAGATATTCCTGCACCGGGCGACATTCGAAATGTACTTGCTGCTTTATCAGATGTAGAACCGCTTGTTGAACAGATGTTTCAGCATCGATTTGCCAGTACTAACGAATTGTCCGGCCATTCCCTCGGGAACCTTCTATTAGCCGCCATGACCTCTATTACCGGTGACTTCGTCCATGCGATTCAAGAGATGAGCAAAGTATTGAATGTCCGAGGTAAGGTGCTCCCATCAGCGAACCAGAGTGTTGTTCTTCATGCGGAAATGGAGGATGGTTCAATTGTTTCTGGTGAATCAAAGATACCGACTGCTGAGAAGAAGATTAAACGTGTCTTTTTAACACCTGAAGAAATTGAACCACTTAGAGAAACGATTCAAGCAATAAGACAGGCGGATTTAATAGTCATAGGTCCAGGAAGTTTATATACAAGCATTCTTCCAAACCTGCTGGTGCCTGGAATTGGTGAAGAAGTCTGCAAATCAAAGGCAAAAAAAGTATATATCTGCAATTTAATGACTCAAGCCGGTGAAACACTTGATTACACAGCGAGTGACCATGTAAAAGCCATTTACAATCATATGGACTGTCATGCGATTGATAGTATCTTAGTCAATAATCAGGATATACCGATTGAGGTACAGAATTTATATAAAGAAGAATCAGCTAAGCCTGTATTCTTTGACGTTGACGAACTCATTGAACTCAACCTGGAAATCGTACAAGGTGAAATCTTTAATTATGAGGAAAATGCCATTCGCCATGATACAAAAAAAGTGGCTGGGTTACTTTATGGTATACTGCTTCAAGAAAGAAAAAGAAAGATTAAAAAATAACGAAATCATATGTCTTGAAACGGCTCTAATTAGTGCAGTCGTCCATGCTTAATAGAATTCGGGCTGGAGGTGTAAATCCATGTCTTTTGCTTCTGAAACAAAAAAGGAATTGACAACACTGGAAGGAAAAGATTGCTGTGACAAAGCTGAGTTGTGTGCATTAATCAGGATGAATGGCTCGATTTCTCTATCAAATCGTAAGCTGGTTATTGATATACAAACTGAAAATGCGGCCATAGCTAGAAGGATTTATAGCTTATTGAAAAAAAGCTATGATGTACAGATGGAGCTTCTCGTTCGTAAAAAGATGAAGCTCAAAAAGAACAATGTTTATATTGTCCGAATCTCAGCAAACGGCCAAGAAATTTTAACGGATTTGCAGATTATTGGAGAAGGCTTCGAGATTCTTCATGGAGTATCATCAAAGCTAATCACCAAAAAATGTTGTAAACGAGCGTATTTACGTGGTGCTTTCCTTGCTGGCGGTTCTGTCAATAATCCAGAAACGTCATCCTATCATCTCGAAGTTTCATCATTATATAAAGAACACAATGATACTCTTTGTGAATTAATGAATAAATTTGACTTAAAAGCTAAAACATTGGAACGGAAGAAAGGCTTTATTGTCTATTTAAAAGAAGCCGAAAAGATTTCTGATTTCCTAACGATTGTCGGCGGACATTCTGCGTTATTACGTTTTGAGGATGTTAGGATTCTGCGTGATATGAGGAATTCCGTCAACCGTCTAGTCAATTGTGAAACGGCAAACTTAAATAAAACCATCGGTGCTTCTCTGCGTCAGGTTGAAAATATCCGCTATATTGAAAAAGAAGCTGGTCTTAGTATGTTACCGGATAAACTTCGTGAAATTGCTGAGCTTAGAGTCGCCTACCAAGACATTACGCTTAAAGAGCTGGGGGAAATGGTATCCGGCGGTAATATAAGCAAATCAGGTATTAATCATCGACTGAGAAAGATAGATGAAATTGCTGATAAGTTACGAGGCGGAGAAGGACTCGCAAGCCAAAAAGCATGACTAAAATAGATAGGATGGGATTAAATGGTTGTGAAACAAGTAGAAGTTCTTCTGAAATCAGGTCTGCAAGCTAGACCAGCAGCGTTGTTTGTCCAAGAAGCAACGCGCTTTAACTCTGACGTATTTCTTGAAAAAGACGGAAAAAGAGTCAACGCTAAAAGCATTATGGGGTTAATGAGCCTGGCGGTCAGCTCAGGAGCTACCATCTCTCTAATCGCAGACGGCAAAGACGAAGAAGAAGCAATCTCTACTCTACAAGCGTTTATTGAACAAGAAGGATAATAGTTAACCACCATCCCTTACTGAAAGAGGATGGTGGTTTTTTATTTAGATACGAAAAGTGGGCTGATCAGCCAGCAACAGATTTTTGGCAGCTGCCCAGACAGAAAAGCGCTAGGGAAGAATAAATTGAAGTTCGGGCAGAATGACTAGCGGGTAGGTAAGAATGGGGTTGGTTAAAGATGACGAAAAACCAGTAAACTTCCAAAGTACACGAAAAAAGATTGGCAGACCCGGAAGAATTGTACCCATAAATAAAAAAAGCACCGATATGTAGCTATCGGTGCTCTTAGGTAAACTTATTTATCTAACTTTTTTTCAACGTCTTCTGAGATACTACGAGTAATGACTTTGTCGATCAAGCCATATTCCACTGCTCTTGAAGCTGTCATGAAATTATCACGCTCAGTGTCTTTTTGAATGATTTCCATTGGTTGACCTGTGCGTTCTGAAAGAATTTCATTTAGTTTATCACGTAAGTGAAGAATTCGACGAGCTGCAATTTCAATCTCAGTAGCTTGACCTTGTGCTCCTCCAAGTGGTTGATGAATCATTACTTCACTATTCGGAAGGGCAAAGCGTTTGCCCTTTTCACCCGCTGCGAGTAAGAAAGCACCCATAGATGCTGCCATACCGATACATACTGTTGATACATTTGGTTTAATATATTGCATAGTATCGTAGATCGCCATACCGGAAGTGATGCTGCCGCCAGGGCTGTTGATGTATAAAGTAATGTCTTTCTCAGGGTTTTCTGCTTCAAGGAATAGAAGCTGAGCAACAATTGAGTTAGAAACATTATCATCAATTGCGCTTCCAAGCATAATGATACGATCTTTCAATAGGCGTGAATAAATATCGTAGGCACGCTCCCCGCGACTTGTTTGTTCAATAACTGTAGGAATTAAATTCATGCTTTCTTCCTCCTTGGTTTTAACGAGTAATTTAGGTTCCTGGCAAGGAAATCCTTTATGTATGTATGATACACTTTTTGGTCAATATAGGTCAAACAAAACAGCCTTTATTTTCCCTATATTGTTCGACAATAACCTTACTAGCTGTTTCTGTAATTCTATGTAGAAAAAATAGCCGTTTAACGGATATGAATTCCTTTATACAGAATACCCATGTATGGATTATTTAAAACGTGCTTTCCTCTTGCAAACTTACCTGTTCTAGCATATAATTAATCTCGTTGTTGAATTTATAAAGCCCTCGTAGTGCAACGGATAGCACGCAAGCCTCCGAAGCTTGAAATGCAGGTTCGATTCCTGCCGAGGGCATCAGTTCTATTAATGGTATAAATAGTGAAAGCCCCTTTCCAAATGGAAAGGGGCTTTCACTTACTTGTCCGTTGCTTTCCCATCTAAATCATGATGTAATTCGGCAGCAGGAATGGTTGGGTTAGGGACTTGTCCTTTCGCAACTGGATTCGCAATATAGACAAAGTCGCCTGTTCCATCAGGGGCGCTTCCTTTCGCCCAGAGGCCTTCGCCTGATTCTTCCCCTTCTGATAGGTTCCAGAATTCATAGGCTTCTTTCTGAGACTCCATTTCTGCTTCTGGAGGGAAGGAAGCTGGAACAACGACACCATTCTTCTCTTCTAATTCAGCAATGGCTGCCATCCATTGATACTGATGGTAACGATCGCGGGCAAGCATTTTACGGAAAGTTGCTCGAACACCTTCGTCTTTTGTCATGTGATATAAACGCGCAACTTGCAGACGACCTTGGCTTTCTGCATGTAAATTTGAACGCATATCCGCTAACAGGTTTCCACTCGCTACGATATATGAACCGTTCCATGGAACACCATTTGAGTTAGTAGGCAAGCCGCCAAGCCCGCTTACTAGTAAGTGTTGGGGATTAATTCCTCCCATAATAGCTGCTGTTGCCGGATCTTTTGCCGCTTCTGCTTGATCTGCAGGTGAAGCTCCATCGAGCAATTGGCTGATTAGTGAACAAAGCATTTCTACGTGACCTATTTCCTCAGTTCCAATATCCATTAGCATATCTTTATATTTTTCTTCTCCGCGGCAGTTAAAGCCTTGGAAAAGATATTGCATCATAACGGTCATTTCACCGAATTGGCCCCCGAGTACCTCTTGAATTTGACGAGCTAACATTGGATCCGGACGATCTACCTTAACTTCAAATTGTAATTCTTTTTGATGACGAAACATAAAAAAATTCCCTCCTCATTTATGTGTGAATTTACACTTTTTTATTTCCCGCTTGTTTCTATATAAAACCACTTAAAGAAAAAAATTTAGGTTAAAAATGAAAAATATTGTAAAATCAGGTCAAAGGGAAAACGAATGATATAAAATGATGCGGAGGATCTTCTTTTTTGTATTATAATGATCTTCATTTGCATATAAACTAGAAATAACCCTGTCAACCGGAGTTAATTCCATAAAAACGTAAGCGCTTTCAACGATATTGCTATTCTGTTTTCTTTTGTTGTTGTAAAATTGAGGGAATGGAGGTCATAATGAATGGATATGAAAATGGGGCTTTTTCAACAGCAAACCTTAAAGTTAGCCATGACTCAGGAATTGAGCCAAGCGATTGCGCTTTTGCAATATTCTGCTCAAGAGCTGCAGGAATACTTAGATAATAAGCTGCTGGAAAATCCACTACTGTCTCTCGAACATCCATCTCAAGTAACATATGAACCAATGTTTCGACAAAATAAGAAGCGCACACAGTCAGGAAACAAAGATGCCGCATATTGGTTAGAACAAATTGGGGAAGAAACTACTTCTATTGAAGCAGACTTGTTGTCTCAACTAAATATCCATGAGCTGACAAAGCAACAGGAGTCGATTTTTCTGCAATTAATTCATAATCTTGATGGCAATGGATACTTACGAATCAATATTGAAGAAGTTGCGGAGACGAATGGTATCTCTTCAATGGAAGTGGAGGAGTACCTTGAGGAGTTACAACAACTTGAGCCCTATGGAATTGCCGCGAGGAATTTGCAGGAATGTCTCTTCATACAGGCTAGGCTCGATGGATCGAATGAATTGGCTGAATTGATACTCGAACATCATTTCCCCCCTTTTGTCGAAAAGAAGTGGAAAGGGATAGCAAAAGACCTTGGTGTCTCCATGCAGGACATTCAAGGTGTTTTCGATTATGTACAGGGGTTAAATCCTCGACCGGGAGCACATTATAGCATGGATCGCCCTGCTTACATCGTACCTGACGTTGTTGTAGAAAACCGAGGGGGAAGATTAGTGGTTGGTGATTATGATGGGAATTCACCAAGACTTAATGCGGATAAAACTTATCTTAAGAACTTAAAAGAATGTAAAGATCAGAATTTGAATCGATACTGGCAGGAAAAGTGGCAGGAGTATCAATGGTTATCGAAGGGCATTCAGCACAGAAAGGAAACGATACTAAACGTGATGGGGAAGATTGCTGAAAAGCAAACACAGTGTTTCTTAACTGGAATGAATGAACTAAAGCCTATGACGATGAAGGAAGTTGCAGATGAACTCGCCATTCACGAATCCACGGTAAGCAGGGCAGTAAAGGAAAAATATGTGCAGACACCCTTTGGCACATTTGAAATGAGAGAGTTTTTCTCATCCTCTCTTCAATCAACCATGGATGAAGAGATATCAGGGAAGAATGCAAGAAGTGCACTTGAAAAGATGATTAGCAAAGAGAATAAACAAAAGCCGCTTTCGGATCAGGAGTTATCAGCGCGGTTGCGAGCTGAACAAGGAATTATTCTGTCCCGTCGTACTGTGGCAAAGTATCGGGATCAGTTAGGTTTACCTTCTTCATCAAAACGTAAAAGATATGAATGAAAAGGATGAAACAATCATGGGAAAAACGGATTTAGTATTATACACCAGAGAAAAATGTCCGCTTTGTGACACGGCAAAAGGGATTTTAGAGGACTTTTCAAAAGAGACTGGAATGCGCTATCAAGAAATTGATATCTATTCTGATGACCAATTAACCGAGGATTATGGGCTGATGATCCCTGTACTTACATGGAAGAGTGAAATTATTCAATACGGAAGAATTGAAAAAGCAGCTCTTTATTCTTTTGTTGAAAATTAATGAGGTTTAAAGTTGTATAAAAAGAAGTTTCCTGTTACTATATGAGTGTAGCAGGAATATTTTTTTGCAGTATGTGGGACACTAAATGTCTACGCGGGACTTAAACAGTCCAGCGGGTATATTTAAGGGGTTTTATAAAATGGATTCAATTATAGAGGTACAAAGAAAATTATTACCTGATTTGCTTTCCATTATGCAAAAACGTTATCACATCCTGCGTACGATTAAATTTATGCAGCCAGTAGGAAGACGAAGTCTGGCAACAGGTATGAGTCTTACGGAACGAACACTTCGCAGTGAAATTGATTTTTTAAAAGATCAAAATTTGGTGGAAGTGTACAGCTCAGGTATAAAGCTTTCAAACGAAGGAATGGAAGTTCTGGAAAATTTGGAAGGAATAATGCGTGAGATAACGGGTATAAACGTAATTGAAAAGCAGTTAAGTAAAAAGTTAGGCTTGACGGAGGTCATTATTGTCCCCGGAGACTGTGATCAGTCACCTTGGGTAAAAAGTGAACTTGGAAAAGCTTGTGCAGCACGTATGAAACGGCAATGGAAAGAGAAACATATCATTGCGGTAACTGGTGGATCGACGATGGCAGAAGTTGCCGGCGAACTTACACCTGGAATGCAATCTGAAAAAGTGTTGTTTGTTCCTGCAAGAGGCGGTCTTGGTGAAGAAGTTCATAACCAGGCTAATACGATTGTAGCGAAAATGGCAGAAAAAGCAGAAGCGGCCTATAAGGTCTTGTATATTCCAGATCAAGTTAGCGGGGAAGCCTATCTTTCCTTTATGAAGGAACCCATGATTAAAGATGTTATTTCTTTAATCAAATCAGCTGGTATGGTGATTCACGGGATTGGTGACGCACTTGCAATGGCTAACCGAAGAAAAACATCCGCTGAAATCATGAACGTGTTGAATGAGGGGGAAGCTGTTGGCGAAGCCTTTGGTTACTACTTCAATGAATATGGTGATGTCGTTCATAAAGTGAAGACGGTTGGCATTCAGCTTGAAGATCTTGATTCAACTAAAACAGTTATAGCTGTTGCAGGCGGCAAGTCAAAAGCAAAAGCCATACGCTCTTATATGAAGAAAGCTCCTTCATCAACGATTTTAATAACGGATGAAGCAGCAGCGCTTGAGGTAATAAAGGGATGATTTTTTCCCTTTTATATAATATATATGCTCTTAATTTAAAGGAGGAATTTTTCACATGGCAATTAAAGTTGGTATTAATGGATTTGGACGTATCGGACGTAACGTACTTCGTGCAGCATTAAAAAACCCTGGTGTAGAAGTTATTGCAATCAACGACTTAACTGATGCTAATATGCTTGCTCATCTTTTACAATATGACACAATTCACGGTACACTACCTGAAACGGTTTCAGTTGATGGTGAATACCTAGTAGTAGACGGACACAAAATCAAAGTATTAGCAGAACGTGATCCAGCACAATTAGGTTGGGGCGAGCTTGGCGTAGAAGTAGTTGTTGAATCAACTGGACGCTTCACAAAACGCAATGATGCTGCTAAACATCTTGAAGCTGGCGCTAAGAAAGTTATCATTTCTGCTCCAGGTTCTGATGAAGATATCACAATCGTTATGGGTGTTAACGAAGAGAAATATGAAGCAGCTAACCACCATGTTATCTCTAATGCTTCATGTACAACAAACTGTCTAGCACCGTTTGCTAAAGTACTTAATGATCAATTTGGAATCGTTCGTGGTATGATGACAACTGTTCACTCATACACAAATGATCAACAAATCCTTGATCTTCCACACAAAGATTACCGTCGTGCTCGTGCAGCAGCAGAAAATATCATTCCTACAACTACTGGTGCAGCTAAAGCAGTAGCACTAGTATTACCTGAACTTAAAGGTAAATTGAATGGTATGGCTATGCGTGTTCCAACACCAAACGTATCTGTTGTTGACCTTGTAGTTGAATTAGAAAAAAATGCTACAGCTGAAGAAATCAATGCAGCATTCAAAGAAGCTTCTGAAGGAGATCTTAAAGGAATTCTTGCTTACAGCGAACTTCCATTAGTTTCTCGTGATTATAATGGAGCTCCTGCTTCTTCAACTATTGATGCTTTATCAACAATGGTTCTTGATGGAAATATGGTTAAAGTTCTTTCTTGGTACGATAACGAAACTGGCTACTCTAGCCGTGTTGTTGACCTTATCGATTATATCGCTAAAAAAGGATTGTAATCAGCTCGTTTTCATCTGAAAAGATGAAGACAGTTTATAAATAAAAAAAGAAAAAGGGGAGTTGGGATAATTACCCTCTCTCCTTTTGTCTGATAAATACAGTGAAAAACACATTTGTTTAGAGGAGGTCACATTGATGAATAAGAAATCAATTAAGGATTTAAACGTAGCTGGTAAACGTGTGTTTTGTCGGGTAGATTTCAATGTACCCATGCAGGATGGAAAGGTATCTGATGATACAAGAATTAGAGCTGCACTGCCAACTATTCAGTACTTGGTTGAACAAGGAGCAAAGGTTATCCTTGCCAGTCACCTAGGACGTCCAAAAGGTAAAGTTGTTGAAGAACTTCGTTTAACACCAGTTGCTGAACGCTTGAGTGAACTATTGGGTAAAAAGGTAGAAAAGGCAGACGAAGCATTCGGTGACCAAGTAAAATCCCAAATTGACAGCCTGACTGATGGTGATGTCCTTCTTTTAGAAAATGTACGTTTTTACGCTGGAGAAGAAAAAAATGATGCAGAACTTGCTAAGTCTTTCGCAGAGCTTGCGGATGTTTATGTAAACGATGCATTTGGTGCAGCACACCGTGCCCACGCTTCTACAGAAGGAATCGCACAGTACTTGCCAGCTGTTGCAGGCTTATTAATGGAAAAAGAACTAGAAGTATTAGGCAAAGCATTATCTAATCCTGAACGTCCGTTTACAGCTATTATTGGCGGAGCAAAGGTAAAAGATAAAATTGGCGTAATTGATAATCTTTTAGAAAAAGTGGATAACCTAATCATCGGCGGCGGTCTTGCGTATACATTTGTTAAAGCTACTGGCCATGAAGTTGGTAAGTCACTTTTAGAAGAAGACAAAATTGATTTAGCTAAATCATTCATTAAAAAGGCAGAAGAAAAAGGCGTTAAGCTTTATATGCCAATCGATGTAGTGGTAGCTGATGATTTCTCTCCAACTGCTAATACTAAGGAAGTTGCGATTGATTCTATTCCTTCAGATTGGGAAGCACTTGATATTGGACCAAAAACAAGTGAACTATATGCAGATGTAATCAAAAACTCAAAACTTGTCATTTGGAATGGACCTATGGGCGTTTTCGAATTTGACTTATTTGCAAATGGAACAAAGACGGTAGCTATGGCTCTGGCAGAATCTACTGATACTTATAGCGTTATTGGCGGCGGCGATTCAGCTGCAGCAGTTGAAAAATTCGAATTAGCTGATAAAATGTCGCATATTTCTACTGGCGGCGGAGCTTCTCTTGAATTTATGGAAGGCAAAGAGCTTCCAGGCGTTGTCGCATTAAACGATAAATAAAACTAATCAAGCTAATGAAGTTTGGATTAGATTAAGAAAGGGTGCAGATCTATTGCGTAAACCAATTATTGCAGGAAACTGGAAGATGAATAAAACACTTTCTGAAGCGTCAAGCTTCTTAGAGGAAATTAAAAGCCTAGTCCCATCAACGGACCAAATTGATTCTGTTGTTTGTGCACCAGCTTTATATCTTCAACAACTTGTACAAGCATCTGAAGGAACTAACGTAAAAATTGGTGCTCAGAACATGCACTTTGCTGAAAATGGAGCATTTACAGGTGAAATTAGTCCAGTTGCATTAAAAGATATCGGTGTTGAATATGTGATTATTGGTCACTCTGAACGTCGTGAAATGTTTAATGAAACAGATGAGTCAGTTAATAAAAAAGCGATTGCTGCTTTCAAACATGGTTTAACTCCAATCGTTTGTTGTGGTGAAACATTAGAACAACGCGAAAGCGGCCAAACAAATGTATTAGTCGGCAACCAAATTAAAAAGGCACTTGAAGGATTAACAGAAGAGCAAGTTTCCCAAACTGTTATTGCTTACGAGCCAATCTGGGCAATCGGTACTGGTAAATCATCATCATCAGCAGATGCTAATGAAGTATGTGCTCATATCCGTACAATCGTTGCTGAGAAATTCTCTCAGGAAACTGCAGATGCTGTACGCATTCAATATGGCGGCAGTGTAAAACCAGAAAATATTAAAGAATATATGGCTCAATCAGATATTGATGGAGCACTAGTGGGCGGAGCAAGCCTGGAAGGACAATCCTTCTTGCAATTACTGGAGGCTGGAAAAAATGACTAAAGCACCTGTTGCTATAATCATCTTAGATGGTCTTGGGTGTCGCGAAGAACGTGAAGGTAATGCAGTATTTCATGCTAAAAAACCGAATCTTGATCGGTACTGGGAACAGTATCCTCATTCGAAGTTAATCGCAAGCGGGGAATCAGTTGGGTTACCTGAAGGACAAATGGGTAATTCTGAGGTTGGTCATTTAAATATTGGTGCCGGCCGAATTGTTTATCAAAGCCTAACACGCGTTAACTTAGCTATTCGAACAGGTGAATTTGCAGAAAATCAAACATTCCTTGATGCAATAAATCATGCTAAGAAAAACGGAACAAACCTTCATTTATTCGGTCTTCTATCTGATGGCGGCGTTCATAGTCATATTGAACATTTATATGCTTTATTGAAGCTGGCAGCAAAAGAAGGTTTAAAGAATGTTTTCGTTCACGGATTCTTAGATGGACGCGATGTGAGTCCTCAGTCAGCTAAGGGTTATATTGAAGCGGCCGAAGCAAAAATGAAAGAAATCGGCGTTGGACAGTTTGCAACGATTTCAGGCCGGTATTATTCAATGGATCGCGATAAACGCTGGGAACGGGTAGAGAAATCTTACCGTGCAATGGTTTATGGTGACGGGCCTGGATATACAAGCGCAGCAGAATGTGTAGCCGATTCTTACAATCACGGGATTTTTGACGAATTCGTTATTCCTTCCGTTATTACAGGAAAAGACGAAAAACCTGTTGCGACGATTACTGACAACGATTCTGTTATTTTTTATAACTTCAGACCGGACCGGGCTATTCAAATCTCTAACACATTTACCAATAAAGACTTCCGTTCATTCGATCGTGGACCAGGACACCCAGAACAACTTCACTTTGTCTGCCTGACTCACTTCTCGGAAACAGTAGATGGTTATGTGGCATTTGAACCGGCTAACTTGGATAACACTATTGGCGAGGTACTTTCGCAGAACAATTTAACACAATTACGTATTGCTGAGACGGAAAAGTATCCTCATGTAACCTTCTTTATGAGTGGTGGACGTGAAGATAAATTCCCTGGTGAAGAGCGTATTTTAATCAATTCACCTAAAGTAGCAACGTACGATCTTCAGCCTGAAATGAGTGCATACGAACTTACAGATGCACTGTTAGATCAAATCGAAAATGATCGTTTTGATGCGATTCTGCTGAATTTTGCTAACCCAGATATGGTTGGTCACTCAGGCATGCTTGAGCCGACTATTAAAGCAATTGAAACCGTTGATGAATGCTTAGGCAGAATTGTGGATGCAATTGTGGCTAAAGGCGGCACGGCTATAATTACTGCTGATCATGGGAATGCTGATGAAGTGGTTACACTTGGAGGAACCCCGATGACGGCTCATACAACGAACCCTGTTCCTGTCATTGTGACCAAGAATGGTGTAACATTAAGAGAAGATGGTATTCTTGGAGATTTAGCTCCAACCATGCTTGATTTATTAAACGTTAATAAACCGATTGAAATGACAGGAACATCTTTAATTAAAAAATAAAAGCTACAGGAAAAAGGAGAGTTTTAAATGCCTTATATTCAACATGTTTATGCACGTGAAGTACTTGATTCACGCGGAAATCCAACAGTAGAAGTAGAAGTAATGACAGAATCAGGCTATTTTGGCCGCTCAATCGTTCCATCTGGCGCATCTACAGGTGAACACGAAGCAGTTGAATTACGTGATGGCGACAAATCACGTTACCTAGGTAAAGGCGTTCAAAAAGCAGTTGATAACGTAAATGAAATCATTGCTAAAGCTATGCTTGGTATCGATGTTACAGATCAAGTGGGTATTGACCGTACGTTGATCGAATTAGATGGTACAGAAAACAAAGGTAAATTAGGAGCTAACGCTATTCTAGGCGTATCTATGGCTTGTGCGCATGCTGGTGCTGAAGCAGTCGGCCTTCCATTATACCGTTACATTGGTGGAGTAAATGCAAAAACACTTCCAACACCAATGATGAACATCATTAATGGTGGATCACATGCTGATAACAACGTAGACTTCCAAGAATTCATGATTCTTCCTGTTGGAGCTCCATCGTTTAAAGAAGCACTTCGTATGGGTGCAGAAGTATTCCATGCTCTTAAATCAGTACTTTCAGGTAAAGGCTTAAACACTGCTGTAGGTGATGAAGGTGGATTCGCTCCAAACCTTGGATCTAACCGTGAAGCATTAGAAGTTATTATCGAAGCAATTAAAAAAGCTGGATACAAGCCTGGTGAAGACGTTCTTCTTGGAATGGACGTTGCTTCTTCTGAATTCTATAACAAAGAAACAGGCAAGTATGACCTTGCAGGCGAAGGAAAAATGGGCGTAACTTCAGAAGAATTAGTAACTTTCTATGAAGAGCTTGTTAACGAATTCCCAATCATCTCTATTGAAGATGGATTAGACGAAAACGATTGGGAAGGTCATAAATTATTGACTGACCGTATCGGTAATAAAGTACAATTAGTCGGTGATGATTTATTCGTAACTAACACTAAGAAATTAGCTGAAGGTATCGAAAAAGGAATCGCTAACTCAATCCTAATCAAAGTTAACCAAATCGGTACACTTACTGAAACTCTTGATGCAATTGAAATGGCTAAACGCGCTGGATACACAGCTGTTATCTCTCACCGTTCTGGTGAAACAGAAGATGCAACAATTGCGGATATCGCAGTTGCTACAAACGCTGGCCAAATCAAAACTGGTTCCCTTTCACGTACTGACCGTATTGCTAAATACAACCAACTTCTTCGCATCGAAGACGAGCTTGGCGAATTAGCAAAATACGAAGGAATCAAATCTTTCTATAACCTTAAAAAATAATACTACACACCTGTTTCGACAGCTAAATGTGTAAACCAAAACCTCGATCGATTAGTGACCCTGTCACTAATTGATTGAGGTTTTTTTGTCGTTAGGGGAGAATGAAATCGGATTTGGGCCGAATAATGTCGAGTTTGGGCTGATTCAACTTCCGTTTGGGCCGAATCAAGTTCAGAAAGGGCCGAATGAAAGCCGGATAGAGCTGAAATTGACTGTATGAAGGGCAACTCATGAAGAAATCAGATCAAAAAGGATTAGGTTTTATCCAAACAGAGTCGCTAAAAGGGAAAAAAATCGAATCCGGTTAAACAAAAGCAAAAGATACACTATTTTCACAAGAGCCCAACCATGAACTTACAATGTATGTGGCAGAATCCAACCTCAGTAAGAGTCTCTCAAAAAACAATTTCAGAGATGTGGACAAACATCGTTTCATCTTTAGAAACGTTGCATAGGATAGTTTGAGCGTGAAAATGAAGATAAGGGAGAGGGTGTTATCAACTGAAAACGATCTTTGTTAAGGATACTCACAAGTATGGGAGAGGCATCTATGCGGCTCGTGATATTAAAGTGGACGAGCTTATAGAAGTCTCTCCAATTATCCTTTCACCGAGTAGTGAATGGGAGTTTTTAGAGAAAACGGTGCTTTCAAATTATTGTTTTCATTGGGGAGAAAATTCAGAGGATGCAGCCATTGCTTTGGGATATGGATCGTTGTTTAATCATTCATTTACTCCGAATGCGACTTATTATAATAATGATCGTCATTTGACCTTGGATTTTTATGCCATTGCGGACATTTTGACTGGTGAGGAGATAACGATTAATTATAACGGGGAGCCAGATGATCAAACCCCCGTATGGTTTGAAACAATAGATTGAAAAATAGGCCTATTGCCGTGTCAGTAAGGACAAGCCATTCATATGTTAGTATAGTAATGAAATAATCTGAAAGTGGTGAAAGCTATGCCTAAAAAAGGAAAGAAATCTCCTAATTCAGGTCCATGTCCATCTCCAAATCCAAATCCTATTCCTGGGCTTTCTACAATCTGCGAGGTGTTAGAAAGTAATTTAGCTGCAGTTAGAGAAAATACTGGTTGGAGATTAGTACTAAGTTATAATGATCCTTTAACAGGTGTCCCGATATCCTCTGATGTAGTAAACGTGGATTTAGTAGGTCGGACAGTATTAGTCGATAATGCAGGGGTTACACGAACATTTACTTGTAATGAGTTAAGTGGTATTTGGGAGTCTTATGCAATTGTTGGTACGGGTGCAGGTACTAGTAATATTCCTCCTTTATCGTGTAATGTTGTATGTGGCTTATTAGCCAATAACCTTCGCCAACAGCGAGCTAATGGTTGGATAACGTCTCCTTTCGCACTTTTTGGGACAACCAATTATGAGTTATTAGCTGTGAATCTAGCAACATGTCAAGTTACAGTAAGGACAATCGCGTTACCGCCAGCCATTGTCACTCTTACATGTGCAGAGGTAGCTGCTTCTTGGTCAAGTTTTCAAGTATACAATGTTTGATAATCGACTAAATTAGATAGACCTCTAGCTTTTAGTAATGAAAAGCTAGAGGTTTTTCGTTATAGGTGACGAGAGACAGATTACGATATACAATATCTACAGGTAATAAATTATATTAATTAGGATGTGCATATAGATGAGAACCATAACCGCTGAGGAAGTTGCAGGGGGCAAGGCAGTTAAATACATAGATGTATTTGGTCTGCAAGATAACATTTCATTAAAGAGTGAGTTCGAAGGAAAGACATTTTGGATTTACGATTTCTATTGTATGCATCCAACTTGTAATTGTAATAATGTGTACCTGAAATTTATCAACAAAGATGATAAGGATGAATTTGGTGTTAGATATACGTTTAACACGAATCAATTCATCGTAGAAGATAGTACTTTTTCGAAAAAAGAAGCAAGAGACATTGCAGAGGATACGTTGAACAATAGCAGCCAAGCAATCGATTTGTTTAAACGACGCTATCAGCAAATGAAGCAAGAAGGCTCCGCAATTCTTGTGAAAGCTGAAAAGAAACAGAAGCCAGTACAAAGCAAAGAATTAATTGGAAGAAATGATCCGTGTACATGCGGTTCCGGCAAGAAATATAAGAAGTGCTGCGGGACAGCTTAATAACTGCTAAGGGGGCTGTCTCATATGTCCTTTTTCAAGTAAAGTAACGCAAATTGAAGAGGCAGAAATGTTGTTAAAACAACATTTCTGCCTCTCTCTTTTTATTCAATTTCGGCTTAATTACCCCTTATGGGACAGCCCATTTACGGACTATTGTTTAACTACAAGGGTCTGACTGTATTCTTCTAATGTAAGATCTTGTTCAGTGATTTCATGTGCAATGGCGGTACCTACATAGCGAAGAT
This sequence comes from Peribacillus sp. FSL H8-0477, assembly GCF_038002765.1. NCBI lineage: Bacteria > Bacillati > Bacillota > Bacilli > Caryophanales > Bacillaceae > Peribacillus > Peribacillus sp. FSL H8-0477. The sequence continues at coordinate 1,869,358 of NZ_JBBODE010000001.1, read as the reverse complement.
GCCATGGTTCGTATTTATAACCAGTGATATCTTCTTTGCCTTCTGGATAACGAATGATGAAACCATACTCAGCTGCATGTTGCGCAAGCCAAGCAGCTTCTTTTGTATCACCAAAGCAATCCTCTGCCGCGCAGGAGCCATCACTAGCGGTCACATCGATAGCCAAGCCTGTTTCGTGTTCACTTGTACCGGGAACAGCACAATAGCTCAGAGCTGCCTCGAGACCGTCCCTATCTACATAATAGTTAAAAAGCGATTCTTGGGTAGCGTGCGAGCGGTAAGCAGAGACACCTGCTAAGCCTAACCCTTCGTTGCTTGCAGCGGTGAATAAACGCTCAATAGCGGATGCTGCAACGGTTTTAAGCATTCTTTTTTCAATTTTCTCTTCAAATGTAAATGGGATAGATGGATAAACTAAATCATCCGTTTGGTAATCTTGCGGCAGCTTATTTTCTTTATTCACGAGTACTGCACTTTCTTCCGTGTTTTTCTCTACTTTTACAGATTCTTTATGTTCATTTACTTTCACTTTTCCTTCTTCACTGTCATTTATCGAACAGCCAGAGGCTAAAAAGATAGAAGATAGGAGCACGATGCTAAGTCGAGCAGAAGACATTGTTATTTCCTCCAATAACCATATTTATTCCCTGCAACTTTATATTGCAATAATAAACAAGCCGTATGAATTATATAACAAGCCTTTCCATATTACTAACATCGTAAACCGTAAATAAATACCATTATCTCGAGATATACTCTCGGCTAAGTTCACGTTGATATTTATCTAAAAACAGCCCAAGCCAGACGATCATTAAAATAAATGGATAATCGTGGCGGATAACGGTATTGAGTGCTTTTTCCGACCAAAAATGTTCAAAAAATGCAGAGGCCGAATATAGAATTAAGGTTTGTCTCAGGACGAGGATATGCAGGGAAATCCACAATATCGTTAGTGTATTCGTTCCAAAGCCAATAATAGCTGCACTTAGACTCACTGTTAGCGCTATCAAAGCGATAAAAAAGGATGAGGCACCTGAATGGAAATAGTCTGTACTGCCTGATGATAATGCATTGTATATAATGGAAGTGAAGAAAATCGTGGTGCATAAATAGGCGAGAAACAATAATGTTCGGCTGCCCTTATACTTGGCGATCAACAATAAAAGGGGAGAAAGAATAATTAATAGACTATTGATAAGGTCTGTTTCCATGAAAACCATCGAATAGATGGCTGTCACTGATAAGATGATGGTTAGGATATCTATAGAACGAAGAATATTCTGAAACATTTTGATATCACTTCTTTCTTTATAATAGTTTATCGACATAACAAGGTCATATTTTGCAATTTCTAACAAATCTAAGATTGTTCCAGAAGCAAGAATGTGGTACAGTAAAAGTAATGTTTATCGGGTTTTAGGAGGTGGATGTATATGCATACTTTATTAGTAACTCTTTTAGTTATTGTTTCAATTGGGCTTATTCTCTGCGTTCTTTTACAATCCGGAAAAAGTGCAGGTTTATCAGGAGCTATTGCTGGTGGTGCTGAACAATTATTTGGAAAACAAAAGGCTCGCGGTCTTGACTTAGTTCTTCATCGCATGACGATTGTATTATCTGTATTGTTCTTTATTTTAACATTATCCGTTACTTATTTCGGCTTATAATTGTAAAGATTCAAAAGTCTAGCTTAGCTGCTGGGCTTTTTTTTAGTTGTTTTTGGTACCAGATCCTTCTTTTATGTCAAAAAAATAGCAAGGTGACTGTTTATCTGATTTAATAGAAGAGGATACTAATAAGAATAAGTGTTAGTTATGTATATACTTAGCTATAGCCTAGTTTCTTCTTAATCAAACGTTTGATTAATTTTAATGGAGGACGGTTATTATTGTGATGTGAATAAAGGAGAGTCTTTAAATGAAAATTAAGCTTCCAAAGCCTTTTACTTTTGAAGGCGGGAATCGAGCAGTCTTAATGCTGCACGGGTTTACGGGAAATTCAAGCGATGTCAGGATGCTGGGTAGATTTCTCGAAGGAAAAGGGTATACTTGTCATGCACCCCACTATTCAGGTCATGGAGTTCCTCCGGAAGAGTTGGTAAAAACAGGTCCTATAGACTGGTGGAAGGACGTCATGACTGCCTATGATTATTTACGTTCAAAGGGTCATAATGAAATAGCTGTCGTAGGCCTTTCATTAGGTGGGGTATTTTCACTTAAATTAGGTTACACTGTACCTGTAAAGGGTATTGTACCAATGTGTGCGCCTATGTATATTAAAAGTGAAGAAACGATGTATCAAGGAGTTCTTACATATGCTAAGGAGTATAAAAGACGCGAAGGTAAAACAGCAGAAGAAATAGAACATGAAATGACAAGCTTTGCGAAAACTCCAATGAATACATTAAAAGAGCTTCAAAAGATGATCGCCGATGTTCGTGAACATGTTGACCATATTTACGCACCAGTGTTTGTTGTGCAGGGGCGGCATGATCAAATGATTAATACGGACAGCGCCAACATCATTTTTAATGAAGTAGAATCAGAAGATAAGCATTTGAAATGGTACGAAGAATCAGGTCATGTTATCACTCTCGATCATGAGAAGGAACAGCTTCATGAAGACGTTTATCAGTTTTTAGAAAGCTTGGAATGGTCTGATTAACCCTTCGTTAATTTATAAAAAAAGTAATACACCCATAAAGGAGGGTTTTTTTAGATGGAAGATAAGATACGCTATTTTAACGATAAGCTTCTTTCTTATATGAAAGATGAAGCTTATAAACCGTTAACTGTTCAAGAACTTGAGGAAGCACTTGGGATTGAAGACTCATTAGATTTCAAGGACTTTGTTAAAGCACTTGTGAAAATGGAAGAAAAGGGAAGCGTGATTCGAACGCGTAATAACCGTTATGGACTTCCGCAAAAAATGAATCTCATTCGAGGCAAACTTTCAGGTCACCCTAAGGGCTTTGCATTTGTAACGCCTGATGAGCCAGCTGGTGTGGATGATATTTTCATTCCGCCTAATGAAACGAAAAATGCTATGCATGGAGATATCGTTCTTGTGAGAGTCTCTTCAGAAAGTTCGGGCTCACGCAGAGAAGGTTCTGTTGAAAAGATTATTGACCGCGGAATTAAAGAAGTTGTGGGTACGTACTCTGAAAGCAAAAATTTCGGATTTGTAATCCCAGATGATAAGAAGATAGCTAACGATATTTTCATTCCGAAGAATGTGTCTCGTGGTGCTGTAGAGGGACATAAAGTCGTAGTAAGATTGACTTCCTATCCAGAAGGACGGACAAGCGCTGAAGGAGAAGTTTTGCAAATTCTTGGACATAAAAATGATCCAGGTGTTGATATCCTGTCTGTTATTCATAAGCATGGTCTTCCAATGGAATTTCCTGACGACGTACTTAACCAGGCAAATGAAGTGCCTGATACGATTGAGGAAAGTGATATCGGTAATCGACGTGATCTTCGCGGAGAAACACTCGTCACTATTGATGGTGCCGATGCGAAAGATCTAGATGATGCAGTTACTGTTACTAAACTTGAAAATGGCAATTATAAGCTCGGCGTTCATATTGCGGACGTCAGCCATTATGTAACAGAAAACTCACCACTTGACCGTGAAGCATTCGAACGGGCAACGAGTGTGTATTTAGTTGACCGAGTGATTCCGATGATTCCTCATCGCTTATCCAATGGTATTTGTTCGTTAAATCCACAGGTTGACCGGTTTACCCTTTCATGTGAGATGGAGTTTGATGCAAAAGGGAAAGTGGTTAATCATGATATCTTTGAAAGTGTGATTCGAACAACTGAGAGAATGACATATAATGATGTGAAAAAAATTCTTGTCGACAAAGATGAAGAATTATTGCAACGCTACGAACCGCTTGTCCCAATGTTCCAACAAATGGAGGAGCTCGCTGCCATTCTGCGTATGAAACGGATGGAACGCGGTGCAATTGATTTTGACTTTAAAGAAGCAAAAATTCTGGTTGATGACGAAGGTCACCCAACAGAAGTAGTTGTTCGTGAACGTTCAGTTGCTGAACGCTTGATTGAAGAATTTATGCTGGCTGCCAATGAAACAATTGCGGAACATTTCTTCCGTCTTAAGGTGCCATTCCTTTACCGTATTCATGAAGATCCTAAGGAAGAAAAACTGCAGCGATTCTTTGATTTTATTACGAATTTTGGCTATGTAATCAGAGGATCAGCCAGCTCCATTCAACCGAAAGCTTTACAGCAGATTATTGAAGCGGTTGCTGGGAAACCAGAAGAGATGGTTATTTCAACGGTTATGCTTCGCTCCATGCAGCAGGCGAAATACGATCCGGAAAGCCTAGGACACTTTGGTTTATCAACGGAATTTTATACACATTTCACTTCGCCTATTCGCCGGTATCCGGATTTAATTGTCCATCGTTTGATTCGGACGTATTTGATTGAAGGAAACCAAAATGAAGCGACTAAAGCAAAATGGGACGCAATGCTTCCTGAAATAGCTGATCATACATCTAAACGTGAACGTCGTGCTGTTGATGCTGAACGGGAAACAGATGATCTGAAAAAAGCAGAGTACATGCTTGATAAGATTGGTGAAGAGTTTGACGGTATTATTGGTTCTGTTACCAATTTTGGAATGTTTGTCGAGCTTCCGAATACCATTGAAGGTTTGGTACATGTCAGCGCGATGACAGATGACTATTACAGATTTGATGAACGTCAGCTTGCCATGATAGGTGAACGGACCGGTAAAGTGTTTAGAATCGGTGATGAAATATCAATCCGCGTAGCAAATGTGAATAAAGAAGAACGTGCAGTTGACTTCGAAATTCTAGGAATGGTCAATAGTCGACCGCGTACCTCTGGAAGTAAGCAGATTTTCAAGGCTAATCCTGATGGCACGAATAGACGCCGCAAGGATAGTGGCGGAAGCAGTGAGCGAAAAGGAAGCGGAAACGGCCAAGGCAGCGGACGTAATGCTAAAACTGGTGCTAAGTCTTCCGATAAGCCGCGAAAGAACAAAAAGTATTATGAAAATGCACCCGCAGCGAAGCGGAAAAGAAAACCTAAAAAGAGATAAAATAGTGATAGAGTCCGTTTAGGGCTCTATCCTATTAGTTAAAAAGGGGAGAGTAAAATGCCAAAGGGATCCGGAAAGCAATTGGCTCAAAATAAAAAAGCCTTTCATGACTTTGCGATTGAAGAAACCTACGAAGCAGGAATTGTATTGGTGGGAACAGAAATTAAAGCCATCCGAGCAGGAAAGGTTAATCTTAAAGACTCTTTTGCTCGTATTGAAAATGGTGAACTACAGCTGCATAATATGCACATCAGCCCATACGATCAAGGAAATCAGTTTAATCATGATCCATTGCGGACGAGAAAACTCCTTCTGCACCGTAAAGAAATTAATAAACTGATTGGTGATACAAAAGAACCAGGCTATACCATTTTACCGCTGAAAATGTATCTGAAAAATGGTTTTGCTAAAGTGTTAATCGGGCTTGGTAAAGGGAAGAAACAATACGACAAACGTGACGATCTCAAAAAGAAAGAAGCAAAACGTGATATCGAGCGTGCCTTCCGCGATCGTCAAAAGGAATAGATTGGCTGAACGATATGATTGATTTTCCTGCGAATGCTGGTATAATAAAGAATGTACCAATGACAACTGAATATCAGCATCAAAGCTGATCTATTCAATTCTCGTACGCTCCATTTATATTCTGGGGACGCTACGGATTCGACAGGGATAGTTCGAGCTTAGGTTGCGAGTCGAGGGGATCGGCCTCGTTAAAACGTCAAAGCCTATAACTGGCAAACAAAACAACAACCTAGCTTTCGCTGCGTAACAACAGCCGATAGCTGTTCCTCCCTCCATAGCCCACGTGGTAGGGTAAGGGACTCACTCTAGTGGGATACGCCGGAATCCACCGTCTGAGGATGAAGGAAGAGACCAATCAGACTAGCTATCCTGCCGCCTGTCGATAGGCTAAAGGGTTTGCGAAACGCGAATATGTCGACTACACTCGTAGAAGCTTAAGTGCCGATATGTCTGGACGCGGGTTCGACTCCCGCCGTCTCCATTACCATTAACCGCTTAAGGCGGAGATATATTTAATAAAATAAACCCTAAACTGTCCAGATGGATGGTTTAGGGTTTATTTTTTTCTATTTTCCCAGTACTCCTCATATTCTTTTTCATGTTTTGTTGTAACAGCAAGGTTAGAAAGGGCTTGGTAAAATTGTTGGTGGTCAATTTTATATAAAAATTGATCGTCAAATCCACTTGCTGTAAATAATCCAAATTCCCAAACGGCTTTATAGTCGCGTGTATTAAGGGAATGGGCCATTAAATCTAATACTTTTATAATTTCAGTAGATACAATGACATTATCTTTAGCATAGTGTCTAATATAACCAAAACCATGATACAGATAATGGTTGAACTCCCTTTTCTGTAAAATAATCCGAAGCTTATTACTTTCATCCTTTAAATAATTTGAAAATATGGATTCACGTGAAATCGAAGCAAGGATCTCACCAATTTGATAGATGACATTCGTAGCAGTTTTGGGATCATAATGTCCGATGGACCTAATCGCAACTTCTACTAGTTTGTTTATACTGAATTCAATATCTTGAACTTCTGTTTGCTTTCTTCTAATACTAATAAGAGAAAGATACTTTAGCTCGTCTATTTCAATCGCGCTTTCTTTCCAAAACGTTATGATAGGCGTAGAAGCAAAGACATAATTTCCTATTGTATATTCCAAACGAATAACGATGTCATCTTTTTGAGCTTCTTCAATCATCGTAATAAAATCGACGAGTTGAATGTAGCCCGATTTTCTAGCTGTAATAGTCAATCCCTTACTCTTGTATGATTGGTCGTTAACTATGCTTATATCTTTTACTTTATACGGATCAACTTCATCTTCTAATGTACTTTTTACAATACTTAACGCTTCTTTTTTCATGTCATAAGTCATCTGGTTAACTTGCAGCCATTCGACCGCGTGATTAATAAAAAAGATAAACGTTCCCATCGATAAGGCAGCTATCAATGTTGCGAAAACGGGTACTGCAAAATAGTATTGTGCTGTTTCTTTATTTAAAAATAGAAAACATAGTAACATATAGAAAAAACTTGACGTGAATATCCCAAGTACGCGTTGGGTGCTTTTACTAGCGATGAAATTTTTCAACATGCGGGGTGAAAATTGTCCGGAAAATGTCGTGAAAACTAACAGAATCAAGTTGAATGTGAACGTAGTCAATGTCAAAATAGCTGCTGTAAGTGTACCGACAAGTGCTTGAGTTAAACTATAATCTACGGAAAAATAAGGTCTCATATTTTTCCCCAGTTCATATTGGAAGTCAGCAGTAAATGCAACACCCACAAAAAGAAAAGTGAAAAATACATATAATACAGGCGTAAACCACAAGTTAGATTGAATCGTATGAGACAATTCTCTGTTTGACATTCTTGTATATTTCTTAACATACTTATCAAGAAGATTCATTCTAAACATATGTATATTTCCTCTCCGTAATAGCTGCTTTTATATTTTGCTCTAATTCAAAAATAATTACCCTCTAAAAACGCAGTTGGTTTAAATACAACTGGTATTTCATTAAATAAAGTTAGCAGATTTTGGATTTTAGGGAAATGGATCAAATATAAGCAGGGGAAATTTGATACTATAAGAATAATGGTAAGAGAATGTTGTTTTCGGCCCAGCTCTAATTTGTTAGAGAGAAAAGAGGGGAAGTATGGATCAGGATAAACAAAGACTTAGTATTTCTGCTGCAAGGTTATATTATCAATCGGATTATAGCCAACAAGAGATTTCTGTTAGACTTGGGGTTTCAAGACCAACGGTATCCAGGCTATTACAGTACGCGAAGGAACAGGGGTATGTAAGCATTCAAATAGACGATCCATTAGAGGATATTCATCAGCTGTCTAAGCGGCTTAAGGAAAAGTATCGGTTGAATCATGTTGATGTTTGTTATTCGCCGCTAAATGATGATGAAGAGATTACAAAGCATATTGGAGGAACAGCAGCGAATTATCTGAATCAGGTTGTAAAAGATGGCGATATTATTGGAATAACGTGGGGAACAACGTTATTTTCGGTGGCTTCTCGGTTAAAAAGTAAGCGTGTTCATGGGGTTGAAGTAGTGCAGTTAAAGGGAGGCGTGAGTCATTCCCACAACATTACCTATGCGGCAGAGATTGCTGCTTTGTTTGCCAATGCCTTTCATACGATAACTCGTTATTTACCTTTACCGGTTATTTTTGAAACGCCTACTCTTAAACAGCTGGTGGAAGAGGACAGCCATATACAAAGGATCATTGAAATGGGGAGACAAGCGAATCTGGCCATATTTACGGTTGGTACGGTGAAAGAAGATACGTTACTTTTTAAGCTGGGGTATTTAGGAGCCGAAGAAAAAAATGATCTTCAGCAGCATGCTGTAGGTGATATTTGTTCGCGTTTTTTTGATGATGAGGGGCATATAAGCAACGAAAGTATAAATAGCCGTACGGTCGGAATTGATTTAGAGGAACTGAGAAAGAAAGAAAAAAGTATTCTAGTTGCCGGAGGAGAAGATAAAGTCAGAGCGATTAAGGCAGCGTTGACAGGCGGGTATGCAAATACCTTCATAACAGATCAATATACAGCACGAGCACTTCTTGAGTAAAAAAGGATTTTAGCAGGCAAATGGCCATGCTAAAATCCTTTTTTTTATAAATTTAGTTAAAATGAACGAAATTTCATGCGAGCGTTTACATTTGTTCAATAGAGTGCTATTCTTTAACTATTAAATTAATTGTTACTAAATTAGGGAGAAGTTACAAGAAAGAAACCGTTCATCGAAGAGTATTTCATTCATTATAAGGGAGTGTAAAAATGAAAAAACCAAACATCATACAGCTGCCGGATGGCTATCTGAATCGTACTCCAATCCTGCAATTTATTCTGTTATCATCTCTATTTGCGATGTGGGCTATGGCGGCTAGTTTGAACGATATCTTGATCACTCAATTTAAAAGTGTGTTTGAATTAAGTGATTTTGCAAGCGCTTTAGTACAGAGTGCCTTTTACGGAGGGTACTTCCTGGTAGCGATTCCAGCATCAATGGTTATTAAAAAGACAAATTATAAGTTCGCCATCATCACTGGGCTATTATTTTATATTATAGGCTGTTCATTGTTTTATCCTGCATCACATTTAGCAACCTATACGATGTTCCTGTTTGCCCTATTTGCAATCGCGATTGGTCTAGGGTTTCTTGAAACGGCAGCAAATACATACAGTTCAATGATTGGTCCTCGCCAAACCGCGACACTCCGATTAAATATCAGTCAAACTTTTTATCCTGTAGGTTCAATTCTAGGTATCTTAATGGGAAAATATCTTGTTTTTCAAGAAGGTGAAAGTCTTGAGGCACAAATGTCTAAGATGTCTCCGGAAGATGCAAAGGCTTTTGGTATTCAAATGCTGCAACATACACTTGAACCATATAAATATATAATTTTTATTCTTATTGTCGTATTACTATTATTCCTGTTTACTAAGTTTCCAGCATGTAAACCAGAAAAACTCACTAGCACTACTAATAAGGCTAAAGGAAGTCTCCTGAAAGCGATTAAATATTTAGCTGGTAATAGTAAATTCCGCAAAGGAATTTTAGCACAGTTTCTATATGTAGGAATGCAAACTACGGTCTGGGCTTTTACTATTCGATTAACATTGCATTTAAATCCTCATATTAACGAAAGAACGGCATCAAACTTTATGATATACAGCTTTATTGCATTCTTTGTAGGTAAATTCATTGCTAATCTATTAATTACAAAGTATTCATCATCGAAAATTCTCGTCGTTTATGCAACACTAGGTTCCATCTTACTCGCATATGTGGCTTTTGTTCCGAATATGACAGCAGTATATGCAGCGATCGTTGTAAGTTTCCTATTTGGTCCTTGCTGGGCAACTATATTTGCAGAAACGCTGGAGGAAGTAGACAAGGAGTATACAGAGGTGGCTGGTGCAGTGTTAGTAATGGCCATTGTAGGTGGAGCTGTTATACCAGCAGTACAAGGATTGGTTTCAGATTCGCTTGGTAATATGCAATATGCATTCATCGTGTCTATGCTTTGCTTCATGTATATAGGATTCTATTTTTACGGTAAAAGAGAAACTAAATAGTCTATAGAAGAAGATATTCAGAAATTCTATCCTGAGTGTATGTCCAATTGACCAAGTATAATAGGGAAGAGGGGATCAATGTGATTGGAACAATTGAACTTCGTAGAGATTTTTTTAAAGAACAGGCCACAGTGCTGTTTACAAATAATGAGTTTGCGGTAACATTGTTTCGTTATCCATCGGGAATAGAAGCAATTGAATTAACCAATTCACGAGGGAACATGGTTGTATTACCCTATCAAGGTCAAATTATATGGGATTTGGTTTTTGACAATGTGGATCTTAAAATGAAGAATATGTTCTCTCAACCAAAACATGCTGCTGAAATTGTCGATACATATGGGTGTTTTGCTTTTCACTCGGGATTACTCAGTAATGGCTGTCCAGGCCCAGAGGATACTCACGTCTTACATGGAGAAATGGCATGTGCGAATATGGACAAAGCGTGGTTAAATATAACGGAAAACAGCGTTGAAATATGTGGCTCGACTGAATATGTAAAAGGCTTTGGACATCATTATCTAGCAAAGCCAAGCGTCTTGATGAAGGCAGAACAATCCTACATTGAAACGAAAATGACCGTCAAAAACCTGTCAGGAAATGAAATGCCATTGCAATATATGTTCCATACAAATTATGCTTATCTTGCTAATGGAGTCATGACGCAAAATATTCCAGATAGTACGTTTTCGCTGCGTGAGTCCATCCCTGACCACGTGAAGCCTACAAAAAAATGGCTCGAATTTAATGAAAAAATAAAGCAGGGTCAAGAAACACTTCATACGTTAGAACGGTCAGATTTGTATGATCCTGAGATTGTATTTTTTGCAGATCGTTTAAATCAGTATCAACAAAATGCAGAATTCGAAATTACTTCACCGGAAGGCACAGCCTTTTTCACTACGTTTTCAACGGAAGAATTCAATTATGCTACCCGTTGGCTGTTATATAATGAAGATCAACAGGTTGGTGCATTTGTATTACCTGCCACCTGTCGCCCTGAAGGATTTCTAGCTGCTGAAAAATCAGGTAGTTTGCTAAATCTTTCTCCAGGAGAAGAAAAAACATTTAAAGTCATAACTGGTAAGAAATAAGGAGGAAGAATTTGATGGATATTGCTGTAATTGGTTCTAATATGGTTGATCTCATATCGTATATAGATGAAATGCCTAAAGAAGGCGAGACACTCGAGGCACCAAGTTTTGAAATTGGTTGTGGAGGCAAAGGTGCTAACCAAGCGGTTGCGGCTGCTAAAATGGGATCTAAGGTGATGATGCTTACAAAGGTTGGAGATGACCTTTTTGCAGACAATACGATTCGTAACTTAGAAAGTTATGGAATAGACACTGAATTTACAAACAAGGTACCTGGAGCATCCAGCGGCGTAGCGCCTATATTTGTAGACCCTCAATCTAGAAATCGGATCCTAATTATCAAAGGGGCAAATCAATACCTGCTTCCAGAAGATATTGATCAAGCAGCAGATAAATTGAAAAAATGTTCGTTAATCATTCTGCAGCTAGAAATTCCCTTACAGGCTATTTATCGAGCGATAGACTTTGGGAACGAACATAATATTCCGGTTGTACTGAATCCAGCTCCTGCTTCACGGGAGTTAGACTTTGATTATGTATGTAAATGTGATTTCTTCATTCCTAATGAAACGGAATTAGAAATTTTAACAGACATGCCGGTAGAAACGGACCAACAAGTTCATGATGCAGCATTAACACTAATAGAAAAAGGCGTGAAAAATGTAATTGTCACGTTAGGAAGCCGCGGGGTAATGTGGGTAACGAACGAACGGGCTGATATGATTAGCGCTCATCGTGTGGCGGCTATTGATACCACAGGAGCTGGAGATTCATTCATTGGCTGCTTCGCCCATTTCTTTGTACAAACTGGTGATATTCTTCATTCTATTCGAATGGCGACAGGCTTCGCAGCATTAAGCGTAACAAAACGTGGTACGCAATCTTCTTATCCAGACAAAAAGGAATTAGAGACATTTATTGCTGAGCAAGTTTAAACGAAAAAAAGTCCATTCATATGATGAATGGGCTTTTTAAATTCTCTTAATCAATCGATTGATTAAATTTATAAAAGTCATATGTATCTAAGGTTTGCGTTCTTAATCAATCGATTAATTAAATTTGAATGTTATGCATTCAACCCCGGATCTGGTAGAGCCCCGACTATTGGATGGGGAACATATAACTCTTCTAAATAATGCATCTCATCAGACGAAAGCTGTATATCTAGAGCAGCAACTGCACTTTCAAGATGGCTTTCTTTTTGAGCACCTATGATGGGGGCAACAATCCCATCCTTGTTAAGAATCCAGGCTAAGGCAATTTTATCACGCGTAACCCCTTTGTTGTTTGCGACTTCAGCTAACCGTTCAACTATGCCGTGGTCGGCATTCATCATATGATCATATTTTGAATGTTGGATGGTGTCTGTTTCAGAACGATACGTACTTTCTGACCAGTCACGGGTCAAACGACCTGAAGCCAGCGGGCTGTATGGTGTAATCGCAATTTTTTCATCACGACAGAATGGAATCATTTCACGTTCTTCTTCACGATAAATCATATTATAGTGATTTTGCATGGAGACAAACTTTGTCCACCCATTTCGTTCTGCTGTTCGTTGTGCTTTTTGAAATTGCCAAGCGTACATGGCACTCGCACCAATATAACGAGCTTTCCCGGATTTCACTACATCATGGAGTGCTTCCATTGTTACTTCAATGGGTGTATGGTAATCCCAGCGATGGACAATGTATAAATCAACATAATCAGTCCCCAAACGCTCCAAGCTATGATCAATTTCGGTCATAATTTCTTTTCGAGACAATCCGCCGCTGTTAGGACGATCGGGACGCATCGTTTGGTGGACCTTTGTTGCTAGAACTATATCGTCGCGTTTTGTATAGTCCTTCAATGCACGTCCAAGAATTTTTTCGCTTTCACCCATAGAATAGATATTCGCAGTATCAAAAAAATTAATACCTAGTTCAATAGCTTTTTTAATGATTGGACGACTTTGTTCTTCATCTAAAATCCATTTGTGGACCCATTTCTCTGTATCCCCAAATCCCATAGCGCCCAAGCAGATCCGAGAAACGTCCATTCCAGAAGAGCCAAATTTTACATATTCCATAGAATAACCTCCACCGTCTTAATTCTTATTATAAGTATCTAGTTACTATACTTCTTTTCATTCTTCATTTTTCCTTCATTTTATTTGCATAAACTTATTAATCAATCGATTAATTAAAGATTAATAGTTCCTTTCATATCAAGGCTCTTACGTTCTTAATCAATCGATTGATTAAATTTTATTTATACATAAAATCAACAATATGATAAAATCTAATAGTTATAATTTACCAAGAAAGGGTTGATAATATGTTTAAGAAAATGGCAGCAGATGCGTTGGGAATATCCGATATCGGGACGATTATTTCACCAGTTGATTATGATAAAACAGATGCCGATGACTATGTCATGCATGAAGATGATGAGAAGATTTATTTTTTAATTAAGACGAAGGCAGATGAGTATTGCTTTACGAATCTAGCGATCATTCATGTGGATGGGGAAAGTGCCATTTCTTCGAAACGGACCTTGAAGCGGTATCCATATGCGCAGTATAAAGTTTCAGATGTATTTCTTGAAACAGCTGGGAAAATCGATATGGATGTAGAGATTAAATTTACGATTGGTAAAGAGAAAATGGATATTGATGTTAGAAAAGATCAAATTGAACAATTGAAGGATCTATATAAATCACTGCTTCGGATATCGGAAATCACCCACGAGAATGATATCCACTTAGAAATGGGCTCAACCAGTCTAGATAAAGCTGTTCTCGTGCTCCAAAATTCTAGAACAGATGATTCTAAACTGGCGGATACATTCCGTGAACTAACAGACTTTGGCTTTACTTGGCTCTCATCTGTCCGTGAGCAGTATCATGTTAAAGATTTCGGTGACGTTTACGAAAAGTATATTAATAATTAATCTATGAAGGAAACCTTGCTCATTGCAGCAAGGTTTCTTTTTTGTCAGGGGTAAAATAAACGTCATTTTGATGATCATCCCGTCTGGACAAAATCCATACCCCTTTGGGTGTTTTTTCTTATTCTCAGGATAGTCAGAGCCATTTTGATCATACTAAATAGTAAAGTTTTACAATTTCAATCTGGGTATTTATAAATAGTAAATTTTAGGGGTTGAGTGTATGGTTTCTGACATTCCGAAAGAAAGAGTACTTGATAATACAATCTCTGTTATAGCTGAAGGGTACCGATTTATGTCAAATCGTCGCATTCGCTTAAAATCAGACATATTTGAGACACGGTTAATGGGTCAGCGGGCGATTAGTATTTGCGGTGAGGAAGCAGCAAAGCTGTTTTATGATAATGACCGGTTTATTCGAAAGGGCGTCGTTCCGAAGCGGATACAAAAGTCTTTATTTGGCGAGAGCGGCATCCAGTTGCTTGATGGAGAAGCTCATCGGCATCGTAAGCAAATGTTTATATCGATTATGACTCATGAGCGGCTGCATGATCTGGCGCAGATTACGAAAAGAAAGTGGAATGATAGAATCACTAATTGGGAACAACGAGATAAAGTGGTCTTATTTGATGAAGCGGAGGAGGTGCTGTGTCGAGTTGCCTGTGAGTGGGCCGGTGTGCCGCTAAAGGAAGAAGATGTTGAAAAGCGTGCAGTAGATATGGGGCAGATGATAGACGCGATTGGTGGGATAGGCGAGCGTTATCAGCGTGGGAAGAAAGCTAGAATTCGTTCTGAAGAATGGATAATGGATATTATCGAACAAATCCGTGAAGGAAGCATCACACCGCCCGCTGAAACGGCAGGAGCTGTAATTGCTTTTCATAAGGATTTACAAGGAAAGTTATTGGACACACAAACGGCAGCGGTCGAATTAATCAACATTTTGCGTCCGATTATAGCGGTAGGAAGGTTTATCACATTCGGAGCATTGGCGCTGCATGATTATCCAGATATTCAAGCGAAATTAAAAACTGATCATGGACGATACAGTTTGATGTTTGTACAAGAAGTTCGGCGATATTATCCATTTGCTCCGTTCTTGGGGGCAAAGGTAAAAGAAAATTTCACCTGGAACGATTACGAATTTAAAAAAGGGACTCTAGTCTTACTTGACCTGTATGGCACCAATCAGGACCCTTCTGTATGGGACCATCCTGAAAAATTCCAGCCCAAACGTTTTGCTGATTGGAGGGAAAGCCCGTTTAGTTTTATTCCTCAAGGAGGCGGCGAGTATGACATAGGCCATCGCTGTGCAGGTGAGTGGGCGACCATTAACATAATGAAAGTAAGTCTTGAATTTCTTACTAAGCAGATCACCTATGAATTACCTGAGCAAGATTTAACATATAACCTCATTCGCATCCCTAGTTTGCCGAAAAGTGGTTTTATCATTACTCAAGTGAAACAATCAAGCTAATGAGAGAGACCATCGAGTGTTCCCGTTGGTCTCTCTTTCACATCTAGTTAGTTCTGTGTAAATAATATGGCATCTCCAACAGGTCGTTCCCCGGCTGAATCAGAAGGATGATTAACAATCTTCCCATTAATGACCATCGTAGTTGAACCGCCGCCATCTAAATTGAGTGCATCTTTTGCACCGAGTGCTTTCATTAATACGGCGCTTTCTTGGAAACTGAGTCCAACGCTTATTTGTGGATTTCGCCCATCTACAGCGACGAGCAGGATCGTTCCATCTGGTTTTATACCTGCTAGGGTACGTGGGTTACGATTAATTCCAAAACGGTAGAAGAAATCATGACTCCATTTGAAGCCTTCTCGTTCAGCGTCGATGAAAAATTGATTGTTTTTCACCAGCAATGGGCCGCCATTTACGACTGAAGTCTTTGGTGTGAGGGATAACTCTCGTTTGTCAGACTGAACATGAGTCTTCGTCATTACTTTCATCCCAACTGTAGCATGGGTTCTCAACCACGCGGCTGCTTCTCCGGTCCCGCTGAGTACTGATCCATTTCGAGGTATGATATGACCTTGAAACTCATCCTGTAGGATTACTTCTCCTTGTTCATTTAAGACAACCTCAACACCAATTCCTACGGGAGTGACCGTATCAAAAATTGGCTTATAGAGAATGAGTTCGCTATCCGAGTGACAGGTTATATCGTGCAATGGTTTTAGATTAGTTAGACTCCCACAATTTCTACTTAATCCAGTCACACGGTTTATTCCGTTCACGTCTCGTTGAAACCCATCAGAAGATTTTACTTGTATCTGAGTAGATAAAACAGAAACGTTTGCTTTCCGCTTAGATAACACGAGTCCTGAACGGTGATTTATACCTTCGCTGAGTAATTCACCGTTGATGATGGAAATACCGGCTAAATCGCCAGTTGTTCCTTCGTTTTCTTTCATTACGAAATATCCGCCGTTTATAGCAGCTATTGCATTTGAACGGGCAGCTATCCTTGATACTGTTTCTTTTCCACTAACTTCTCCATTAGCTAATGTTATAAATAAGTTGTCGGAGACTTTTCGATTAATTTCTAAAATATGTATTGTCCAGGGACCAGTTGTTTTGGTACTTGATCCATCAAATCCGTTATAAAGTACTTTTCCGGAAAACCCTTTAACCGATAGTTGAGTCTTGACTAATTTTGCTTCTGATTCTTTTTTATAATTTCTTGATCGGACACTGTATCCGATTATGTCTTCACGGATGTCATTGAAGTGATCGTTTTGAATCGGAAGAATTGAGAATGAGAAGTTATTAATTGCTAGTTTTTTAATTAATTTACGTGCCGTTGCTTGATCTTCAAAAAAACCCACTTCGACAGTATATTGGTTAGAAGGGCGGCCTCGTTCAATCTTCGTATAGGTCATGTCTGCTGAAATTTTTTGAATGCTTCTTTTTTCATTTAAGTTTTCCATTCCAAGCGGCAATTTATTTTTTTGAAAAGAAATTTGTTTTGCTTCCTTCTGAACACCAGAAGGATAAAAAAGCAGCAGAATGAATAGGAAACTGAGAGTCAGAATCCGGTATATAGGTATATTTCTTCTCATTAGTAGCCACCCTCTGAACTGGTAATGTTATTATACAATAACATTAAATAGGAGATAAAAATAGGTGTATTTTACTAGAAATTGGTTTGGGCATTAGTTTATATAATAGATGAAATAGAAATACTTTCTGCAAAGCTTATATAGGTGGTACTATAAAGGAAATTAAAGTTGAGAAATATTGGAGGAGATCAAATGGAAGCCATGGAGGCCATTTTAACAAGAAGAAGTATTGGAAAGGTTAAGCCTGATCAGGTACCAGCTGAAATAATTGAACAAATTTTAACTGCCGGGATTCATGCACCTAATCATCATCGGACCAATCCTTGGCGTTTTTTCGTCATGACGGGTGAAGGAAGAAATAAGTTAGGTAAGGTTCTGGGAGAAATTACAGAAGCAGAAAATGAAGGATTACCTGCTGATGAACTGGCCGTCAAAGTTGATAAATCAAGCAAAAATCCATTAAGAGCACCCGTTGTTATTGCAGTTGGTGTAGAGCCGAGTGATAAGGGAAATGTTATTTTAGCTGAGGAACATGCTGCGGTAAATAGTGCTGTGCAAAATATGCTGCTGGCTGCCCACTCTTTTGGATTAGGGACCGTGTGGAGAACCGGGAATATCTGCTACCATAAAAAGGTTGCTGAATTCTTCGGATTAACGGAGAAGGGTGAAATTCTTGCTTTTGTTTACTTAGGCTATCCTGATATGGAACCGAGAGAAGTGAACAAAACAGATATAGAATCGTTTACAACATGGATTGACTAACATTTTTCAAAATCCCGATTAACAATCGGGATTTTTTTTATTTTTGAGAGTAAAAAATAACGTAATTACGCAGGATAACTTTATGTGGATATTTAGGGTATATAAGGTAAATTTATATCCAACTAAACTTGCGATTGAGGAGGATGACATGAGTAAACAAAAACAATTGGCATTAAGAAAAGCGGTTGCACCTTTTGAAGGATCTAGTACCAAGGATAGTATCAAACAATTAATCAATACCATTCCACCCTTTTTCTTATCCTGGTATGCAGCGTATCTTAGCTTAGGCGTTTCTTATTGGTTGACCCTTCTTTGCGCGGTCCTAACATCAGGATTTGTAATCAGGATCTTTATCATTTTCCATGATTGCTGTCATCAATCGTTTTTGAAAAGCAAAAAATGGAATAAGATACTGGGTACTATTTCTGGAATCATCACCCTTTTTCCATATGAAAAGTGGAAACGTGAGCATTCTATTCATCATGCTACCAGCAGTAATTTAAACAAAAGAGGAACAGGTGATATTTGGATCTTAACCGTTGACGAATATATCGCATCTTCTTTTTGGCAGCGTTTTGTCTATCGGATGTATCGAAATCCTGTCGTCATGTTTGGAATTGGACCCTTCTATCTCTTTCTAATAAGTAATCGATTCAATCGTAAAGGTGCAAGAGGAAAAGAGCGTACGAACACTTATTTTATTAACCTATCCGTACTTTTCATTTATGGACTATTAGCCTGGTCAATTGGATGGCAGAACTTTCTACTAGTCCAAGCGCCCATTGTATTTATCGCAGGGGCACTTGGAATTTGGTTGTTTTATGTACAACATCAGTTTGAAGACTCGTACTTTGAGGACGAAGAACAGTGGGATTACATCAAAGCCGCAATCGATGGCAGTTCCTATTATAAACTTCCAAAAGTATTACAATGGATTACAGGAAATATCGGCTTCCATCATGTTCATCATCTAAGTCCTAAAGTACCCAACTACAATCTTGAAAAAGTACACGAAGCATCTATGCCGCTTCAGGCTGCAACAACCATAACAATCAGCTCAAGCCTAAGGGCCCTTCGCTTCCGTTTATGGGATAGCGAAAATAAAACATTCGTCAGCTTCAAGGAAATCAAATCAAGGATCAGGCAAGCCAAAGCAGAGATGAGACAAAACACTACAACCTCACACATCCAGGAAAAATAAATAACCACCCAAAAACCATTCAATTTACACCTGAATGGTTTTTTGATAAATTTAAACAAGAAAAGCAAAAAGCCCCCGAACAGCTCACAAAGGAAAAAGGGAGGGACCCGAAAGGCGTTTTTTGCCTTTTGAGGGCACTCATCTTTTCCAAAGTGAGTTGGGGGCTGAGCTGGACAATAAGAAAAGCAAAAAGCCCCGAACAGCTCACACAGGAAAAAGGGAGGGACCCGAAAGGCTTTTTTTGCCTTTTGAGTGCACTCATCTTTTCCAAAGTGAGTTGGGGGCTGAGCTGGACAATAAGAAAAGCAAAAAGCCCCCGAACAGCTCATAAATGGTACTTTAATGAAGCCAGACGGGATTAAGCTTATTCGAGACGGGAATAACACCTGCTTAGACGGGATTAAGCCTATTCGAGACGGGATTCACTCATCCTCAGACGGGAATACCCTTTTCCGAGACAGTTTACCTCCGCTTAAAATCCCCGTATGATAAACATGATGTCTGTATGTTATCTATTCGTTACTATTGAAGGGAGTTATTATGGCAAATTGGTTTCATATTTTTCCGAAGAGAACGGGCCTGAGCCCTTATGTATGGCTGATTTTTTGTATTCTTCCTTTTTATTTTATTTTTAAGTCGTCTTCGGTACTTGAAACGGTTTATGGGATTCTATTAGTCATTTTATTTTTTACTTCCTATGGTCTTTCTTATGTGTCAAAGGGATGGCCGGTTTATGTATGGGTCAGCTTTCAAATCGTAATTAGTATGGCGATGACTAGCTTGTTTGGTTATTTTTACTTCTCGCTGTTTTTAGCGTTCTTCATTGGAAATATTCGTAATAAGGTTGGTTTTTTCACGTTGTATTCGATTAATTTAGTCAGTGTAATTGTTACGATTAATATTGGCTTCCTAACGAAGAATCCGATTTTTTTCACACAGTCTCCCTTTATTCTGATTAGTGTTTTTGCGGTGATTTTGCTGCCTTTTACTACATACAATCGCAATAAACACGATTTACTTGAAGAGAAATTAGAAGATGCCAATAAGCGTATTTCGGAATTGGTCAAGCTGGAGGAACGTCAAAGGATTGCTCGGGACCTTCATGATACACTTGGCCAAAAACTTTCACTCATTGGGTTAAAGAGTGACTTGGCAGGTAAGCTGCTTTCGATAAATGTGGATGCTGCTAAAGATGAAATTAACGATATCCGACAGACGGCAAGAGCTGCATTGAAAGAGGTTCGTGAGATGGTTTCTGACATGCGCGGGACCCGTCTGGACGAAGAAGTCATTCATGTTAGACAACTTTTACAAGCAGCAGACATTGATTTTCAAATGAAGGGCAATGTTCAATTAGAAAATACGCCGTTATTGGTCGAAAATGTATTGAGCATGTGTTTGAAAGAAGCTGTAACCAATATTGTGAAACATAGTCAAGCATCTAGTTGTACGTTAATTATTAATCAATCTTCAAAAGAGGTGCATTTGAAAATTGTAGATAATGGTGTGGGGCTATCCAAAAAAGTAAAGTTAACGAAAGGGAATGGACTTTTAGGAATGAAAGAGCGCTTGGAATTTGTTAATGGAAATCTTGATATGCAAACGCAAGATGGTACGACGATTAACATTAGGGTTCCAAATGTTATTATGCAATCTCAAACAGTTTAGGAGGGGATAATGTGATTCGAATCGTAATTGCGGAAGATCAGCAGATGCTGCTTGGAGCGATGGGTGCACTTCTTGATTTAGAGGAAGATATGGAAGTGGTCGGAAAAGCAAAAAATGGCGAAGAAGCTCTAGAGCTGGTAAGAGAGCATCAACCGGATATTTGCATTACGGATATTGAAATGCCGATAAAAAATGGTATCGATGTTGCAGAAGCATTAAAGAATAGTTCGTGTAAAGTTCTCATTCTTACAACTTTTGCCCGTTCAGGCTATTTTGAACGTGCGCGTAAAGCTCAAGTTGGCGGGTATTTATTAAAGGATAGTCCGAGTGAGGAGCTGGCAGCTTCCATTCGAATGATTATCAGTGGAAGAAGAATCTATGCGCCTGAATTGATGGATGTTGCCTACGAGGAGGTTAATCCGTTAACAGATCGTGAAAAGCAGGTTCTCCAACTGATAGCTGATGGAAAGAACACGAAGGAAATAGCCAGTAATTTATATCTTACCAATGGAACGGTTCGTAATTATATTTCCATCATTCTTGATAAACTAGATGTAAGCAATCGAATTGAAGCCATTAAACGATCACAGGAAAAGGGATGGTTTAAATAGGCAGCCAATGAGGCTGTATGCTTCAGGCGGAAATATTGATTACTTTTCTATGCAGGGATATAATCTTATGACATAAGAAACAGTAGAAGAAAAGGAGTGATCATATGCAAGAGATTCAAGGAAAAACAGCACTGATTACAGGAGCTGGACGGGGAATTGGTCGTGCAACAGCCATCGCTTTTGCAAAAGAAGGTATTAATGTTGGACTTGTTGGCCGTACAAAAGAAAATCTTGAAAAAGTTGCGGCAGAACTAAAGCCTTATGGCGTAAAGGTTGCTTTGGCAGCGGCAAACGTTGCTAATAATGCTGAAGTAATTAAAGCAGTTGATCAGATTAAAGCGGAATTAGGAGCGATTGATATTCTGATTAACAATGCAGGAATCGGTAAGTTCGGCAGCTTCCTTGAGCTTTCTCCAGAAGAGTTTGAGAATATCATTCAGGTAAACTTAATGGGAACATATTATGTAACAAGAGCTGTCTTACCAGAGATGATTGAGCAAAAATCAGGAGATATAATTAATATTTCTTCAACTGCTGGTCAAAAAGGAGCTCCTGTTACAAGTGCATATAGTGCTTCTAAATTTGGTGTTTTAGGATTAACTGAATCGCTTATGCTGGAAGTAAGGAAGCATAATATCCGTGTTAGCGCCTTAACACCAAGTACGGTAGCAACTGATTTAGCAATTGATACGAACCTGACAGATGGTAATCCGGATAAAGTAATGCAGCCAGAAGATCTTGCTGAGGTAATGGTTGCACAGTTAAAACTTCATCCTCGTATCCTTATGAAGTCAGCGGGCTTATGGTCAACTAATCCATAATAGAAAGTAAGAATGGACCTGTCATTATGACAGGTCTTTTTTTTGTATTTTTTCATATATTGTATTTATTGGATATATTTGATAGATTATGTAGAAAGAGCTGAAATAGAAAAGGACGGAAAATATGGCAGGCAGCAGACAGAGTTCTAAGAATGGTAAAAGGAAAGGTAAAAGACGAAAGGTTATTGTATCTTTGTTTCTTGTTTTCTTGTTTGTTTTACTGGGGGCAGCCACCTATTTTTATTATGAATATTCTCAGGCTCTAAATAAAGCAAAAACGGATACAGATACGGCTGTTCCAACGGAAGAAATTGAGTTTAACGGAGTAGAAAATCCTCTTGGGAAAGTGAATGTTCTTCTACTGGGAGTTGATGCTAGAGAAGGTGAAGAGGTTTCTCGGACGGATACTATTATGATTGCTCAGTATGATCCAGAAACGAAGAAGTCAAAACTTGTCTCTCTCATGCGGGATAGTTATGTTGAAATACCTGGATATAAAAAACATAAACTTAACTCGGCCTTTACTTATGGCGGTACAGAACTGCTGAGACAGACGATATACGAGAATTTTGCTATTGATTTACAATATTATGCCTTAATTGATTTTAAAGGATTTACAAAGATGATTGATGCAGCTTTTCCTAATGGAATTGAAATTAATGTAGAAAAAGCGATGTCAAAAAATATTGGTGTAAAATTAAAGCCTGGTTTACAAGAACTGCATGGAAAAGAACTACTCGGTTATGTAAGATATCGTAATGATGCACAAGGGGACTTTGGACGAGTGGAGCGTCAGCAGAAGGTTATTAAGCA
Organism: Peribacillus sp. FSL H8-0477; assembly: GCF_038002765.1. Taxonomy (NCBI): domain Bacteria; kingdom Bacillati; phylum Bacillota; class Bacilli; order Caryophanales; family Bacillaceae; genus Peribacillus; species Peribacillus sp. FSL H8-0477. The sequence goes on along the minus strand of NZ_JBBODE010000001.1, from coordinate 1,846,139 downwards.
GCTGACGAATGAAGTGGTAAGTATTCAGGGGGTAATGAAGTTGCCGACTATGATTGGAACCATACAACCATACATTTTCACCAATATCGAACGGTCTTTATTATTATCAATCGGAACGGCCTTTCTTTCTAATGAAAATCGGAATCTTCAAACGCTTAGAATTCCTCAAGACGGATCGTATCAAGACAAACGATATCCAGGGGCAGGACTTGTCCTAGATTTAGACATAGAAAAAAATAAAGCAGCCTTACAAGACTTTTTAGGAAAGTAAGAAGTCCCCGCCAGAACTTATTAAGTCGGTGGCGGGGATGTAGTTATTCTCCAAAATACCGTTTGAAGAATTCTTGATTATACTGAATTTGTGAATTGTTCGGGAGAAATTCGGCCGCTTTATCGTTATAACTCCTGGCAATCTCCTGATGTCCTAGTCTTGAATAACACAGGCAGAGCTGTAAATTTGGGAGCCATGTGTAACATGAACGGTTGATAAAAGGACTCTTTTCTGGTATTTCTACGATAGTTGCCAGCTTATACCAAGAGATAGCTTTTACTAAATCATTTTGCTCTAAGTACAAAAAGCCCAATCGGCAGCAAATCTCTCCTCTTGGGGTATCGTAGAGAAAGCTTTTTTGACAGATGTCCATTGCTTCAGGATACCTTTTAAGATTAAGAAAACAATCGGCTAATTTTCCGCATGCTTGAATATTGTCTTCAGACCAACCTAGACCCTCCTCTAAAAAGTATTGATACCAAAAAATGGCCTTTTCATATTTTCTATTGTCATTACATTCATTCGCATAATAATATTTGTCTCTGGGTGAAAAGGGTTTCCCTGATTCTAATGCTTTTTCGTAAATAAGTAGATTCCGGTTGCTGGAATGCCGCTCCTTTTGGTGGACTACGGCGATATCGGAAGGAATAATATTTCCCGCTACCTCGAGATATTCATGAACAAAACCAATCCATTTAAAATTATTTTCGCGTTTGACCAACCTATTTCGCCTAGAACTAAAGCTTGGACTGCCATCCTCATTTAACGTCAGATGATAAAGCATAGAAACAGCATCTATTTCTAAGGACAGTGTCTTTTTAAGTGTCAGCAGTTTTTCTCGGTTTTCATCGGTAAATACATCATCAGCATCGAGCCACAGGATGAAATCTTTTGTAGCCTTAGAAAACGAATAATTACGAGCTGCTCCAAAATCATTAATCCATTCGAAATCATATATTTTGTCTGTGAATTTTTTGGCTAATTCCTTAGTCCGGTCTGTTGAGCCGGTATCGATAATAATGATTTCGTCCACGATATCTTTAATTGATTCTAAGCATTTGGGTAACGCTTGCTCCTCATTTTTGACAATCATACATAAGCTAATGGTATTCATTTGTTTGCAATCACCTCTCATTTAACATATTAAGATTTGATAGAAGGTGTGAGTCTGAGCGGTAAAAATAAACGGGAGGAAGAAATCATGTGTGTGCTTACAAAGGATTTAGCATTGAAATTTGAAAAAGCAGAAATCGATTCACTGACATCAAGGCTTACTGCTGTTCAGAGTAGTAAAGGTAACCCAATGTGTGTGAATATTCGCGATTTTGGCGGTGCTCGTGCTTTTTCTGTCAAGCATATACCTGGTCCCGCTTTTAATACGGTAAAGGGTTTAAGTAAGGAGGCTATTCCCTTTCTGAATCAAATCCTTGATTTTTTTAAAGAAAAAGAGATTCCTTGCCGAATTGAATTAACACCGACACACGCGTCATCGAAGTCTATACTTCTTTAACAGAAAGAGGTTTTTATCAGTCCGGTTTTCATACGCTTTTGTATGGCTCGACAAAAGCGAACTATGCTGCTGTTTCAGAAACGATAATGATTCGGGAATTGGAAGATCACGAGTTTGACAGATTCGGTGATATTTACGTTCGGGGATTTGGGATGCCTTCCTTTCTTAAGGAAGATATCACAAGGAATAATCAGGTTCTTTATGGACTGCAGAATTGGAGGTTTTTGGGAGCAATGGCCGCGGGGGAGCTGGTTGGAGTTGCTGTGTTATATACAAATGGTGAATGTGCTGATTTAGCAGCGGCAGCAACTGTCCCTGAAGCACGGAATAGAGGAGTCCAAAGCGCATTGCTTGCAGAGCGTTTTAAATTAGCCGGCAGTCTTGGGTGTGATTACATAATTGGACAAGCCCAATTTGGCTCTGCCAGTCAGCGGAATATGCAGCGAGCAGGCATGAATATTGCCTATACCAAAGCTATTTGGGTTCAAAGATAGGAGGGGATTATAAGAATTTGGATAAGTTGACAGAGGCGTTAGAACTGAGAAAACAGCAGAATTACGTGAAATCAAACGAAATGCTGATTGAATTGGCTGAGACATATCCTGAGGATGCAAAGATTGTTTACCAATGTGCCTGGAGTTTTGATGTTAGGGGAATGGAACGAAGAGCTATTCCATATTATCAAAAAGCAATTGAGCTTGGCTTACCTAACCAAGATGCTCAAGCGGCTTTCTTAGGTCTAGGAAGTACATACCGAACAGTTGGAGAGTATGCAAACTCGAAAGAAACATTAGAGAAGGCACGTAAACTATTTCCGGATAATCGGGCTCTTCATGTGTTTTATGCACTTACACTTTTTAATAGTAATGAGCATCATCAGGCAATGGAGATTCTAATTAACCAGTTAGTTGATACAACCAACGATGAGGAAATTAAACGATATCGGAAGGCGCTAAGTTTTTATGCAGATAAATTAGATACTGTCTGGGAGTAACGAGACATGGAGGAAATACAAATGAATGATCGATTAGTACGAAAAATGATTACACTATTCCTCGTGGTTATCGTTTTCTTTGGTACTGTTTCCTATGCTGAGGCTAAAACAGTGAAGAAAGAGGTACTGGGATTTACAGTGAAGTACAATAAGTTAGATGTCAGTTCGTATAAAGTCATGAATAAACATTCTGAAATGTTGACTTCTATTGCTGCGGCTACACATGTTGTTGATGGGTTAGGAACAATAAGAGGTACTTCGGCCAAGGAGCAAATTACGTTAGCTAATGAAAGAAACATGAACGCGACGTTGATGATAGGGAATGAGTTTAATCGTGAAAATGCTCATAGACTACTAAACAGTAAAACAAATCGAACGAGATTTGCTAAGAATACACTGGCTATTCTTAAAAAAGATCACTACAAAGGCGTCAATATTGATATTGAGAATGTACAAGGCTCAGATCGAAACGTATATACGAAGCTTATAAAGGAATTAGCTGAAGTTTTAAAGCCTAAAGGGTTTAGTCTATCGGTGTCATTGCAGCCTAAAACAGCTGATCACCCCCTGATGACTTGGAACTATGCCTATGACTATAAAGCCGTCGCAAAGTATGTCGATTACCTATTAATCATGACCTATGAAGAACACTACAAATCTAGCTTACCGGGTTCAGTTGCTTCCATTGGCTGGGTGAAGAAAGTCGTTGCCTACACGAAAACGGTTGTTCCAGCTGATAAAATCCTGCTTGGTATTGGTTCTTATGGGTATGACTGGAGTACAAAGGGGAAGACTGTTTCAAGAACCTATGAGGAATCAATGAAGCTAGCAAAAAAATATAAAGTGAAAATTATTTTTGACCGGGTTACAAAAACTCCGAATTTTTCTTATAAAGACGGTAAGGGTGTTCGACATATTGTTTGGTTTGAAAATGCTCAAAGTCTTTCCTATAAATTAGACGTAGTAAACGCAGAAAATTTAAAGGGAATTGGTATCTGGAGATTAGGCCACAATCAAGATGAACAGTACTGGAACATGATTACTAGTAAGCTGTCGAAATAGATACGTGTCGAAAATCTCAGACTGAGGGTACTGTATTAAAAAAAACTCTCCTATTTACTAAGGAGAGTTTTTTCGAGTAGAACACTAGTTAGTTGAGTTATTGAGGTATTTTTCCCGGTAATGGGCAAGCGTAAGCAGCGTGAAGATGTGCTGATAGCTATGGTAATGAATATATAGGAAGTTTGCTAGTCCTTGTCCAGCTGGATAAGAAGTAGTCCAATCATTTTTTTTGCCTTCACGGATCAGGTAGGCAATCCCTTTTTCTATGGAGGCACTTGGCTTGGCTGACACCGCAATCAAAGCATCCAATGCCCATGCTGTTTGAGTTAACGAACTAGTTCCAAGCGGTACATACTTTTTTTTGATATCACTGTAGCAAGATTCACCCCATCCTCCATCTTGGTGTTGGATACTTTTAAGCCATTTGACTGCCCTGCTGATTGCAGGATTTGTGGAATAACCCGAAGCAGCTAAGCCAGTAAGTGCTGCCCATGTGCCATAAATATAACAAACTCCCCATCTTCCATACCATGAACCATCCTTTTCCTGATGAAGAAGAAGCCAATCTGCTGCCTTTTTTATCGATCGATTGGGCATTTGGAGGCCCGCATACTTACATAAAAATTCTAACGCTCTGCCTGTTAAATCTGGTGTAGAAGGATCTGTTAAAATATATTTTGCTTCTTCGACAGGGAGCACGCTTAATAATTCATTGTCGACATTTTTTTCAAAAGCGGGAAAGCCGCCATCGTCATTTTGCATAGAAAGAAGAAATGTCACGCCTCGCTCCCAGGAATTGTGATGATCAGGATTTGAGACAAAGACGGGATGGAGTGCCCGCAGTGAAGCACTTGTATCATCTACATCAGGGTTTATAGTATTTAAATCGGAAAATCCCCAGCCACCGGGTGCTGTGTTTGGATTGTGAATGACCCAATCCCCATATTTCACATGCTGTTTTTTGCATAAATAGGCAGTTGCTTTTTTGATCGACGGTGTTGAAGAAGAAAGACCAGATTCCTGTAAGGCGTAGCTGATTAATGCTGTATTCCAAACGTTTGCGGTTGTATGTTGAATATGCACCTGACCATCAATAGAAGAAGCCATTGCTTTTAGTCCTTCCACTGCCTTAATGATTACCGGATCCTTTTTTGAATAGCCAAGGGAAAGGAGTGCGATAATCATAAAAAAAGTAGAGCTAAAATAATTATAGAGTGTTCCGTCTGGTTCAAGACGGTTTAACATATATTGTTCAATTGAATCAACAGCAAGTGATTTCAGCTTAGAAGGCAGCCCAATTAAGGCTGCTGTACTGGTTTGAAGACTCGAAAATAGAGAACGATAGCCGTTTGAACGTATCTCCTCCCACTCATGATCAGAGCTTCTGCTTTGATGTAAATCACTTAAATCTGGGGCATTCACACCTTTTACCTGAAATTTCTTTTCCCCGAGCAGGACGATCGGCATAAAATGAACTCGTGCATAGATGGAAATATCAAACATATTCACAAAAAAAGTCGGCGGAAGCAAAACAGCTTCTATGGGAATAGGAAAAAGTAATGGCCATTTATATTGACCTGTGACCGTAAGCATTAATCTTGTAAACATCTTAGTCTGCTTTAGTCCGCCTTTTTCAAGGATAAATCGCCGTGCTTTTCGCATATCTGGATCCTCTTTGTTCTTTAACCCTGAATAAAGAAGCGCATAGTAGGCTTCTGTGGTAAGAGAAAGGTTTCCATCCTTTTCATCCGCAAAGAGTTTCCATACACCGTTTTCGCGTTTGCTTTCAATTCGTTTGACTAATGATTGTATTAACTTTTCGTCATTGATCTCTAGAACTCTTAGTAAAATAATCATATAGGCATCGACTACAATATTTGTTTCGAATGGGTCATGCCATGAGCCATCTTTTCCTTGGCTGTTCTGAAGAATAGCCGTAAGACGGTTTATCTCTGGCTGGACATGCTGCATTCGATCACTCCTTTTATAAGACGTCACGAATATGTATATTCTCATCTCAAAGCTAATATACGAAAAAACACTTGATACAAAAGCTGTTTTCTATCATATAGGTAAAGGGGAAGAAGCTGAGATGGATAGATTTATAGGGGATAGTGATGACCATCAGTTTATCTTTTGGTCCGTAGACCATGTATGGGCTCTAGCGGCATTAGGACTACTCATAATAGGTCTCTTCATATTAAAAGGGCGTAGTGTAAATACGACAAGATGTCTGTGGTTAGAAAAAATCTTTGCTGTCACCCTGCTAATTATAGAAGGGTTATACCACATGTGGCTCTTTACGACGGAGCAATGGCATTTTAGACAATCTCTTCCTCTAGAGTTATGCAGTCTTAGTCTTATGGTGACAATCGTGCTGTTATGGACGGGGAATCGCTATTTATATCAGTTTGTTTTATTTGCCGGAATTGGCGGTGCTATTCAAGCCATGCTGACCCCTGTAATGGAATGGAGCTTTCCGCATTTTCGGTACTTTCACTTTTTTTATACACATATAGGCATTATTATAACGGCTCTCTATTTTACTTGGGTAAAAGGTTATCGGCCCACGCTAAGAGGAATTGGAGGAACCATGCTTACTTTAAATATTCTCCTGCCTTTTATATGGTTGATAAATGATCAACTCGGTGGTAATTATATGTTTCTGCGGGAGAAGCCAGGTAGTGGAAGTGTCCTTGATCTACTTGGTCCCTATCCTTGGTATATTCTTTCGATGGAAATAGTAGCACTGAGCGTTTTTTTCATTTTATGGAATTTACTCAGGGGGAATGTGAAAAAAATATGAAATAAACAGAGAGAATAGACCTATAATCTTTAAAAAAAGAGTGAAATTCTTATAAAAACTGCCGATATAATAAAAAATGTGCTCTTCGTTTTTAAGAAACAAAGATTACTTTATAAATGTATTGTGTAAATAGCAAATCCATTGAAAAGTGGAGACGCAAAGCCACGGGCCTACCGCATAGTGCTAGGGCAGCCGGGTTGCCGTACAAGTTACCATGGGTTTATACACTGCACCTTCTTCTGGTGCTTTTTTTTTATTTTGCCGGCAGCTTGGATTATATATACAGTACTTTTAGTGATCATGTGTCTTGTTTAGCATTTGTTTACATCATGTCAGTCAATCACTAAAAGGGGGAAATAAGATGTTTAATAAAAAATCGTTACGCTACAAAATCATGGTCATCGTGTTAGTTACCGTATGTTTGCTAACCGTAATTCTTTCAACTACAAGCATATATATGTTGGAATTAAGACTTCAAGAAGATTTAAAACAGGAATTGACAAGTGTGGGGTTATTAACAGAAAAGACATTAAATTCGACTGCGATAGAAACTTTAAGCAAGTCATCGAGTACAACAAATTCAACCTTTAAAAAAATACAAGGTGACCTTGATTCGATTCAAAAAGAGCAGGGAATTATGAGCTGGAGCTATATCTGGAGTGTCGATGGAGATAAAGTTACGCCGATAGGCTATACAAGTAATTTAAATGAGATTTATAAAGCAGGTGAAGTATTTGAGGATATTGCGCCCATTCATTTAAAAACGGCTCAACAAGCAATGGAATCAGGTAAATCAGAGGTGACTGATATTTTCAAGGATACGTTTGGATCCTGGAGAACAGTATTTACTCCCATCGAGAATAACGGACAGGTTATTGCTGTTATTGGGATCGATTATTCGGCAGATTATATTAACAATATTGTAAAAAAATCAATTATTAATCAAGTAGTCATAGGGGTATTGGGGTTAATTGTGATTCTGGTTGTGATCCATTTTGTATTGAAACGTCTTTTAAAACCGCTGGGCCTCGTAGTTGAAGTTGCTGATAGTGTCGCGAAGGGTGATTTAACGGCTACGATAAAAGCAGTTAATACGGATGATGAAGTTGGCAAGCTTTCGCATTCTGTACAAGAAATGGTTTCGAGTTTGCATGGTCTAATCACTAATATTCATGATACATCAAGCTATTTGGCTGCCTCTGCGGAAGAACTTTCTGCTAATGCTTCTGAAACGTATGACTATTCGATGAAAGTGTCTGAAGATATTACGAAAGTGGCACGTGGAAATGAAACCACCTTACAGACAACGGAGGAAAGTGTCGCTGCAATTGAAGAAACTGCATTTGGAATACAAAAAATTGCCGGTTCATCCTTGATCGTATCGGAATCTTCCGTTCATACGTCAAATGAGGCACAATTAGGAAATGAAATTGTGCACCGACTAATAGATCAGATGCAAAACATCCATGAATCAGTACATCAAATCGGAAATGTCATAGGTAAATTAAATGATAATACAGCGAAGATCAGCAGTTTTGTCAAAATCATATCTGAAATTGCTGATCAAACGAACTTACTTGCTCTTAATGCAGCGATTGAAGCAGCTCGTGCAGGTGAACATGGTAAAGGTTTCGCTGTCGTGGCTGATGAAGTAAGGAAACTGGCAGAACAATCATCAAATTCAGCTGTACAAATTACGGATCTAATTCGGGTCATTCAAACTGATTCTTCATACTCCATTCAAGTCATGGATAAAGGTGAAAAAGATGTGGAAGCAGGCTTGACTCTAACGAACGAGGCCGGTTCCATTTTTGAACGGATTTTTGAATCAACTGAAAAAGTTGCCCTGCAAATTCAAGAAGTATCTGCCGCATCTGAAGAAATATCTGCTTCTTCTGAAGAGGTTGCCGCATCGGTTAATGAAATGAAGGCCACTGCAGAGAATACAGCGAAATTCTCTACCAATGTTTCCGAAGCCAGTCGTGAACAGTTGATATCAATGGAAGAGATAAAGGCAACTTCTGATTCGTTAGGAAAAACAGCTGAGGAATTACAAATACTAATCGGCCATTTCAAAATTTAAGAAAGCAGGGGGAGCTATGAACTTTTGCAATAAGACAGTTGTAGTAACCGGCTCAAGTAAAGGCATTGGTAAAGCAGCGGTGCTTGCCTTTGCCAAAGCTGGAGCAAATGTTTTAATCAATTACATAGGAAGTGACGAAGAAGCGGAGGCTGTTCGGGAACAGGCCGAGACTTATGGTGTGAAAGCCTATAAATATCGAGCAGATGTCGCAGATTCTAAACAAGTTTCTGAGATGTTCAGCTATATGGACGAACAATTAGGGAGTTTGGATATTCTTGTCAACAATGCAGGGTTTGCGCAGGAGTCGCCAATTACCGAGATGTCCGATGATATGTGGGACAAGATGATTAAGGTGCATCTGTACGGTACTTTTTATAACGCGAGAGAAGCGGCCAAGCGGATGAAGGTTCAGGGGAGCGGTAAAATTATCAATATCTCTTCAGATTTAGGAAGCCTTGGGTGTGAGGACTTTACCCATTACTCAGCAGCGAAAGGCGGAATCAATGCCTTTACAAAAGCACTCGCGAGGGAATTAGCCCCTGAGATTAATGTAAATGCTGTAGCACCAAGCGGCACGCTGACAGATATCCTAGAAGCGTTTGGTGAAAATTATATTGAGGAAGAAGCGAGTAAGTACCCATTACAACGTTTGGCAAAGCCTGAGGAGATTGCCCAGACCATCCTCTTTATAGCATCGGAGCAAGCTAATTTCTTCGCAGGACAAATTATCAGTCCGAATGGCGGAGTAGTTATGAATGGCTAATAAACAGCGGAGGGTTCAATAGTGAGTGCAATCGTAATATTTTGTCTTTATTTAGTATTTATTTATTATATAGGTTTCAAAGGGTATCAACGGATAAAAACAGCAGAAGACCTGATTGTAGCCGGATGGAGTATGCCGCTGTATGTTGTAACGGGCAGTCTGATTGCAGCTTTGCTTGCTGCACCATTCTTCTTTGCAGCTGTAGGTTCTGGTTATACAGATGGTGGATTTGAAGGTACGGCTACAATGGCTGGTCTTGGTACATGTATGATTCTTGGTGCATTAATCTGGACAAAGCCGCTAAGAAGATTGAAAGGATGGACCATCGCCGATTATTATGGCTTACGGTATGGATCTAAAAAACTGGGAGCTTATACAGGTAGTTTAATGGCCATTGCTTTTGGATTATTCAATGCAGGAGCATTGACGGTTGGTGGGACTTATATTATTCAAGCCATTTTTACGATAGATTTTGTACCGGCCGCGATTTTATTTGTTTCACTAACCGTCGTGTATTCTGTTGTGGGCGGGTTATGGGCAGTTGCCTATACTGAGATTGTCCAAGGAATATTTGCGATTGCCGGCATTCTTGGTATCGCACTGGTCGTGTTCTTTCAATATGATGAGTTTATCTTTAATCCGAATTGGTGGAATGTTAGTCACCTCTTTGAAAAAGGGGGAGCAGGTTTTTGGTCGCTCTACTTGATTTTGGCTCTAGGCGATATTCCAGCAGCTGATTTGGGACAAAGAGTCGCCGCAGCTAAAAATCCGAGAGTTGCCTACTTAAGCATGATTATTGCTGGTTCGGTAGTCATTGCAATCAGTTGGATTCCGGGAATGCTTGGTGAATCATTCAAAATGATTTTCCCAGATAGTACAAATCCAGAAACATTAATGCTCGCTTTTGCTCAAGGCTATTTCCCACCGATTGTGTCAGGAATTTTCCTTACAGCAATGGCGGCCATGGGAATGTCGACATTAGCAGCTTGTTATGTAGCATCATCAGGTATCATTACCAAAAATATTTATCTCGATTTTATCAATCCAAATCCAGATCCAAAAAAATTGCTGCTTTTTTCAAGGCTGGTTATCGTAGTCTGTGCAGCACTTGGCTTGATTCTATCACTTGGCTTCCAAAAGGTAATTGATCTAGCTTACTTGGCATGGGATATTGTCTTTGTTACATTATTCTGGCCATTAGTTTTAGGGCCGTTTTGGAAACGCGTAAGTACACCGGCGGTTTGGGCAAGTATTACCGTAGGACTTGCCTATTATATTGTTACTTCGGTATTTTCAGTTCCAGGTACTGTATCAGACTCAACAGGTTTCATTGGTCTCTTATCTGAACTATGGCATATGCCTGCATTCTCAGGGGCAGTGATTTCAGGATTGACGATTGTCGTGGTCAGCTTGATTATTCCACCAACGGAAGAAGTACTAGAAATGCACCGTATTGAGAAAGATAAGTCATTAGATGAACTACAAGATTATAAAGATAAAATCATTCCAGAAGACAACGTATGTTAAAAGAAGTCAGAGCTCCTTATAAGGTGCTCTGACTTCTTATGGCGTTTTAGCTTTTGTTCTACTTACTATTTCTTCGCAATTCCCCCGATTTGAATGGATCTCCACCTAAATCCGCTCTTGGGTAGCACGTGTTTTCATTTGACCGTCGGACTAAAATCCAAATTAAATGTAGAAAGACCGTTGATTTGGGTGTTGGCGTGAAGATTCCTACGGGCTCATCGCCCGTCCACGGAAAGAGAAACGCCTGGAACGGAAATCAACTGCCGATTTAGAAAACCAAAGAAGACTGTAGACAAACTCGGGTTTCCACCCGATTTTGTCTACAGTCTTTTCTTTTTATTTTTTTAACCATTCCGATAATAAAGGACCATTTTTCCCGAATACAGGGTCATAATCTGGCAAGGGGACTTGCTTTATTTCCGAAATCACCTCAGGGCGATTTCTAGATTCACCGGTTTTTAAATTGTAATTCATCCCATTTGGATAAGCGCCGAGAACCATGAAATCAGGGCTTGCCAGGATACATTTATGTCCAGTACCTGCGGGGAGGATCATTACATCACCTGTTTTCACTTCAATAGACTGTCCTTGTTCACCGCCAAGCATAATGGTCGCTGTGCCCTGCATCACACCAAGGGCCTCATGAGTATTGCTATGAAAATGGTGATAATCAAAAACTCCTCCTTCCCAGCTGTTTCTCCAATTGTTTTTGTAAAATCTTTCTTCTATCTCATTTCCTTTTCCAAATGCATGTTTGTAAATAAGAACAGGTAGATCGGGGTTGTTGGGGATGATTCCATCATCCTTAAAAAGAAGACTATGACTATCCATAGGCACCTCCAGCTTTTTTCTATATATGTTCCCTTTCTTGCTTGAGTAAAACCACGTACGACTAAAGTTGTAGTAAATCATCCATCTTATTGGCGATGCTGCTGCCTTATCCTGCGCGTAAGATAAAGGTATAAATCAGTAGATGGAAAGGGGAATAATAAATGGAAACAAAATCTAACCAAGTCGTTATCATCACGGGTGCCTCAAAAGGACTAGGGAGAGAGCTCGCTCTAGCTTTTGCAAAAAAGGGAGCGTGTCTGGCACTGTGTGCAAGGAATGAGGAGTTACTGTTCCAGGTTAAAGCGGAAGCCGAGGAATTAGGGGCGATCGTTCTAGCTGTAGCCGGGGACCTATCTATAGGAAGAGATGTGGAGAAATTTGCGTCATGTATTGAAAAAGAATTTGGCAGGGTGGATGTTTTAATTAATAATGCTTCGGTTCTAGGACCGAGTCCGATGCCGTATTTAGTAGATTATCCTGAAGAGGATTATCACGACGTTGTGAGAACAAATACGGTAAGCCCCTTTTTAATGACCAAACGTGTTCTTCCAAGTATGCTTCAGAAAGGCAGAGGATCTATTATCAATGTTACCTCAGAAGCAGGAAGCACTGGTTACGCTGGATGGGGTGCTTATGGTATTTCAAAGTTTGCTATAGAAGGATTAACGCAAACATGGGCAGATGAAGTGAGTGGTACGGGGGTCAGAATTAATATGGTAGATCCAGGGGAAATGGATACTGACATGCATGCATTAGCAGTTCCAGATTGTACGTACCCTATAAATCATCCCGCAGATGTGTGTGATGTCTTTCTCTTTCTTGCTTCAGAGAAGGCTCGGACCGTAAATGGACAACGGCTAGAGGCAGTCGAATTCAGAGAAGGGCGGGGCAGCTATGCAGATTAACACACAAACCTTTACCCTCCCGCATGAACTACACGCAGCGTTTCCACCTGAACGGCGCGGTGTTAGAAGAGATCATGTCCGAATGATGACGATAGATAGAAAATCTGGCAAAGTGATTCATGATTCTTTCAATCATTTAGCTGATTATGTAAAACCAGGTGACATGATTGTGTTGAATAACAGTCGTACCATCCCGGCTGCGCTCCGGGCAACCATCCATAATCAAGAAATAGAGGTGAGGTTAGCTCGCTGCTTAAGCGAAACAAGTTGGGAAGCCTTAGTACTATTCGATAATGTGGAAATTGGTGATTGCCTCCAATTTTCCGACGAACTATTTGCCGTTGTAATAGACAGAAAACGGGACTCACCACTACTCGTACTTCGCTTCTCAATTAGCGGGTTGTCTCTTTTTCAGCATGTGTATAGCTTAGGTGAACCCATTCGCTATGAATATATCGAAGAGTCATGGGATCTCCATTATTACCAAAATGTATATGGAACGGTACCAGGTTCAGTGGAATTGGCTTCAGCTGGAAGAGCATTTAGCTGGGAGATGCTGCTGGATTTGCAGAAAAGAGGAATACAGCTTTCTTATTTACAGCTTCATACTGGGCTTTCCTATTTGAACGATAATGATCAACTCTCCCCTAAAGAAAATATAGAGAGGTACGACATTCCCCAAGAAACAATGGCTGCAGTCTTAAAAACAAAAGCTTCAGGAGGCAAAGTTATTGCAGTAGGTACCACTGTAGTCCGAGCACTTGAGTCAGCAGTATCAACAGGTATTTCTTCTGGGGAGACAGCGCTTTATATTGACGCTGCTTTTCCATTGGAAATAGTGGATGGGATTATTACTGGATTTCATGAACCAGAAGCAAGCCATTTAGATATGCTTACCGCATTTATTAGCCCCGAAATATTGTTTAATGCTTATGGTGAGGCAATTCGGGAAAAGTATTTATGGCATGAGTTTGGTGATATCAACTTTATTATATAAGGAAGGTGTCAGAGGTGAAGGTTCATCATATCGGTATAGAAACTAATAATATTGAGAAATCCATGCGATTTTACGAACAGTTGGGTTTTCAGATGAAAGACAGAATGATTTTAATGGGGGAGGAACTCTATTTCTTAACACTCGGGACTTTCACATTAGAATTAATTGTCCAAAAAACAGAGACCGCTGCCGCCAATCCCCATCTTTGCTTGGAGGTAACGGATTTAAAGGAGCAAGCGGAGGTAGTACAGAATGGAAAAGTCATTGAAGGACCCTTATCTTTTGAAAATGGCTGGAAGACTCTATTTGTCGAAGGCCCTTCCGGAGAAATAATTGAATTAGTACAGACCAAAAACACCCCTTCGCTGTGAAACGGGGTGTTTTATTGTGAATGAGCTTTTAGCTTTTCTAATAATTCAAATGCCGTATCGGCAGTTAGTATCTGTCCATCAACCTTAGCATAAGGTGATTGTCTACAGGTTTTACACTCGCTTAGGCATTCGTATTCTTTATATTCAACACGATTTGATGAAAAAAATTCTTCATATCGAGGAAATGATTGTTCATCAACGAATTGATCCAAATTGTTTTGGCAGAACTCCACTTTTAATTTCTTTTTGCTTGAAAATATCTTAGAAAGGAATGTGGGCATCTCTAATCTCATCCTTTAGCTTAGTATGGTCATCCATATTATATCACCGACACGCCTTGAAAACGATTATCAAACATGGTCTGGAGACCTCGAAGAAGATTAGGCATCATCTAGGTTAAACGCTATGAATATTTTTCTTCAGTTAGTATGCTGACGATTTCTAAGGTATCTATCTGCCTGAAGGGTAGGAACAGTTTCAGTAATGGAGAGAGAAATGTAAGAAGGCATTACATAATTCTCAGTAAAATAGGCTTTCTAACAACAACATGTTTGTTATTTCAAATAAATGTAAATAAATGGTTTAAATTAGGCATAATTACATATTGAAAAAGTGAAGAAAAGGTTTAAAATAGGTGTACAAAGCTTGATATATCAACATATCATAAATTTGCGGCTGGACTGCAGGGTGTCCATATACTCATTAATGATAAATAGATAAAGTGGAAAATTAAACGTGAAAGTGGTAATATAAATGTCGTAGCATTAATTTGTTATTTTTATGTAAAACTTTTCATAAGATGAATAAGGCAAGCAGTAGATTTGTCCTTTTACGCCAACAGACAACTGAACTGATATATGAATTGTAAAAAAATGTATTTTTATTGACAACTTCACCAAGAGTGATACTATTTACTTTATGTGCAAAGTCTCTCTGATGCTGTTTTGAGGGCTTTTTATTTTTTGAATGACAATTAAATCTAACTACTAGATTAATAGAGGTGAAAAAGTTATATGAACAGATTTAAAAAGGGCCAATCTTTATTGCGGCATAAACTTATTGGTTTCTTCTTAATTGCGGTTGTACTTTTCTGGATTAAGACATATATTGGTTACCGTGTTGAATTTAACTTAGGAGTAGAAAGTAAAATGCAGGAATTCCTGCTATTTATTAACCCTGTTAGTTCAGCCATGTTTATCTTTGGGCTTGCGCTTTTAGCAAGAGGGAAAAAAGCATATAAGTGGATTATTGGATTAAACTTTGTTATGTCTTTCCTGTTATATGCTAACATTATGTATTATCGCTTTTTCAGTGATTTCATCACACTTCCTACACTAACTCAAACAAAAAATGCTGGAGATCTTGGACAAAGTATTACGGCACTTATGAATCCTTATGACTTTATGTATTTCCTTGATACAGTGATTTTATTAGGACTTTACCTGTTTAAAACAGTAAAAGTCGAAACAGGAAGAATGAATCGCCGTAAGGTAGCAGTGGTCTTTGCCTGTGCGGTTGCCATTTTCTCAGTTAATTTAGGTTTAGCGGAGCAGGATCGCCCGCAGCTCCTCAAAAAAACGTTTGACCGAAACTATATTGTTAAGTATTTAGGTATGTACAATTATACGGTATATGATGCGATTCAAAATACAAAAACATATGCTCAGCGTGCAACAGCTAACAGCTCAGATATTGCTGAGGCAGTGAACTATACGAAGGCTACTACAGCCTCACCAAACCCTGAATACTTTGGAAAAGCTGAAGGAAAAAACATTATCTATCTTCACCTAGAATCCATTCAGGAATTCATTATAGACTATAAATTAAATGGCGAAGAAGTAACGCCTTTCTTGAATTCTCTTGCTGACAGCAAGGACTTTATGTACTTTGATAACTTCTTCCACCAAACAGGTCAAGGTAAAACGGCAGATGCAGAATTTATGTTAGAAAATTCTCTGTTTGGTCTTCCGCAGGGTGCGGCATTCACAACACAATCTCAGAATACATTCCAGTCTGCTCCTGCTATTTTAGGGCAAAAGGGATACACATCAGCTGTTTTCCATGGTAACTATAAAAGTTTCTGGAATCGGGACAAAATGTATAAGGCACTTGGCTTCAATCAATTTTTTGACGCTAGTTACTATGATATGAATGAAGATGACGTGATGAACTACGGATTAAAAGACAAACCGTTCTTTGAAGAATCTATTCCGTTGATTGAATCAATGGAACAGCCATTCTATGCGAAGTTTATCAGCTTGTCTAATCACTTCCCATATCCACTTGACCCAGAAGAAGCAACGATTGAGAAACATACGACTGGTGATTCATCAGTAGATAATTACTTCCAAACCGCAAGATACGCGGATGAGGCTCTGGAACAATTCTTTACTTACCTGAAAGAGTCTGGACTATATGATAATTCTGTCATTATCATGTATGGTGATCACTATGGTATTTCTGATAACCATAATGCAGCTATGTCTCAAGTACTTGGTAAAGAAGTTAATAAATTTGAAAATACTCAATTACAGCGCGTACCGCTATTAATTCATGTTCCTGGTGTTGAAGGCGGAGAGATGCATCAATATGGCGGGCAAATTGATTTAATGCCAACGATGCTTCACTTATTAGGTATTGATACGAAAGATTATGTTCAATTCGGTTCGGATCTATTATCGAAAGAACACCGTGAAGTTGTTCCATTCCGTAATGGAGATTTTATCACGCCAAACTATACGGTCTTAAAAGGTAAAAACTATGATACAAATACTGGTGAGCTAGTCGAAGAAAATGAAGAAATCATTCAAGATCAGAAAATGGCTCAAACTATGCTCGAGCTTTCGGATAAAGTAGTTAATGGAGATTTGCTTCGTTTCTATACTCCTAATGGCTTTAAGCCGATTGACCCAGCAAATTACGATTACACGAATACTGAAGAAGAATCTAATTCAGAAAAATAATAAAAGTATCCGGCTGTCGAGATAAACTCGGCAGCTTTTTAAAACCCCTAACCTGTTAAGGTTAGGGGTTTTGATTTATAGGACCATAATAATTAAGTAGGATGTAGCAAATGTTATCCACGCATTACCGCTGGTTAAAGGGTGGATGAGAAGAATAACAGTGGCAATTAACACAATAGCTTGAGAAATGGTAATTCGAACTAAAGACTTGTTTTTTGCCTCCTTTAATAAGAACATGACTGCAAGAATAATAAATCCTGTTCTCCAAACGAGACTGATATCCATTCATTCTGCCTCCTTTATTTCAATGATGGGTCTAGTTTTACCCAGTATGTTGGTTTTAGTCATAGAAAATTTGGTTATCTTAAGAGTAAATAGGTTGAAATTCAGTATGTTCAGATAGATAGTTGTTATTTATAGTGTGGAAAGGGTAAAGTAGGGTAATGACCATTTAAATGGAGGAGGATACGGAATGTTTATTGTCTACCTAAGTTTAGTAATTGTGATTTTTTCCTTAGCTTATCTTGCTTTTCGGGCTTTTAAGACATATAAAGATATGAAGCCAGCCTTAAAAAGCCTTAATGAAACATCGGTTAGATTGCAAGCAAGGATGGAATTGCTTAAGGAAGAAACGACTCATTTGAGTCAGACACAGCAGGCAATTACTGATGATGTACAGTTGAAAAAAGAATCAGTTCAATATACAATGGATTCTGTAAAAGCTGTTCCTGCGTCATTCAAACAAGTATGGCATGCTGTCAAAGGAATAAATGTCAAAAATCCTGCTGTCAGTGCTACAAAACGGGATCAGGCTTAAAATAGAATAAACAATTAGGTTTCTAGGGTTCCGCAGGTTAAGGTCTGGTCTGGTCCGAGAGAAACGCGCGAATTTGCGTACACGGAGGGATAAAAGCCCGGGAGATATCTAAGGATACCTCCCGGGCTTTTTTTGAATTTTAACTGGAAATTACGCAGCATGATTATTAAGGAGGAGATTGAATATGGCGTGGATTTTTTTACTTATTGCAGGCGTTTTTGAGGTGGTCTGGGCAATCAGTCTAAAGTATACAGAGGGATTCACTAAGTTATGGCCTACGGTTGTAACAATCATTGGAATGGTTATTAGTTTTTATTTTCTCTCAGCAGCAATTAAGACGCTTCCAATTGGAACTGCTTATGCCATTTGGACTGGTATTGGCGCATTGGGTGCGGTAATCATGGGAATCATTCTATTTAATGAACCAAGAAGTGTTTCTCGTTTAGTTTTTGTTGGATTTATATTGGTTGGAATTATAGGGTTGAAAGTTACCTCCTCTAATTAAGGCATGATCATTTTTACTCCATAAGAATAAATCAATTGATACGGCGGATAATAACTGTATCAACTTAGAGGAGTGAGAATGATGAGAAAATCTGCCGCAATTATAGCTAGTAGTGTAATGGCCATATTTATTGGAGGATGTTCAGCCAATAATGATAACCAGAATACGGATGTAGGGATGAATAATCGAGACAATCGTAATACACCTAATGTAAATCAAGTTAGAAACGGAGATTATATAACGCCGAGAAATGTTAATACAAATGATGCGGGAGTTAGAGACAATAATAACGGAAAAGATATGCGCCTGTCAGAAGACATTTCTAAAAGCCTGAATGATTTGAAAGAAATCAAACGGTCAACGGTAATCGTGGTTGGCGATCAGGCATATGTTGCCGCACAGCTTACAGATCATAAACAGACGCATTTTTCTAAAGACGTAAAGCAGAGAATAGCCAAAAGAGTGAGAGAAGCAGATCGTACAGTCAGACATGTTTACATTTCCACTAGTCCTCACTTTGTTAAGCGAATGGATCAATATGCAAGAGATGTGAGGAATGGAAAACCAATCTCAGGTATGTATGATGAATTCAGCTCTGTAGTAAAACGGGTTTTCCCGCGGGCTTATTAGAAATGAACAAGCAAAAGTAACAGACTGTCTCTTTAGGTGTTTAAAATTTCACAAAAAAAAGCAGCTCCAACGTTGGAGGCTGCTTTTTTACGCTTAATTATTTTTCTTCAGTCGTAAAGTCACATTCTTCTAAAGGAATTACTTTTGTTTTTTTAATGAATTTATAGCCTAACCAAAGTACAAAGAATAAAGGCAGGCCAATATACGCGCTGATGGCCCCTAACCAGTCAATTGAACCGCCAGTAAAGGCTTCGTAGTTCTGGCCAAATATAACCACGAGACAGACACCTAGAGCGAATAAAGGACCAATTGGGAATAGCTTTGAGCGATAGGGAAGATCGTTTAAATCTCTTCCTTGGGCTACATAGGCTTTTCTAAAACGGTAATGAGCAATAGCTATTCCTACCCACGTGACAAATCCAGCCATACCAGAAGCATTTAGGAGCCAAACGTATACCACACCATCACCAAAGAGGGTTGTAGTAAAGGCAAGGGTACCAACAAGGCTTGTCATAATTAGTGCATTTACTGGAACGCCTCTCTTATCGAGCTTACCGAGGAACTTAGGGGCTTTACCGTCCCGTGCAAGATCCCACAGCATCCGAGTTGATGCATACATTCCAGAGTTACCAGCTGAAAGAACAGATGTTAAGATAACAGCGTTCATTAAGGAAGCAGCGAAGGCAAGTCCTGCTCGTTCGAACACGAGTGTGAATGGACTAACCGCTACGTTTTCACTTAGAAGACGAGCGTCTGTATATGGGATGATCATTCCAATGACAAAAATCGCTAAAATATAAAATAAAATAATTCTCCAGAAAACGGAGTTGATGGCCTTAGGGATTGTTTTTTCTGGATTCTCACTTTCTCCGGCAGCAATTCCTAGAAGTTCTGTTCCTTGGAATGAGAAACCAGCCACCATAAAGATACCAAGAATGGTGAAAAATCCGCCGTTAAATGGTGCATCTTCAATTGTAAAGTTAGAAAAACCGATTGTTTCTCCACCCATGATTCCGAAAATAATTAAAATACCGGTAATTAAGAAAATGATAACGGTTATGACTTTAATAAGAGCAAACCAATATTCTGCTTCACCGAATCCTTTAACAGACATGTAATTAAACAAAAACATAATAACTAAAGCAAGCGCGCTCCAAAGAAGAGATGGGCTGTCTGGAAACCAAAATTTCATAATCAGAACAACTGCGGCAAGCTCAGCTGCAATGGTGACTGCCCAGTTATACCAATAATTCCATCCAATCGCAAAACCGAAGGAAGGATCAATAAACCGTGACGCATAAACCCTGAATGAACCAGTGACAGGCATGAACGCAGCCATTTCAGCTAGACCAGTCATTAAAAAGTAAACCATAAGTCCAATTGCTGCATATGCGACCAGTGCTCCGCCTGGTCCAGCCGTATGAATGGCTCCCCCACTGGCAAGGAAAAGTCCTGTGCCTATGGTTCCGCCTAGAGAGATCATTGTTAAATGCCGTGCTTTCAGTCCACGTTGTAGTTGACCGTTTGATGATTGTGAATTCTTCACTGAACTAACACTCCTTTGATATATAGAAGAAAAAAGGCACAAAAAAACAGCAGTCGAAAAAGATCGACGGCTGTTGATAGACCGTTTATCCTTCCGAAGATAGCACCCCACGTTTAAAAACGTGACAGAGATGTTCCTATTTGAAAACATCGCCAGCGTGGGTATACAATGTTATACCCAAACTTCGGCAACTTATCCTTTCTGAAGGAGTCAAAAATTTTCATTGAATCTCGTCCGTCATACTTTTATAAGCTGCAGCCTCTAACTCATCGGTTAATGAGGAAGTATTAAATTAATTATGTTAAAATTATAAATGACTTTAAAGCAGAGTGCAATGAATAAATATGGAAGCAAACCTATTTATACGGTTTTGCGTTTAATCAGACGGAACTTGAGCTTGATTTTTGCTGGATCTTTTTCTAGTTGACTAAGGTCAAAGGCAGTTTTTCCAATCTGCTCTAGAGGGAGCGAAACGGTTGTTATGCCGAGCGTTTTGGCAACGCCGTCATTATTAAAGCCAATAATACCAACGCTTCTGGGAACGTTCTTTCCTGATTGCCTCGCTTGTAAGATGAAACCCGCTGCTGCTTCAACAAGTCGTCTGGTTTTTCAACAAGTCCATTCCAAATATGAAACACCTCACCGCCATCTGTAATGTTATAGATGCCGTCAATCAGCCAATCCTTTCTAGCGACAAGCTGATACTTTTCGACTGATTCGTGATTAGCCTTTAAACGCTGATGACTGTTACGTCCAATCAATCATCCTAGGACTAATCCGATTTTAGAATAATTATTTTTAATTAAATGATTAAATGCCAAGGTTACTGCTGCATAATGGTCAATGCATACAGAAGGAAACTCTGTTTGCGTAGTATCTTCACATAGAATGATGGGTCCGTACCCTTTATATCCTCGGAGAATTTTCATCTCGATCACCCTTGAACAGATGATGATGTTATGAGCATATTAAGAGCTTGTATTTCTTTATGCCGTTGAGAATTTGTATGAAAAATAACCTTAAAGTTAAAAAAAGAAAATGAAAAGTAAAAATATGTATTCCTCAATGCGCAATATGTAATATTATCCATCCTTCGATATAGTTGAGATTTTGCTTGGATAAAGTATAATGGATAAATGGCTTTAAGTAGTGCTGCATTGTTAGGGGAGATTTTAAATGGAACAGCAAAATAGATTTTCAAATCGCATCGACTACACCTTAGTTTTTATCTTATTTCTATTATGTATTTCTAGTTGTATCGCCATTTACAGTGCTATGACAACAGGGCAATATACAGAAAACTTTCTTGTAAAACAAATTTTCTGGTATGCCGTTGGTGTGGGTATTATCGCAGCGGTCATTACTTTAGATTCCGATCAATTAATTAAAATTTCCTGGTATGCTTACGGTTTTGGACTATTCTTATTACTTCTACTTATTATTGCCCCAGAGAGTATTGTACCAGTTCGGAATGGTGCTAAGAGTTGGTTTGTCATCCCGGCACTTGGATCTATACAACCGTCGGAGTTTATGAAGGTCTTTCTAATCATGGGATTGGCCAAAACAATCTCTAGTCATCATCCTAAATTCATTATAAAAACAATTAAATCAGATTTGTGGCTGTTGATTAAATTAGGTATTGTAACAATGGTTCCACTTGCACTCGTTATGCAGCAACCAGATCTTGGGACATCAATGGTGTTTTTAGCCATCATGCTTGGGATGATGTTTATTTCGGGGATATCATGGAAAATCCTTTTGCCAATCGTGTCGGCGGTTGCTTCAATTGGATCATTGATTTTATATTTAGTATTGAAACAGCCTGCCTTCTTAGAAAAATATTTGGGCGTAAAGGAATATCAATTCGGGAGGATTTACTCTTGGCTTGATCCGTATAACTATTCTAGTACAACAGGCTTTCAGCTGACTAAGTCACTGCTTGCAATCGGCTCAGGACAAACGACAGGTAAAGGTATCGGTTCTCGCGAAGTTTATCTTCCAGAAAGTCATTCCGATTTTATCTTCAGTGTAATCGGCGAAGAATTTGGTTTCGTTGGTTCAAGTATCTTGATTAGTTTATTTTTCTTATTAATTTATCATTTAACCAAAACTGGCATGTATACGAAAAATCGATTTTATACATATCTCTGTGTCGGTGTGATTAGTATGGTTACTTTCCACGTCTTCCAAAACATCGGAATGACAATTGGGGTCTTGCCAATTACGGGTATTCCTCTTCCATTTATCAGTTATGGAGGAAGTTCTCTAATGGGGAATATGATGGCTATGGGACTGATCTTCAGCATCCGCTATCATTACAAGAAATACATGTTTTCTTCAAATAGTTAGAAAAAAGCTTGTTGTTAATACCTAGTATTTAGGTCATTAGCAATAGGTTTTTTTTAGGTGTTGTTTTATAGGATATATAAGGTAAAAACTGAATATATAGGTTTTTAGTCCTGGTAAAAAGGGAATAGGTAGAACAGAAACTTATCTCGGGGGACTACAGCATGCATACATACTTAAAAAGCCATGGTTCAAATAACTATCTAATCGGTTTATTAATTATTATTACGATGGGACTGCTATACAATATACATTTGGTTTACCTGCTTATTGTTTGCCTGATACATGGATGCTGCCTAATCCATGTATATAAAACGGAGAACCAAAAGAATCACCTTATTCACTATGGAACCGCCATCGTTAATCATCAAGGAAAGATGACGACAATTAATGAAAGAGGGAAAGAAATTCTGTTTGCTGATTCTTCTGAAAGCATGGATGATTGGGAGTTTATTGATGAATATGGTTTACCTATAGCACAAGAGGAACGGCCCTCTAAAGTAACACTAAGGAATAAGCAGCCCATGCAAAATCAAATGATTGGGTTAAAGCATAAAAGCAGTGGTCAAGAAAAATGGCTCCTCGTACACACGAATCCAATTCTTTCAAAGAAGAGCCACTTAGATGAAGTAGTTATCGTTTTTACGGAAGTATCTTTCTTACTTCAATATAGAAATGAGATGCAAAACCGTAATAATCAGTTGAAGCACCTATCCTTAACAGATGGGTTAACTGGAATCCCAAACCGTCGTTATTTCGAAGAATACTTATATGACATATGGGAGGATATGCGTAAACAAAAAAAACCAATGGCGCTGATTATGCTTGATATTGATTATTTTAAGAAATTTAATGATACATATGGTCACATAGAAGGAGATATCTGTCTTAAAAAAATAGCGAAAGTCTTGGAGGAAACGGTTCATGATTCAGGAAAGGTTTTTCGTTATGGGGGTGAGGAGTTTGCGGTCATCCTTCCGAATGCGGATGAACACACTAGTATGAAACTGGCTGCTAGGTTAAGACAAGAAGTAGAAAAATTGAGAATACCGCATTCATTGTCAACTGATTGTGCCTATGTAACCGTAAGCACTGGAGCGGCTTCTTTTGTTCCTCAGGACAGGGAGAATGTAGAGAGGTATGTTCAATCAGCGGATAATCAATTGTATGAAGCGAAGCGAAACAGGTGTCAGGCTTGCTAATTCTAGTCAATCATTCATACTATTTAATAATTGAAGCTAGTAAAGGAGGAATTAGATGACTAAACAGTTTAGAGCACAATTTGACGCACTCCTCGAAAAATATTCAGAGCTATTACTTGGAAGCGGCGAGGAAGAACTGAAGGAAAAAGTTCGTTATTATGCGTTATATACTCAGATTTCAAAAACCATGCCTGCACTCGTTAAACATTGGAATCAAATCTATCCAGACAGCAAACAAGAAATGATACAGCTGATTGCGGAGATTAAGCAATTGAATGATGCTCACCGCAATAAATCAGCTGAATAAGAAAAGGAGGCGTATAGCGCCTCCTTTTCTTATTAATGAAGAGAATAAGGAAATTGGTTTTCGTAGTCAGTAAATTGCTGATGTGATTGGCTTATTTTCTGAGTCTCAGCTTTTTCGAGACTGTACCAGCCTTTTTGGAACATTAGATTGTATAAATTCCGCTGCATATCTGCTGTTTCATTATAGATAGAAAGAATGTCTTGATATAACTCTTGGTGGCTTGCTTCATTAATCGCCGTATCATAGGAACTTTTCATATACTTTTCTGTGCTTAAAAGATCATTTATAAAATCTCGCTCGTTCATTTGCGGCGTCTTAGGGACTGGTGTTTCGGGATTCTGAACTTTATTTTGGTTTTGATTATCCATAGGAAAGCCTCCTCAGACTATTGTAGTTGTTGTTGACCGGCATCCAAGTGTGAGAGAATTTTCTCATAATGTCTTTGGTGCATTTGTCCACATTCATTTATGGCTGTGATCAGCTGAGGGTCCGTGCACTGAGTTGCATAGAAATGGGCTTTTTTAAGTGCTAACAAATTCCAAGAAAGCATGTCTGTAATATAAAGAGCATCCTTAGATGTTATAACCTTCGGAGGTTGTGCCATGGTGCTTTGGGTTTGCTGCTGATTGGACTGTTCAAATGATTGATTCTGCATTTGTATCCTCCTTTTCAATTAAACGAACTTTCTTACCTTCCCCCTGTCCAAAAAAACTATACAAAATAAATAATTTTGAAGATTTGAATTTTATATCCATTATATTAAATAAATGGTAATATAATCTTACGATAGTTTTCCCCTTGCTTTATAAAAGGGAGGGATACAGGAGGCAGCTATATGGAGAAAGCAATGAGAGATTTTTTTCTGTTCTTATCGAAAAATAGAGGTATGACAAAATTGGCTAAAAGATATGGGCTGCGCTTTGGAGCAAAACGGTTTGTGGCTGGAGAAACAATTGATTTTGCAGCAGAAGCGATTAAGGATTTAAATGATCAAGGGTTAGCTGTAACGATAGATTACCTGGGTGAATTTGTAGATAACGAAAAAGAAGCGAATGAAATGGCTGATAATTGTCTCATTGCGATTGAAGAGATTGGTAAACGAGGTCTCAACTCACAGCTTTCTTTAAAATTAACGTCTATGGGTCTAGACTTAAATGAAAACGTTGTCATGAATAACATGCGAAGAATTCTTGATAAAGCGCAAGAACATAATGTGTTTATTACCATTGATATGGAAGATTACGAACGATGCGGTAAGACAATCGAAATTTTTAAGAAGTTAAAAAGGGAATATGACAATATCGGTACCGTAATTCAAGCTTATCTTTACCGCACAGAACAAGATATTCGAGAATTAAATGAGTATCAACCTAATCTTCGTCTAGTTAAGGGTGCATACAAAGAATCACCTGATGTGGCTTTCCCAGAAAAGAAGAATGTCGATGAAAACTATAAAAACATTATTCGGATGCATTTAGAAAATGGAAATTATACGGCGATTGCTACGCACGATGATGCGATCATTGAATACACTAAACAGTTAGTAAAAGAATATAATATTCCGTATGATCAATTTGAATTTCAGATGCTGTTTGGGATTCGAAATGAACGGCAGCTTGAGCTTGCTGCTGAAGGATATAAAATGCGAGTCTACGTTCCATATGGAACAGATTGGTATGGTTACTTCATGCGGCGGCTTGCGGAAAGACCGGCAAATGTAGCATTTGTTTTGAAAGGAATGTTTAAATAAAGATAATAACGGAACCAAGCATTCATGAGACCTGGTTCCGTTCAGCTTATTTTTTATATTGATTGTTTTGACTGTTTACTTTGTTTTTTTCCTGTTGTTCACCCGGTCCAGCGTTTCCCTTAACACTCGCAGCGCTGACCGCACCTTTTGAGGGATTTCGTTTACGTTTCATCTTGTATTCACCTCCGCCTTTCTTATTTTTTCTAATGCGCGATTATTTACTCCGATTCCGCTAAAAGAAATAAATGTAAAAAAATAAACATTTTTTGGTTACTTTTGATTGCGAAATCTTCTGGAATCTTTTATATTTGTAATAGGAATAAATTGTTGATATTTTTTTGAGATAAAAATGAATGAGCATTCATTCAATACATTATGTAAGGGGGATTTAAACTTGGTTCGACAAATACGAAAGGCTGCTGTTTTAGGGTCGGGAGTTATGGGATCAGGGATTGCTGCACACCTTGCGAACATCGGCATTCCAACTTTATTATTGGATATTGTACCTCGTGAACTATCAGAGGATGAAAAGAAAAAAGGACTTACCATTAATGATAAACAAGTACGGAATCGCTTTAGTCAATCAGCGATTACCAAGCTGCTTAAACAAAAACCAGCTCCACTTACCTCAAAAAAACACCTTGCGCTTATTGAGGCGGGAAACTTTGAAGATGATTTACAACGATTAAGTGAAGTGGATTGGGTTATAGAAGTTGTGGTTGAAAATCTTGCCGTTAAGCAGGATGTTTTCACAAAGGTTGATCAATTCCGAAAACCAGGCAGCATCATCAGCTCCAATACATCTGGTATTTCAATTGAGGCCATGGCAGAAGGACGTTCTGAAGACTTCCAGAAAAACTTCTTAGGTACACATTTCTTTAACCCACCGCGCTATTTGAAACTGCTTGAAGTGATTCCGACGAAAGCAACCGATCCAAACGTTCTTACTTTTATGAAACAGTTTGGTGAAGATGTCCTTGGTAAAGGGGTAGTAGAGGCGAAAGATACGCCAAACTTCATTGCCAATCGTATTGGTACGTATGGTTTGCTTGTAACGGTTAGAGAAATGCTGAAAGGCGGTTACAGTGTCGGTGAAGTGGACTCGGTAACAGGCCCGCTGATTGGCAGAGCAAAAAGTGCTACATTCCGTACACTTGATGTGGTCGGACTAGATACCTTTGCACATGTTGCGAAAAACGTGTATGACCAAGTTGACGGCGAAGAGAAAGACGTATTCACACTACCGGATTTCGTAACTAAAATGCTGGATAATGGTTGGTACGGCAGCAAATCTGGTCAAGGATTCTTCCATAAAAAAGGGAAAGAGATTCTTGAATTAGATCCAGAAACATTAGAATATGTGGCAAGGAAAAAACTAAAAGCTCCATCCGTTGAGATGGCCAAACAAGCAAAAGGTCTTGGGAACAAAATGAAAGCGCTTGTATATAGTGAAGATCGTGCTGGTCAGCTTTTATGGGACATTTTAACTCCAGCTCTTCTCTATTCAGCAGAACTTACAGGAGAAATTGCGGATGATATCGTTTCTATCGATCAGGCGATGAAGTGGGGCTTTGGATGGTCAACAGGTCCATTTGAAACATGGGATAGTATTGGTCTAGAAAAATCCGTTTCCCGCCTTGAGCAAGAAGGTAAAAAGGTTCCCCAATGGGTGACTGACATGTTGGCAAATGGCTTCACTTCTTTCTATAAGGAAGAAGATGGTGTTGTTTCTTACTATAACAATGGTGAATACAAACCATTGCAGGAAAATCCGAAAGTTATCAATTTAAAACAAATAAAAAAACAAAAAGGTGTCATTAAGAAAAATAGTGGTGCAAGTCTAATTGATATTGGCGACGGTATAGCACTTTTAGAATTCACTTCACCTAATAATGCAATTGGATTAGATATCATCCAAATGATTAATCAATCCATTGATGAAGTGGAAGCAAATTATAAAGGGCTTGTAATCGGGAACCAAGGGAAGAATTTCTGTGTTGGCGCGAATATCGCGATGATGCTGATGGAAGCACAGGATGATAATATCTTTGAACTAGATATGGTCATCACTCAATTCCATAAAGCAATGCTGAAAATTAAATATAGCTCACGTCCAGTTGTTGCTGCCCCATTTAATATGACCCTTGGCGGTGGTGCAGAAGTCTGCTTGCCAGCTGCAAAAATTCAGGCGTCCACTGAAACATATATGGGACTTGTCGAAGCAGGAGTCGGTTTAATTCCAGGCGGCGGCGGAGCAAAAGAGCTGTATGTTAAAACACTGAAAAGCATGCCGAAGAATGTTGAGTTCGATCTTCAAAAAGTTGCGAATAATGTCTTTGAATCCATTGCAACTGCGAAGGTATCCACTTCAGGGGAAGAAGCTCGCGAAAATAACTTCTTGAATTTTGCTGATGGAATCAGTATCAATCCTGACCACTTAATTTATGATGCTAAGCAGGCAGCTCTTGCTCTCTATGAAGAGGGATATACAGCACCAGCGAACACTAAGATTCCAGTGGTTGGTGAAACAGGTTATGCGGCTCTTTTATTAGGAGCAGAATCTATGAGATTAACGGGTTTCATTTCTGACCATGATATGGTAATTGCGAAGAAATTAGCTTTTGTACTGGCTGGAGGCTTGGTTCCGTTTGGAACAGAAGTTGATGAGCAGTATATTCTTAACCTAGAAAAAGAAGCGTTCCTAAGCTTAATCCAAATGCCAAAGTCACAGCAGCGGATGCAAAATATGCTTGTTAAAGGCAAGCCGTTACGTAACTAAAATCACTAGCTTACTAGAAAATTTAAGGGGGATCCTCATGAGAGAAGCGGTAATAGTAGCTGGAGCAAGGACTCCGGTGGGCAAGGCAAAAAAAGGTTCACTTGCCAATGTCCGTCCAGATGACCTAGGGGCTCTTGTTGTAAAAGAAACGTTGAAACGTGCGGGAAATTATGAAGGTACAATTGATGACCTGATTATCGGATGCGCTATGCCTGAAGCAGAGCAAGGGCTGAATATGGCAAGAAATATCGGTGCGTTAGCTGGTCTTAAGCACGATGTACCGGCCATTACCATTAACCGGTATTGTTCAAGCGGATTGCAAAGTATAGCTTACGGTGCAGAACGGATCATGCTTGGACAAAGTGATACAGTTCTGGCAGGCGGAGCAGAATCAATGAGTCTTGTGCCAATGATGGGCCATGTCACTCGTCCGAACCGTATGCTTGCTGAAACGGCACCTGAATACTATATGGGAATGGGTCATACAGCAGAGGAAGTAGCTAGACAGTTTGGCATTTCTCGTGAAGATCAGGATGCTTTCGCGGTACGCAGTCATCAAAAGGCAGCTAAAGCCATCGCTGAAGGAAAATTCGCTGATGAAATCGTACCAGTTGATGTAACGCTTCGGTCTGTTGGAAAAGATCATCGATTACAAGAAAAAACGTTCCAATTCTCACAAGATGAAGGTGTCCGCGAGGGAACCACTTCTCAAATCTTAGGGAAATTACGGCCCGCTTTCTCTGTTACTGGATCGGTTACAGCTGGTAACTCATCACAGACGAGTGATGGAGCAGCAGCGGTGATGGTTATGGACAGAGAAAAAGCGACATCACTTGGACTTCAAGCGATGGGCAGATTCCGCTCATTTGCAGTAGCGGGAGTACCTCCGGAAATTATGGGAATTGGTCCTGTGGCAGCTATTCCGAAGGCACTTAAATTAGCTGGTCTTGAACTATCTGATATTGGTCTTTTTGAACTGAATGAAGCATTCGCTTCTCAGTCCATCCAAATCATTCGTAAACTCGGCTTGAATGAAGAAATCGTTAATGTGAACGGCGGCGCTATTGCACTTGGACATCCGCTTGGTTGTACTGGTGCAAAGTTAACATTGAGTCTGCTGCATGAAATGAAACGCAGAAATACACAATTTGGGATTGTGACTATGTGTATTGGCGGCGGTATGGGTGCAGCTGGAGTATTTGAACTGTTAGCTTAAATAATAAAATTCAGGAGGTCATTATATATGTCTAATCAAACTGAAAACCTGCTCAAAGGTGGAGCCTTTTTATTAGAAGATATTACGTATGAACAAATGTTTACGCCAGAAGACTATTCAGATGAGCAAAAAATGATTGCGAAAACAACTGAGGATTTTGTTCTTAACAAAGTTCTTCCTAAGGTAGAAAAATTAGAAAACCACGAATTTGAAAATTCAGTGGAGCTTTTAAAGCAAGCAGGAGAACTTGGATTGCTTGGAGCAGATGTACCTGAAGAATACGGCGGACTTGGACTTGATAAAATCAGTTCAGCACTCATTGCTGAAAAAATGGCACGCGCTGGCGGTTTCGGTATTACTCACGGTGCGCATGTCGGGATTGGTTCACTGCCAATCGTCCTATTCGGAAACGAAGAGCAAAAGCAAAAATACTTACCGGCTCTTGCAAGCGGTGAACTTCTTGCTGCCTATGCCCTGACGGAGCCAAGCTCGGGATCAGATGCGTTAGGAGCAAAAACAACGGCTAAACTTAATGCAGAAGGTACGCATTACGTGTTGAATGGTGAAAAACAATGGATCACGAACGCTGGCTTTGCAGATGTATTTGTTGTGTATGCAAAAATTGACGGCGATAAGTTTTCAGCTTTTATTGTTGAACGTAGTTTCTCTGGCGTTTCAACGGGTGCTGAAGAAAAGAAAATGGGTATTAAGAGCTCTTCTACACGGACATTAATCCTAGAAGATGCACAGGTGCCGGTTGAGAACCTTCTTGGAGAAGCAGGCCGAGGCCATGTGATTGCCTTTAATATTCTAAATATTGGTCGTTATAAGTTAGGTGTAGGTGTAGTGGGCGGAGCAAAGCGTGCATTTGAGCTTGCAGTTGGATATACAAACCAACGTCAACAGTTCAAAACACCGATCTCTTCTTTCAATCTAACAAAAGAAAAACTAGCTACCATGGCTTCTAAGATCTATGCAGCAGAAAGCTCCGTATATCGGACCGTGGGTCTGTTTGAGCAAAGAATGAGCCAACTTTCTGCTGATGAAATCAAAGATGGTAAAGAAGTAGCTAAGTCGATAGCTGAATATGCAATTGAGTGTTCACTCAATAAATTCTTCGCTTCTGAAGTTCTTGATTATGTGGTTGACGAAGGCGTTCAGCTTCATGGCGGATACGGATTCATGCAAGAATATGAGATTGAGAGAGCTTATCGTGATTCAAGAATTAATCGTATTTTTGAAGGAACAAATGAAATTAACCGTCTACTCGTTCCTGGAACATACCTGAAAAAAGCGCTTAAAGGCGAGCTTCCATTATTCCAGAAGGCACAAGCTCTTCAAGAGGAATTAATGATGATGATGCCTGAAGAACCGGGCGATGAGCCATTAGCACAAGAGAAAATGCTTGTCAGTAACGCCAAAAAAATTGGTATCTTAGCTGCTGGATTAGCTGCACAAAAATATGGCAAAGAACTAGATAAAGAGCAAGAAGTTCTTGTGAATATTGCTGATATTGTTTCCCTAGCTTATGCTGCAGAATCAGCTGTATTGCGGACAGAAAAAGCAATCGCAGCAACTGGACTAGAGAAGAACCAACAAAAAGTTCTTTATACAGAAATTTTTGTTCAAGAAGCCTTTAATCAAATTGAACAGCATGCGAAAGAAACGTTAATTGCAGTTGAAACGGGCGATACTTTACGAATCATGCTTTCTTCATTCCGTAAATTAACTCGTCATAACCCAATCAATGTAATTGCGAAGAAACGTGAAGCAGCAGTCAAAATTATTGATGCAGAAAAATTTGTCCTCTAATCAATATGTCTTAAAAGGAGTATCCCTGCGGGGGTGCTTCTTTTTCTAATTTGTTTAGATACACCAAGGTGATTTTTTAGTATGATAGAACATAGAGTCAGCGCTGTTTATTCAGCTGATTTTTTGTAATGGAAAGAAAAAACGGGTATTCTATTTGTAGGTGGTGAAAAGATGTCTCTATCATTTTATTGGTATCCTAAATGCAGTACATGCCGTAATGCAAAAAAATGGCTTGATCAGCAGGGTTTGGAATATGAAGCGATTCATTTACTCGAAAATCCGCCATCAAGATCGCAATTGGAAGAGCTCTATCGAACAAGTGGTTTAGAGTTAAAGAAATTCTTTAATACCAGCGGTCAGAAATACCGGGAACTTGGTTTGAAGGACAAGCTGAAGGATGCAACTGAAGCTGAAATGCTTGATATTCTGGCTACAGATGGCATGTTGATAAAAAGACCTATTGTTTCAGACGGGAATAAAGTAACGGTAGGCTTTAAGGAAGAAGAGTACGCGAAGACCTGGGGCTGATAAGGCTCTAGTCTACATAATATAGGGGGGAATTCATAATGGCAGCACCAAAGGAATTTCGTTATTCAAAAGAGCATGAATGGGTACAAACAGAAGGTGAAACGGCAAGAGTTGGAATCACACAGTTCGCGCAGGCTGAACTAGGTGATATCGTTTTTGTTGAGCTTCCGGAAGTAGGCGCTGAATTAAAAGCTAATGAACCATTTGGCAGCGTTGAATCTGTTAAAACAGTCTCTGAATTGTATGCACCGATCAGCGGCAAGATCATTGCTATTAATGAAGAATTAAATGATAACCCTGAGTTCGTTAATGAATCCCCATATGAAAAAGCATGGATGGTCGTTATTGAGCCGGCAGACAAAAGTGAAATTGAAAACTTGATGACTCCGGAACAATACGACGAAATGACAAACGAAGGTTAAGTTATGTGTGCAGGTGGGGAGGGGCATTGCCCTTCTCTGTTTTTTTATTTACACAATCAGAAGAAACAGGTGATTTGTAGTGGGAAACGAATGCTCAGATAAAGTGTTAATTGTTGAAGGAGTGACGGATAAACGAAAAGTCACACAAATTCTTAACGAGAAGCTGGAAATTATCTGTACAAATGGGACCATATCTATCACACGGCTTGACGAATTGGTTGATGAGCTGGCTGATAAGGATGTCTACATTCTTGTCGATGCTGATGAATCAGGGGAGAAGCTGCGCAAAAAACTGCTGCGTGAAATGCCAAATGCTTCACATTTATATATTGATCGAGTATATCGTCAAGTTGCAGATGCACCCTTACACCACTTGACTGACGTATTAGCAGCAGGAAAAATAGAAGTGAAAAGAGGATGACTGGATTACATGAAAGATTGGACGGAGACTGAATTGAACCTAGCCATTCAGTGGAAACGAACGTTTTGTTTATACTTATACACCCCAATGTGCGGCACCTGTATGGTCGCCACTAAAATGATGAATGTATCATTAGAACTACTGCAAGAATTGGAATGCGGGAAGATGAACCTAAACTTTATGCAAAAGATTGCCCATCAATACGAAGTAGAAAGTGTCCCATGCCTGCTATTATTTAAAAATGGAACACTAACGAAGAAAATCTACGCCTTTCAATCAGTACCATACCTATATGAAGAATTAAAAACATTGAACGCTTGATCCTTGTCTCCTAGAAGATAAGGATTTTTTTATACTCCATTCTGGATAAAACCTGCTGAATGGGGATGGGATTGTCTTCGAAAAGACTCGAGACTCCGATTCGGCCAGTAGCAGAATGATCTAGATTTCCCTTCAACCGATCAAACTTTCTTTTGTTTTAGCTTTTAAAAATAGAGTAACTTTCTTTTTTTTGTTTGAATTTAAAAGCTCTTTTACCTTTTGATGACGCATTCTGGCCAAAACACGCTGAATGGGAGGGGGATTGTCTTCGACACCTCATCGATTGTATGCTCGAGTAGTCTGATTCGGCCCAAACGAGGATTTATTCTTCCCAAACCCAAAATGATTCGGCCCAAACTTAAGATGATTCGGCCCGAAGCAGAATCGAGCAAACTTCCCTTGATCTTAGCTTTTAAAAATAGAGTAACTTTCTCTTTTTTGTTTGAATTTAAGAGCTTTTTTCTTTTTGATGACGCATTCTGGACAAAACACGCTGAATGGAAGGGGGATTGCCTTCAAAATCTTATCAATTTTAGGCTCGAATACTCTGATTCGGCCCAAACGAGGATTTATTCGGCCCAAACCCAAAATGATTCGGCCCAAACCGAGTTTTATTCGGCCCAAACTCAAGATGATTCGGCCCGAAGCAGAATGATCTAGATTTCCCTTCAACCGATTAAACTTCCCTAGGTCTTAGCTTTTAAAAATAGAGTAACTTTCTCTTTTTCGTTTGAATTTAAGAGCTATTTTCTTTTTGATGACGCATTCTGGACAAAACACGCTGAATGGGAGGGGGATTGTCCTCAAAACCTTATAAAATATAGGCTCGAATACCCTGATTCGGCCCAAACTAGGATTCATTCGGCTGTAACTCAAAATGATTCGGCCCAAACCGGGTTTTATTCGGCCCAAACTCAAGATGATTCGGCCCGAAGCAGAATGATCTAGATTTCCTTCAACCAAGCAAACTTCCCTTGGTCTTAGCTTTTATAATTTGAGTAATTTTCTCTTTTTTGTTTGAATTTAAAAGCTCTTTTACCTTTTGATGACGCATTCTGGACAAAACACGCTGAATGGGAGGGGGATTGTCTTCGACACCTCATCGATTATAGGCTCGAGTAGCCTGATTCTGCTCAAACTAGGATTTATTCGGCCGTAACTCAAGATGATTCGGCCCGAAGCAGAATGAGCTAGATTTCCTTCAACCGATCAAACTTCCCTTGGTCTTAGCTTTTAAAAATAGAGTAACTTTCTCTTTTTCGTTTGATTTTAAGAGCTTTTTCCTTTTTGATGACGCATTCTGGACAAAACATGCTGAAAGGGAGGGGGATTGTCTTCGACACCTCATCGATTATAGGCTCGAGTAGTCTGATTCGGCCCAAACGAGGATTTATTCTTCCCAAACCCAAAATGATTCGGCCCAAACCGAGTTTTATTCGGCCCAAACTCAAGATGATTCGGCCCGAAGCAGAATGAGCTAGATTTCCTTCAACCGATCAAACTTCCCGGGGCTTAGCTTTTATAATTTGAGTAATTTTCTCTTTTTTAAAAGCTTTTTTTCTTTTAATGACGCATTCTGGACAAAACATGCTGAACTGGGATGGTATTGTCTCCGACATCTCATCAATTATAGGCTCGAATACTCTGATTCTGCCCATACCCATTTCACCCTCGTATTCAGCAGCGGCGGCACTTCATTAAAAATTAAAAAACCGCATACCCGGTTAGTAACGGGTATGCGGCGGTATGCTTATTCTTTTTTTGCGTTAATCCAAAGCTTGCCTTCGGCTCGTTTGGTTGTTACATTTCCGTAGCTGTCAGCTATTTTCACTTCGATAACGGCGCCAGGTGCCTTCACATTCGTTGTGGCGGTATAGTAGCCGACGTAATGACCTGAAGAGGTTTCCTTCATTGGTAAGTCAGTTGCGTTTGCAACCCCTCCTGCATTTGTAAGAGGCATCATAATAGAGAAGTCAGCGGTTAGGCCTGGTTCGCTGTCAAATTCTATTTTGACTGATTCACCATTTTTTAGGATCTTATCTTCATTTGGTACTAATGTTGAAATCTCAGGAGCTGTGTATTTTACATCAATTGAGATTGTTTTCGTGATTTTATTGTTTGCTTTATCTTGTGCAACAACTTTGATTGTATTGATGCCTTCATTGAGAACAAGGCGATAGCTAAAGGTTTGGTCCTTAATTGTTGCTTTTTGCCCATTCACTTTAACCCAATCAAGGTTTTCATCAGTTACCGTACCAGTTACTGTAACGGTTTCACGGTTAGATTTAGAGCCATTCACAGGTGATGTGATTTCAAGTTCTGGCTTAAGGGTATCCAGAATCACTTTAACCGGAGCAGAAGCCTCTGTTGAACCTTGGCTTGTCCGCGCTTTTGCAGTCAAAATATTTTCCCCATTAGTTAGGGTGACCGGAACGGTAAAGGTTCCACTGTCTGTTGAATCAGTCGTAGCTACTTGCTCACCTTTATTAAAGATATCGACTGCTGTTGTTGGAGCAGACGTACCTTCAATCGTTACTTCTTTTTTATTTGTGAATGAGCCGTCTTTAGGTGAAGTAATAACAGGTTCTTTTACTTCATAATCAACGGTTGCGCGAATCATGTAATTTCCTTCTTCTTCAGGAGAGAGTGACCATGCTCCGCTAACTCCCTGCCAGCTGCGTCCAGCATTTGGACCATCTTCATCAGTAGCCAGTCCAGGAGAGTTCGGATTCGCTTTTGTTTGCGTGTAGACGACGAAGAAATCGCCTTCTACCATGATTCCATGCGTACTTAAATCAACATGTGTCCATTGACCATTCCGTAATGCTGTTTCTGTAAATGGACCGGCTAATTTTTTGCCAGGTGATCCGTCTGTACCTGTCGCATCATAGACGGACACTTCAAATTCGGTTCCACCTGGTAATGGCCATGTAGTATCCCAGAAACGGAAGAGAGCGCCTGTCACATTGGCTGTTTTATTACCATTAGCCAGTGACATTTTCACTGCCCAGCTATTTCCGGCTGCATTGAATGAATGAGCATTTTCTGCTGTGCCATCATCATACTTAATTTCATCAGGATACCCAATGAACGGTTTAAGTTCGAAATCTTTTGTGGAAGTACTGCCTTCTGAAAGAGTAACGGCAGCTTCACTTCCATAATAGGAAGGTGCTACCACTTTTAACGTGTAATCTCCTTCGTAAGCCGTTAGCGAATACTCACCATTTGAATTCGTTTCTACGGGCTGGATTGCAGCATCTTCAACCAAGAAAATCGTTGCACCTGATACTGGTTCACCCGTAATTTTATTTGTGATTGTACCATTCACAGTCCCTTTAGGTATTTCTTGAAGGGTGAAATTAGCTGTTGAAACAGCGTCTTGTTCGACTGTTACGGTTTTTGTCTGCGAACGGAAGCCATACGTTTCTGCTTGTAACGTATATGAACCTGTTGCATGTGTTAATTGATAGGTACCATCCTGTGGATTCGTGTACACAGATCTTCCAGTCTCAAGCACACTAACTTGAGCTTGTAAGGGAAGAAGTACAGGTGCAGGCTGATCCTTTTCAGGTTCTTGTTTTGCTTTTTCAATAGTTGGTGTGATTTTACTTGGATCAACTGCAGGCTTAGCTGAAACGGAAGAATCATTCTTGCCTAAGCTAATTCCAGCTTTTGCTTTTGTAGTTGGAAGCAGGGATGTGCTGCTAAGTTTAACATCATCGATATACCAGCCAGGTTTAGGAATGGAGGCATCTGTCGTGACATTAAAAGCAATATAGACTCGTTGTCCGGCATATTCACTTAGGTTAACCTCACCATCAATCCAAGTAGTCGATTTATCATTGAATCGCGCTGCTTGAACATAATTGGTTCCATCTGTTGAAATGAATACATGAGAAAAATCATAGTTTCTTTCAAGCTCATACCAATGTTTGAATTGTAAATAGCTTGAGCCTTCTGGTAAATCAATTGGAGGCATTTTTAAGCTCATGTTGGCGCTGTTCGAATAATTTCCGGCAAGGTTTGTAGCATAGGCTTTCTCTCCGGAAGAAGCCGAGCCAGGTCCACTGGTTGGGACGCCCCAATCCCAGTCATTATTTGTCCCGAATTTAGTCCAGCCTACAGGATTTTGTTCGAAATCCTCTGTATAGCCGACACTGATTCCAGGGATTAATTCGACAGTATCATTTTCAGTTGTCGTAACAGATCCGCCAAAGTCTGTAGCTGTCCATTTATAGACAATGGAATCTGCAGTTAATGCAGAAGCTGGAATCGTTGCTTCGTAGGTGCCTGATTTGAAATCTCCGCTTACTCGATCCGCTTTCACTTCAGCCCAAGTCTCATCTGCTTTTTGGTACTTTACTTGGACTTCTGAAACACTGATATTATCAGTAACTTCAGCAGTTAAGGTAAGATCCATTTGTTTATACGAGCTTTCAGGGCCTTCGTGACGGATAACAGCTGGTTCTGTATCATCTCCGTCTTTCGAAACTCTGCCCTCGATTTTCCCAAGTCCACTTACAATAGAGGAAACAGCATCAAATGCATTTACTAAGCCATGGCCGTATGCATTATTTGGTACTGTTGTATATGCAGCATCTGTTAAAGGTGTTGATGTAGTTAATAGAATTTCCTCAAGCTCATCAACGGTTAAACTCGCATTAACTTGTCGAAGCAGCGCAGCTACAGCTGCCACGTGCGGACCAGCCATTGATGTACCATTCCAACCGCCCTCATACAAACCTCCGGGAACTGATGAACGAATATTTACACCTGGAGCAGAGATATCTGGCTTGATTTCTCCATAAGGTGAAGGTCCTCGTAAGGAAAAACTAGCAATTTGATTGTTTAGATCTGTGGCTGCTGTAGCAAAGGATTCTGGATAGTTTGCTGGGTTAGCGATAGAACCTGCACCACCAGGGTTAGACAGAGTTGTATTTCCTGCAGAAAATTCAGGGAATATTTCAGCTGATTTCCAAGCTTGAACCATTGGACGGTACCATTCATCAAGACCAGCACCACCGCCCCATGAATTGTTTACTACATCAGGTGCCTTTTCAGGATGTGGATTTCCAGCAGCATCTTTTGGTGCCAGAACCCATTCACCTGCTTCTAATAAATCAATATCAGAACCACCGCTTGCAGAAAAGGCTTTAACAGCAATGTATTTAGCGCCTGGAGCAACACCGATTTGATTGGTTCCATTTTCTTCAGATCCAACCATGGTTCCAATCGTATGTGTTCCGTGTCCTTGATCATCATAAGGCGAAGCCTGTCCACCCACCGCGTCCAACCAATTATATTCATGGTCAGCGGTGTTTGGGTTTGCAGGATTATACCCGCGGTATTTTGTTTTTAATGCAGGGTGATTCCATTGAACACCTGTATCGATTGAGGCGATCACGGTTCCTGCACCATCGATCCCCATGTCCCATACAGCTGGTGTACCGATTTTATCGATATTCCACTCTATGGCAGACGTGTCGGCTTTGCTTTTAACAGCAGTAGAGCCGTTCACTGCATTAGAGATTTTGGTTTTGCTATCTGGTTGAATTAACTGTCTGATTTCATTTGGCAGGATTTTAGCTACCTCAGGGTAAACAGCAAGCTGCTCCATTACGTCTTTGGAAGCTGTTACTGCCATCGCATTGACGACATAAAAGGATTGAAGATTCTTTGCTTGGCCTGCTTTTTCCTGTTTGTCTAAATAGTTTTTAACATTTACCTGTGTTTCTAATGCAGTAGATCGAAGCTCGGATACAAGAGTAGAGCGTTTAAGTAGTTTTGATTGGTTAGCTGATAGTTTTTGTGTTTTGGCTATAGCAGCAGCTTTGGCAGATACTTTTTGGGTATCCACTTGTTCTTTGAATTTAATTAGGAAGGTAACTTCTTTATTTTCTTTAAATTGTGAAAGGACTGTAGGAGCAATCTTCTTTTGTTCTTTTCCTAAAAGACTATCTTTTGCAGAGGTATGAAGTGTACTTGTCGAAGCAATGGTGGAGTTTGTCGGAATAATCAAGGATGTAAACAGCAATATCGAAAATAATAAAGCCAGCCATTTTCTTTCGCGTTTTTTTAGCAAATTTTCTTCCCCCTATTCGAATGTCAAAGAACAAAATGAGTCCGTTCTATTTATTCAGCTACCCTCCCTTTGCATAGTCGGACAGTATGCAGGTCACTGATGCTAGTTTAATAATAGCGAACGGATCAAAGAAAACTTTGTCATATTTTGTCTTGAAAATCGTTGAAAACTGAAAATGAACAATTGGTAGGAATAACCAAATAGAGCGAATAAGGTCTTAGTGAGGAGTAATGGTAAAATCGGCGAAGTATTTAGGGGGAAAGTATGCTTTTATACAGGTGTCAAAAGAACTTTTGAGTATGAGGAGATTTAAAAATGGTTATAAAGGTGGAAAATTCTGAATTTAATATTGACGTACTCTTATGCTCGTGATATATTTCCTACAAGATAATAATCTGATAATTAAATATGTTCTTATCAAGAGAGGTGGAGGGACTGGCCCTTTGAAACCCGGCAACCGGTATGTTTTTAATACACGGTGCTAATTCCAGCAGAGTATAAGCTCTGGAAGATAAGGAGAGTTCCTAAAAAACTTCTTCTTAAACCAGATGAAGTTTTTTTGTTCTTACAAATCCTTCGAAAGCTTATATATCAAGAATAAGATTAAAGGGAGAGATGAGACGATGTCAGAAGAAAAAAGTTATCGGTTTGAAACAGTGAGTATTCATGGGGGATTACAGACGGATGAAACAGGAGCACGTTCCCTGCCTATTCATCAAAGTAATGCCTATTTATTTAAAGACACAGAGCATGCAGCCAATTTATTTGGATTAAAGGAAGCAGGCTATATATATACAAGGATTCATAATCCAACTGTTACTGTATTTGAGGAAAGGGTTGCCCTGCTAGAAGGAGGGATTGGGTCTCTTGCGGTTGCAAGTGGAATGGCTGCTATTTCACTAGCCATCCTCAATTTAGCTGGAGCTGGGGACGAAATTGTAGCAGCTTCAACCCTTTATGGAGGAACATACAACTTATTTGCCAACACGCTGCCGAAGTATGGGATAAAAGTTCACTTTGTTTCACCTGAGGATCCAGAAAACTTTAGAAAAGCAATTACGCCGAAAACTAAGGCTATTTTTGGAGAAACCATTGGTAATCCAAGTTTAACAGTATTAGATATTGAAGCTATTGCTGACATTGCTCATGAAAATGGTATACCGCTGATTATTGATAATACCTTTGCAACACCTTATCTATGCCGGCCAATTGAATTCGGAGCTGATATTGTGATCCATTCCGCAACTAAATGGCTGCTTGGTAATGGGACGACATTGGGCGGTATTATTGTTGATGGTGGAAACTTTGACTGGAATTCACCCAATTTCCCTGGCTTTACGGAACCGGATCCGAGCTACGGAGGGATTGTTTTCAGTGAAGCAGCGGGTCCTGCTGCATTCATAACAAAGGCACGTGTGCAATTGCTTCGTGATTTTGGTCCGACTTTGAGTGCACAAAGTGCGTACCAATTTACGCTCGGTTTAGAAACGCTTCATGTGAGAATGAAGGAGCATCTAGCCAATACAAAAGAAATTGTAACCTATTTGGAAAATCATCCCGCTGTCAGCTGGGTAACCTATCCAGGTAATGAAAATCATCCGGATAAAAAACTGGTTGATAAATATTTGCCAAAGGGTGCAGGATCCATCGTTATCTTTGGAATTAATGGCGGCCGCGATGCGGGAGCGAAATTGATTAACTCCATCGAGCTATGGTCACATGTTGCCAATGTAGGCGATGCTAAGAGTTTAATTATTCATCCTGCAAGTACAACACATCAACAATTAAATGATAAGGAATTACTAAAATCGGGGGTCAGCGCGGATCTCGTACGTCTATCGGTTGGCATTGAAAACGTGGAAGATTTAATTGAGGCGCTCGAAGATGGTATCGGAAAAGCAACAGGAATTACGAGTACTTCAATTAAAACTAGTTAAGAGCATCTGACACTAGATGTTATTGATTGACACCATCTCTTTATTCATGATATTATTTTGTAATAATTATTATGGACTTTAAACGAGGGGAAACCTTCAATCACATATACGTTTTACTCTTATCAAGAGAGGCTGAGGGATGTGCCCTTTGAAGCCCGGCAACCGACAAGGAATACCTTGGAAAGGTGCCAATTCACACAAAGCAGTTATGCTTTGGGAGATGAGAGGACGGTTAGTTTCTTAGCCTGCCTTTCTGCTCTTGCGGAAAGGTTTTTTTGTTTCTTAATTGAAATTCTAATACATGTTTAGCGTGAAATGAGAAACGATATATGTGAAGGCTTTTCTTGAGAGGAAGTTTACTAAGTTCATAGAATGTATTGAATAAAGAGGTGAGATTATTGATAACATTATCACAAATAAGTAAGTCCTTTCGTACAGGCTTGGCCCAAGGTGGATTAATAAAAGCTGTCGATAATGTCAGCATGAAGATAGATCAAGGTGAAATTTTCGGAATCATTGGATATAGCGGAGCAGGAAAAAGCACGTTAATTCGGATGTTAAATGGTCTTGAAACACCAACGGATGGCTCGGTTATTGTGGCAGGCCGGGAAATATCTAAAATTAAAGGGACAGAGCTCAGAAAGGCTCGACAAGAAATCAGTATGATATTTCAACATTTTAATCTGCTCTGGTCTCGAACGGTTTCTGATAATATTGCTTTTCCTCTGGAAATTGCCGGTGTGTCGAAAACTGAAACGAAAAAAAGAGTAAATGAATTGATTAATCTGGTCGGTCTCGAAGGCAGAGAAGACGCGTATCCTTCTCAGTTAAGCGGCGGGCAGAAGCAAAGAGTTGGCATTGCTAGAGCGCTGGCGAACAATCCTAAAGTACTTCTTTGTGATGAGGCAACTTCAGCCCTCGACCCACAGACAACTGATTCAATTCTAGAACTTCTGGTTGATATTAATAAACGATTAGGATTGACAATTGTTTTAATTACCCATGAAATGCATGTCATTCGGAAGATTTGTCACCGTGTTGCAGTTATGGAAAGCGGGCAAGTGGTAGAACAAGGCCTTGTTCTAGATGTATTCCGTAACCCTGCTCAACCGATTACGAAGAGATTTGTTCAACAAGTAACCGAGCCCGAAGAAACGAAGGAAACGATTGAGCATTTATTGGAACGTTTCCCAGAAGGCAGGGTTATTCAGCTGACATTTGTCGGGGAATCGACCGAGAGTCCTTTAATTACTCAGCTTGTTCGTTCTTTCAAGCTGGATGTAAATATTGTACAAGGGAAAATTTCGCAAACACAACATGGTTCATACGGTACGCTGTTTATTCATATCGATGGTGCGCAGGCAGAAATGGACCAGGCCATACAATATATCAAAGAGCAGCAGGTTGGCGTGGAGGTGATTTCACATGATTGAAGAATTATTGCCTAACGTTGATTGGGAAGAAATGATGGAAGCAACATATGAAACACTTTATATGACAGGAATATCAATTGTGGCAACTTTCATATTGGGAATTGTCCTTGGTCTAGTGTTATTTTTGACGTCAAAGGGAAACATATGGGAAAATCGCCCTGTTAATGTGGTCATTAGCGCATTTGTAAATATATTCAGATCCATTCCGTTTATCATCTTAATTGTCCTTCTCATTCCATTTACCCGGGCAGTTATGGGTTCAATGATTGGTGAAAATGCAGCTCTTCCTGCGTTAATTATTGGTGCAGCTCCTTTTTATGCGAGGATGGTCGAAATAGGATTACGTGAAATTGACAAGGGTGTTATTGAAGCTTCACGGTCAATGGGGGCGACAATCAATACAATTATTTGGAAAGTGTTGATTCCGGAATCATTACCAGCCCTTATATCCGGTATCACGGTAACTGCAATTGCACTTGTTGGATATACAGCGATGGCTGGTGTAATTGGAGCAGGCGGTCTCGGAAACCTTGCTTATCTGGATGGTTATCAGCGAGGTCAAAATGATGTGACGCTAATTGCTACGATTATCATTTTATTAATTGTATTTATTATTCAAATCATTGGTGACTTTTTCACAACGAAATTAGACAAACGATAACTAGGAGATGAATTCATGAAAAAGATAGTCAGTTTTGCCTTAATTCTTGTTTTAACATTTGCGCTTGCTGCCTGCGGTAATGACGATTCAAAAGGCGGGAAAGATTCAGTAGAATTAGTGGTGGGTGCCTCAAACGTACCCCATGCAGAAATACTTGAAAAAGCTCAACCTCTTCTTGAAGAAAAAGGAATCGAGCTGAAAATTGAAACGTTCCAGGATTATGTTTTACCGAACAAAGCATTAGAGCAAAAAGACTTGGATGCAAACTATTTTCAACATATTCCTTATTTAGAAGCGCAAATTGCTGAAAATGGATATGACTTTGTAAATGCCGGCGGTATTCATATCGAGCCAATCGGAATTTACTCACAAAAGTATAAGTCTCTCGACGAACTTCCAAATGGCGCTGAAATTATTATGAGCAGCTCGGTTGCTGATCATGGTCGTGCGTTATCATTGCTTGAAGCTCAAGGATTATTGACACTTAAAGAAGGCATCGATAAAACGACGGCTACTGTAAAAGATATTACAGATAATCCAAAGAAAATTACGTTCAAAACGGATATTGAAGCAGCATTATTACCTCAGGTTTATAATAATAAAGAAGGCGATGCGGTTATGATCAATTCCAATTATGCAATTGATGCAGACTTAAATCCCCTTAAAGATTCCATTGCTATCGAAGATGAAAATTCACCATATGTGAATGTGATTGCCGTAAGAAAAGGCGATGAAGACAGCAAAGCGATTAAAGCACTAGTAGAAGTAT
This sequence comes from Peribacillus sp. FSL H8-0477, assembly GCF_038002765.1. NCBI lineage: Bacteria > Bacillati > Bacillota > Bacilli > Caryophanales > Bacillaceae > Peribacillus > Peribacillus sp. FSL H8-0477. The sequence continues at coordinate 1,801,572 of NZ_JBBODE010000001.1, read as the reverse complement.
TGCATTCGAAAGAAATTCAAGATTTCATTTTAAAAGAATATGAAGGTGCGGTTGTACCTGTTTCTGAATAAATAGATGAGTTGAGGCTGTCGAGAACTGCGACAGTCTTTTTTTTGCGAAAAATTGTAGAGGGAGAGATGGTTTTCAAAATCTGAACTGTCTCCTCGGTCGCTACTTTAGAGCCTTCCAGCGCAGATTGGTTGAATAAAGGCTATACAGGAGTTAGACCGATAAACGTGTCTGGCAGACCGATAACCAGTCAAGATAGACAGATACAACCATGAAGTAGACCAATAAAATCTAGTTAGACTGATACAACCTCCAGTTAGACCGATAAACGTGTCTGGCAGACCGATAACCAGTCAAGATAAACAGATACAACCATGAAGTAGACTGATAAAACCTAGTTAGACTGATACAACCTCCAGTTAGACCGATAAACATGGCCGGAAGACCGATAACCAGTCCAATTAGACCGTTATCAATTTACTGCCTACAATAATTCTTGCTAAAATTTTAAAAAGGGTCATTAATCTTCGGCACGCATGATGGAATAAGGTAAGTTAACCCATCTATTGCCCGTACCCAACTCGGAACAGCCTCTTGTTGTTGGTATATCACTTGAGCATCTGACCATACTAGAGAAAAAAGATGTATAAGGAGATGTTACTAATGACAAGCGAACCTGTTAATCCGACTGAAGAAGCCCTATATGAATTCAAACATGGAATGGGTGTTTTTACACAAAAGATGCCAGAAATCGCAGGTCCTTACAATGATTTTGCGAAAGCCTGTTTCAAGGAAGGCCAAATTACTCAAAAGGGAAAACAATTAATAGCTTTAGGAATCAGTCTGTACGCACAGGATGAATATTGTATTATTTATCATTTAAAGGGTTGTATTGATAATGGAGCATCCGAAACGGAAATTATGGAAGCTGTTGGAGTAACTGGTGCATTTGGAGGCGGAGCTGCACTTAGTCAGGGAGTTACGCTTGTTCAGGAAGCATTGGACGATTTATTACGGTGAACACTTACTGCTTAAGAGCCAGCGATTAGGAGGTATTTTTCATCTATACCTTATATGCTGGCTGTTATTAAGTTATATCATGTTTAGTGAATGGTAGGGCGGGTATATGACCTTTGAGTAATCTTTTAGAAACATGATAAAATTAGAACTACAAAACCAGAAAGGATTGATTCATTATCAACTCTCTAGATTTTAACGTAACCAGCGAAATGGAAAAGGCGATGCAACAATCACATGGCGTAGGCTATAGTGAGTACGGCAGGAGGTTAGATGTCCGGATCCAAGTCGAAAAACAAAGAGAGAGAGATTATGAAGCAAGCAATATGATCGTTAATGAACTTCGCAGGAAACTTCATTCCTAATATAAATAATAAATCAAATGAAACTGCCTTTAATGGAAGATAATATGCCTAATGGGTGAAGGATAAGCGTAGGATTGCTGCCTTCTTCGATTCGGTAGCATTTATCTGGCCAAAAAGGCAGTTTTTTTTATTGCTGGATAAGTTCTTCTTACAACCAGTTAAATGTGGGTTTAACGGAAGAAACATCGACTTTATGGACACATTATGTGTAAAGGATCTAAGGTTAATACTATCACCGTAGTAGAAAGTACATCGTAATGGTTGCTTACAGATTTGATTTGTTATAAAATTGTAATGAGAATAAAGTGAGAATTACTTTTATAAAGAGAGAAAATAGCTTTTGGCTATAAAATAGGAATATAGATCACGGAGGTATTCATATGTCAGCTTCAACTTTAACAATTAAGGATCTTCATGTCTCTATCGAGGGCAAAGAAATTTTAAAAGGTGTAAACCTTGAAGTAAAAGGTGGAGAAATCCACGCAATCATGGGACCAAATGGTACAGGTAAATCAACACTTTCTGCCGCAATTATGGGCCATCCCAAATATGAAGTAACAAGCGGAAGTATTTCGTTTGACGGCGAAGATGTATTGGATATGGAAGTAGATGAACGTGCACGTGTAGGGTTATTCCTTGCTATGCAATATCCAAGTGAAATCAGCGGTGTTACAAATGCTGAATTCCTTCGTTCTGCTATTAACGCACGTCGTGAAGAAGGCGACGAAATTTCATTAATGAAATTTATCCGCCAAATGGATAAACAAATGGAATTCCTTGAAATGTCTGAAGATATGTCACAACGTTATCTTAATGAAGGATTCTCAGGCGGAGAGAAAAAACGTAACGAGATTCTTCAATTAATGATGATTCAACCTAAAATCGCTATTCTTGATGAAATTGACTCTGGTCTGGATATTGATGCACTTAAAGTCGTTTCAAAAGGCATAAATGAAATGCGCGGAGAAGATTTCGGCTGCTTAATCATTACACATTACCAACGTCTGTTAAATTATATAACTCCTGATTTCGTACACGTAATGATGCAAGGACGTGTCGTTAAATCTGGCGGTCCTGAGCTTGCTGCACGCTTAGAATCTGAAGGATATGACTGGATTAAACAAGAACTGGGCATCGAAGACGAAACTGTTGGCCAAGAAGCGTAAGTAGGAGGATTTGCCATGACTACCGTAACAAAACTATCAGTTGAAAAAGAGTACATCAACACTTACTCACAACAAAATAATGAACCGGCTTGGCTTACTGAGCAACGTATTCAAGCATTTGATGGACTTGATGCTATTCCAATGCCTAAGCCTGATAAAACGAAGATCGATAATTGGAATTTCACTAACTTTAGTTCGCATGTAGTGAAAAGTGAAGCATACGCTTCCTTTGACGAGCTTCCTGAAGCGGTAAAACCACTTATTAATTTAGAAGAAAATAACAATTTATATATTCAACGTAATAATACGCCTGCATTCTTCAGTCTTTCTGAAGAATTAAAAGCTCAAGGTGTCATTTTTACGGATTTATTTACAGCTGCCCGTGAACACAGTGAATTAGTTGAAAAGTATTTCATGAAATCTGGTGTTAAGGCTGACGAACATCGTCTAGCAGCCCTTCATGCAGCTTTAGTAAATGGTGGAGCGTTCCTTTATGTTCCAAAAAATGTTGAAGTGAAACAGCCGATCCAAGCGATCTTCATTCAAGATAACCCGGATACAACACTCTTCAACCATGTATTAATTGTTGCTGAAGATAATAGTAATGTAACGTATGTAGAAAACTACATTTCAACTGTAGATTCTAATCAAGGTGTTGCAAACATTATTACTGAAGTTATCGCTAATGCAAATGCTCATGTTGCTTTTGGAGCTGTTGATACATTATCAGCTGGTTTTACGACTTATGTAAACCGCCGTGGTGTAGCTGGCCGTGATGCACGTATTGAGTGGGCACTAGGTCTGATGAATGATGGCCATACTATTTCTGATAACACGACTTACCTTATGGGCGATGGTTCATTCGGAGATACAAAAAGTGTTGTAGTCGGCCGTGGAGAACAAAAACAAAACTTCACGACTCAAATCATTCATTACGGATTACGTTCTGAAGGGTATATCTTGAAGCACGGTGTTGTAAAAGACAATTCAACCATTATCTTTAATGGAATTGGTAAAATTGAACATGGTGCATCTAAAGCAAACGCTGAGCAAGAGTCACGTGTCTTAATCCTTAGTGAAAAAGCACGCGGTGATGCAAATCCGATTCTTCTTATTGAAGAAGATGATGTAACTGCCGGCCATGCTGCATCTGTTGGTCGTGTTGACCCATTACAGCTTTATTATTTAATGAGCCGCGGTATTACTAAGCAAGATGCTGAACGCTTAGTTATTACTGGATTCCTTGCACCAGTTGTTAATCAATTGCCTGTTGAAGGCGTTAAGAAACAATTGGCTGAGGTAATCGAAAGGAAAGTTAGATAATGAACCCATACGAAATTCGTAAGCTATTCCCAATATTAAATCAAGAAGTGAACGGACATCAGCTGGTATATCTAGATAGTGCGGCTACATCACAAAAACCAGCTTCTGTGATTGAAACCATTGAAGAATATTACCGGGGGTATAATTCCAATGTCCACCGTGGAGTCCATACTCTTGGAACAAAAGCTACGGATGCGTATGAAGGGGCACGTGAAAAGGTAAGAAAATTCATAAATGCAGCCTCGACGGAAGAAATTATTTTCACAAAGGGAACAACTGCATCTTTAAATATGGTAGCAAGAAGCTACGGAGGCGCCAACCTTTCTGCTGGCGATGAAATTGTGATCTCCTATATGGAACATCATAGTAACATTATTCCTTGGCAGCAAATTGCAAAGCAAACAGGTGCGACACTCAAGTATTTGCCTCTTCAAGAGGACGGAACAATTTCGTTAGATGATGTTAGGTCAACCATAACTGATTCCACAAAAATTGTTTCTATTATGCAAGTGTCAAATGTACTTGGGGTAATTAATCCAGTTAAAGAAATAGCCGAAATAGCTCATCAGCATGGTGCGGTTATGGTGGTTGACGGTGCTCAAAGTACACCGCATCTAAAGGTAGATGTTCGTGATTTGGATTGTGACTTCTTTGCTTTTTCAAGTCATAAAATGGTTGGACCAACTGGGATAGGTGTTTTATACGGTAAAAAAGCACTCTTAGAAAACATGGAACCGGTAGAATTTGGCGGTGAAATGATTGACTTTGTCGGCTTGCAGGAATCTACTTGGAAAGAGCTTCCGTGGAAGTTCGAAGGTGGAACCCCGATTATTGCAGGAGCAATCGGCCTCGGTGCAGCTATTGATTTCCTTGAAGAAATTGGTATGGAAAATATTGAAGCTCATGAACATAAACTGACAGCATACGCAATGAAAAAAATGTCTGCAGTGGAAGGTTTGACTATATTTGGACCAGTTGATCCTGAAAAACGTGCGGGAGTGGTTACTTTTAATCTTGATGAAGTTCACCCGCATGACGTTGCAACCGTATTGGATGCAGAAGGAATCGCTGTTCGGGCAGGTCACCACTGTGCACAGCCATTAATGAAGTGGCTGAATGTTTCTTCTACTGCGCGTGCCAGCTTTTACCTCTACAATACGGAGGAAGATGTTGATAAGCTTGTAGATGGGCTTGTCAAAACAAAGGAGTATTTCAGTAATGTCTTTTAATAACTTAGATACACTCTACCGACAGGTCATTATGGATCACTATAAAAAGCCCCGTAATAAAGGGATTCTTAATGATGGTAACTTGACCATAGATATGAATAATCCAACCTGCGGCGACCGAATTCGTTTAACGATGAAGGTTGAAAATGGAATCGTAGTAGACACTAAGTTTGACGGTGATGGCTGCTCTATTTCTATGAGTTCTGCTTCTATGATGACGCAGGCCGTAAAGGGTAAAGATATTGAGACGGCTCTGAACATGTCGAAAACATTTTCGGAAATGATTCAGGGAAAAGAGTATGACGATAGTCTCGATCTTGGAGATATTGAAGCATTACAAGGTGTTTCTAAATTCCCGGCACGAATTAAATGTGCTACTTTAGCTTGGAAAGCGATGGAAAAGGGATTAAAGGAACAGTAAGATAAATGAGCAGGCTGTGGACATGTTTCAAGACCACAGCCTTCATTGAAAGGGATGAATAGCGCTATGGCAAAGAAAATGCCTGAAATCGGTGATTATAAATATGGCTTTGCAGATAAAGATGTTTCCATATTCCGTTCGAAACGTGGATTGACTAAAGAAATCGTCGAAGAAATCTCACGTATGAAAAGTGAACCACAATGGATGTTAGATTTCCGTTTGAAATCTTTGGAGCATTTCTACAGAATGCCAATGCCACAATGGGGCGGAGACTTAAACAGCTTAAACTTTGATGAAATTACTTATTACGTGAAGCCATCTGAGAGATCAGAAAAATCATGGGATGAGGTTCCTGAAGAGATTAAGCAAACATTTGATAAATTAGGAATTCCTGAAGCTGAACAAAAGTATCTAGCTGGAGTTTCTGCTCAATATGAATCAGAAGTGGTTTACCACAGCATGAAGAAAGAACTTGAAGATATGGGAATCGTATTTAAAGATACGGATTCTGCTTTAAGAGAAAATGAAGATCTATTCCGCGAGTATTTCGGTAAAACGATTCCTCCAACAGATAATAAGTTCGCTGCATTGAACTCTGCTGTTTGGTCTGGAGGCTCGTTCATCTACGTACCTAAGGGTATTAAAGTAGATACGCCTCTTCAAGCCTATTTCCGAATTAACTCTGAGAATATGGGACAATTCGAACGTACGCTGATTATTGTAGATGAAGGCGCAAGTGTCCACTATGTAGAAGGTTGTACAGCTCCTGTTTATACAACTAACTCCCTTCATAGTGCAGTTGTTGAAATCATCATCAAGAAAGACGCATATTGCCGTTATACAACCATTCAAAACTGGGCAAATAACGTATACAACCTTGTAACTAAACGGGCTGTATGTGATGCAAATGCGACAATGGAATGGATTGATGGAAACATCGGTTCTAAACTGACAATGAAATATCCTGCTGTCATCCTTAAAGGTGAAGGTGCACGTGGTATGACGTTATCTATCGCGATTGCTGGTAAAGGCCAACATCAAGATGCAGGAGCAAAAATGACGCATCTTGCGCCAAATACGTCTTCTACAATCGTTTCAAAATCAATATCTAAACAGGGTGGTAAAGTAACATATCGTGGAATCGTCCATTTCGGACGTAAAGCTGACGGTGCCCGTTCAAATATTGAGTGTGATACGTTAATTATGGATAATCTATCAACATCTGATACGATTCCATACAATGAAATCCTGAATGACAATATTTCTCTTGAACATGAAGCTAAGGTTTCCAAAGTATCAGAAGAGCAATTGTTCTATCTGATGAGCCGCGGGATTTCTCAGCAAGAAGCAACAGAAATGATCGTAATGGGCTTTATCGAACCGTTCACAAAAGAATTGCCAATGGAATATGCAGTCGAAATGAACCGCCTAATCAAGTTTGAAATGGAAGGTTCTATCGGATAATCATTTCCTTTTAAAGAAGACGAACTCTCCTGAGTTCGTCTTCTTTTACGTTTGAAGGGTATACGCATGAACTTGATTACGTCCATTGCGCTTTGCTGAATAAAGTGCTTCATCAGCCTTATTCAAAAGTTCATACAGAGTTTCTTCTGTTTCTTTACTTGCCTCAGCTACACCACTGCTCAAAGTAACAGAAATCTCCCCTTCGACTACGAGTAGAGGTTGTGTTTCTATATGTCTGCGCATCTGATCAGCCAACTTTTCTGCTTCCATCAAGGTACCTTTCAGTGCCAGAACAAACTCCTCACCACCATATCTTGCAAATAAAATGCCCTCGTTTATTTGTGTTTGACAAGCCGTTACGAAATGCATAAGTAATTGATCACCAACGATGTGACCATGGGCATCATTCACATTTTTGAAATGATCAATGTCGATTAAAATGATTGAGAAAGGCGATAAAGCAGCCTTTGCTATAGAAAACTCTTGGTCGCACTTCTGAAAAAACGCGCGACGATTAAGAATATTGGTAAGTTCATCGTGATAGGCTTGATGTTCTAATTTGGACTGAAGCCTTTTAAGCTCCATGACTTCCGTGAAAACCATTAGCACACCTTTATTATAATTAGGATGTACCAATGATGAAGTACGGATCTGATAGACACGATTTGAACGGTCAGCAGTTAGTTCTACTTCCAGAGTGACTATACCGTGGGTTAATAGATGAGGAAAAGATTCTCCTGACAGCTTAATCCAAACTTTATCAAAGGCCATGCCAAACATGGAGTTATTTAAATCTGAAAACATCCTTTTGCTTGCTTGGTTATATTCAATTAATCGATAGGACTCATCCAACACCATAACACCATCATTGATGCTATTAAATATCGTACTTTTAGTAATGGGCATAATTGAAAACATACGTGATGTACCAATCGACCAGAAATATAACAGAGATGAAATCCATAAGACCATTGGTACGGGATCAACTCCAGGGGGTGTGAATCCGATCAAATAAATAAATGCTGTAACAATAGGGATAAATTGTCCGAAAATTAATGAGATGATTTGCGGCCGATAGACCTTAGCTGTATCTTTCCAATGTGAGAGGACAAGCAACAAAGCTGCAAACATACAGGAAAACGTGAAAACACCGTGAATCATATACCAGACACCTATTTCTTGGTGAATGTAAGGAACCCCTAAAACTTGATTAACCTCAAATACACGATAATGAAAATGGTGCAAATCATTTGTAGCAACTGCTGCCAAACTGATTAAAGGGATAGAAAAAAGGAATATACACAGCTTTTTCGTGATTTTCCTATCTAAATACTGCATGATAAACAATAGCCCTAAGGGTGGTGATAGCGGCATTCCAATATACTGAATAACAGTCCAAAATTTAATTTGCTCGAGTGTCGTAGCCGTTAAACCAAAACCAGAAGCAAAGCAATATATGGTTATAGAAGCAGAATAAAGGATAAATAGATAAGATATATTTGTATAATTATGACGCTTAAAGAATACATAGAGACATAAACACAGATGTAATACTCCTGAAGTACAAACAAGAGTAATAAAAGCGGTCAATTCTAGATACACGATAGGATAACCTCTTAACACTTTTTCCTATAATGTAGCACAAATGGATAGAAATGTGGATGTTTATATCTTTAGTCGAATGGAAATAACGATTCAGCACAGACGTCCGTATCGATACACTCTACGGGTAAAATCAGTTCCGGATGCTTTATGGTTTCGTTTTTGGGTTATATAATGAGGAGAGACTTTTTTAAATATAAAGAGGTGATACTTAATGATTTACATTGGTGTAACAGGCTGGGGAGATCATGATGGGTTATATGGGGACAAGCTGTCCCCCCGGAAAAAGCTGCTTGAATATGGTTCGCATTTTCCAACCGTTGAAGTGGATGCTTCCTTTTATGCTGTACAGCCGGAAAGGAATTCGAAAAAGTGGGTTGCCGAAACACCTCAAGGATTTCAATTTGTTGTAAAAGCCTATCAAGGGATGACAACTCATACCCGTGGAGAAATTCCTTTTCAAAGTAAAAAGGAAATGTTTGATGCTTTTCATGCCTCTTTAAATGCCTATCAATCAGCTGGAAAGCTTGCTATGGTCCTTTTTCAGTTTCCACCTTGGTTTGACTGCACTCGTGAAAATGTTGAGTATCTTCGATGGTGTCGAGCAGAAATGGCCAATGTACCTGTCAGTTTAGAATTTCGAAACCAGAGTTGGTTTACAGGAGAGAGACGTGAACAAACATTGGATTTTATGGAACGAGAGGGCTGGATCCATTCTATATGTGATGAACCTCAATCTGGAGAAGGTTCTATCCCGATTGTCCTTCAATCGACCAATAAGGAAAAGACACTTGTCCGTTTTCACGGTCGAAATGTCTATGGATGGAAAAAGCCTTCCTCAGGAAATTGGCGGGAAGTCCGTTATCTCTATAAATACAATCATGTAGAGTTACAGGAGTGGGTAACACGTTTGAGAATTCTCGAAAAACAGAGCAAGGACATATATGTGCTGTTCAATAATAATTCTGGTGGAGATGCGGCAGGCAATGCAAAGGAAATGATAGAATTATTAAATATAGAGTATGAGGGGCTGGCACCAAAACAGCTCGATTTCTTTTAGAATAGGATGGGGCGGATTGTAAATGGTATGGATAGTGTTAGCTGCAATTGGGTTAACCGCCGGGATTATTGGGGCATTGGTCGGACTTGGAGGCGGGATTATCATAGTCCCTGCGCTGCTTTTTCTTGCGGGCTCAACTGACCTTCTTGGAAATTTAACTCCTCAGCGTGCAGTGGGCGTATCGACAGTTATTATGATCTTTACGGGACTTTCGTCGACACTTGCTTACTTAAAAAAGAAAACAGGTGACTACAAAGCTGGATTGATATTCTTTGCGGGCAGCGGCCCCGGTGGTATCATTGGTGCATTTGCGAACAAAAGCTTGCAGATAGCTGCCTTTTCTCTTTATTTTGGCAGCTTTGTGATTTTAATTTCATTGGTACTCTTAGTAAAGGATCAACTAAAACCGGTTGTTTTTAAGGAAGGGAAGCATAAGATAACAAAAACCATCAATCAAGATGGGCAAGCATATACGTATGGCTATCATCCAATCCTAGCTGTCTTCCTTTCGTTTGGTGTTGGTTTCTGTTCCGGTCTATTTGGAATAGGCGGAGGTTCTTTGATGGTTCCAGCTATGATGCTGCTGTTTTTCTTTCCGCCGCATGTGGCAGTTGCTACGTCCATGTTTATGGTATTTCTTTCGTCGATTACAAATTCCATTACGCATATTTATCTTGGAAATGTCATCTGGCCGTATGTACTGGCACTTATTCCAGGTGCATGGTTTGGAGCGAAACTCGGAGTTATGATTAATTCACGTTTAACAGGTAAATCATTAGCAACATTATTGAAGGCTGTGCTCATCATTATTGGTCTCCGCCTAATAATCAACGGAATAACAGGATAGGAGATGACGAACGATGTCAGAGGCGATTCACATATATCATACAAATGATCTTCATAGTCATTTTGAAAAATGGCCGCGTATTGAGGCTTTTTTGCGGAGTAGAAAACAACTGCATGCTGAAACGGGTGAAGAATGCTTGATTCTCGATATAGGTGATCATGTAGATAGGTGGCATCCATATACGGAGGGAACGCAAGGCAAAGGCAATATTAAACTTTTAAACGAAGCTGGATATCAGTATGTGACGATTGGAAACAATGAAGGTATTACGATGACATATGACGATTTAGATTCTCTTTACGAAAAGGCAGATTTTAAAGTATTGGCTGCGAATATCTATCAAAAAAATGGAGAACGTCCTAAATGGGCATTGCCCTATGAAATACATACAACAACCAGCGGAACAAGAATTGCCATGCTCGGTCTAACCGCAAATTTCCAAAAGTTATATTCAGCACTTGGATGGAAAGTCAGTGAGCCTTTTATAGAATTAGAACAACAATTAGGCGCTCTAAAATCGAAAGCAGACATAATAGTATTGCTTTCGCACTTAGGAATACATGATGATGAAAGAATTGCTGCGGACTTTCCAGAGGTAGATGTAATTCTTGGTGCACATACACACCATATCTTGCACCAAGGAAAAGTGGTTAATCAATCTCTGCTCTGCGGGGCAGGAAAGTACGGATTTTATGTGGGCCAGGTGGAGTTGACTGTAAATGAAATCGGAGATGTTATCGATAAAAAGGCCTGGTTATATGACACCAATGAATTTAATGAGATAGAGGGCGAATCCGATTGGGAACAATCTCTCCATGATGTTGGCAGCCAGGCACTTAAAGATGTCGTAGTGACCTTGACAGAAGCTTTAGAAACCCAATGGTTTAAACCTTCAATCTTACCAGAGATATTATGCCAGGCATTAAGGGAATGGAGTTCTGCAGACTGTGCGTTTTTAAACGCTGGCCTGCTTTTAGAAGGATTGCCAAAGGGGAAGGTGACAAAGGCGGATCTACACCGAATCCTTCCACATCCGATTAATCCTTGTGTAGTGACATTAAGCGGAAGCCAGTTAAAAGAAATTATCATGCAATCCTTAAATCCGGAATGGCCCCATATGCCGGTAAAGGGTTTTGGTTTTAGAGGAAAAATCATGGGAAACATGGTGTACGATAGGATTGGCTTTATTACAACGAACAATAAACTGGTCAAGTATATTTTAATTGATGGAGAAAAGCTGAATCCAGAGAAGCAGTATAGACTTGTCCTTCCTGACATGTTTACCTTTGGATATTTCTTTCCGCATCTTCAACGATCTCAACATAAGGAATACTTAATGCCAGAGTTTTTAAGGGATATCTTGGCATGGAAACTTAAAACACATTAATCTGGGCACTTAAAGCTCCTTTCCTACATACAGTATGGGTAGGAAAGGAGCGGATATTTATGATTGATTATAGGCCACTAACGATTGAAGAGAGTACATTTGTTGGAATAACCATCTATCTCCCAAAGACAACACTGATAATGATCACTTCTACTAATGGTTATATTATGTGCGGTGCACTAGATGTTCACCAGTTGAATACTAAATTGAATCATCGAAAAATTATTGCAGGCAGGGCAGTCGGTGTTACTTCAATTGATGACTTGCTTGAGGCACCGCTTGAAGCGGTAACGACTGAAGCAGAAAACTTAGGGATTACTAAAGGGATGACTGGACGAGAAGCCTTATTAAAAATGCACGATTAGTTGAAAAATACGTCTTTAAGTAAAATTATCTAATAATATTGTATTTTTATCCAGTTTGTATAGCTATTCATTTTGTCTGTATCGTATACTAAAATAACGGATGTAGTATCGAAGCTTTAGAATTGGGCAGATATGTCCGATAAATAGGATAGAGACAGATTAAAAAACAGTGAATAGCTTCTGACTTTAGGTTGGATATAAGAAGCAATAGGAGTATGAATTATGAGGCTATTAAAGACGCAATCACTGACCTCGGGTATGAAACTAGGTAAAACGATATTCAATGAAAGAGGAATCGTTTTAATTAGCTCCGGTGTATTGTTGACGAATAATATGATTAAGCGGCTCATCGAATTAGATATCCCTTTTGTATATATTGAGGATGGACGGACATTACATATTAAACCGAATCCCTCTCTTCCAGATAAAACAAGAAATCAAGCTGTGTTGACTATTCAAGAAACGTTTAGTCAACTTAATAAGAATCAAAAGATTAGTGATTCCTTTGTTTTAGAAAAAGCAAGCAAGAAGTTTACTGATCTTGTTCGCTCTATATTGTCCGAAGTGAATAATAATAAAGAATTACTGTCCCTGTTAACTGACGTGTATGCCTATGATCATTACATTTTTACTCATTCGCTTAACGTAGCCTTATATTCTATAGCTATGGGACTTGACCTTAAATTAAATCAGAAGCAAATGGAAATTCTCGGTTTAGGTGCGATCATGCATGATGTTGGTAAAATGATGATTCCAACTGAAATTATTTTAAAACCAGACCGCCTGACGGAAGATGAATTCGAAACCATGAAGAAACATTCCGAGATTGGATTTCAATTATTGCGGGGAGTACATACCATACCTTTGCTTGTAGCTCATTGTGCCTACCAACATCATGAGAGACTTGATGGGACAGGCTATCCAAGAGGATTAAACGGCGAGGATATTCACTTTTATGGAAAAATTATAGCTGTAGCAGATGTTTTTGATGCAGTGACATCTAATCGAGTGTATCGTAATGCTTTGCTTCCTCATGAAGCATTAGATATTCTATATTCGGGTGCAGGTACGCAATTTGATGTAAAGATTATTGAAGCATTTAGACGGTCGGTTGCCCTTTACCCTGTTGGACTAGTTGTCGAACTAAATGATGGCCGAAAAGGGATTGTTTCCAAACAAAACACGGGGATGGGAGAACGACCGATTCTTGAGATTATTGAAGAGCAGGGAAACGTTTTGGAAAAAGGGTATGAACTAGATTTGCTCAAACATGATTATTTAGTCATAAAAAAATGTCATGTTGATTAAAAGGTAAAAGAGAAACGGGGTACCCGTTTCTCTTTTTAGTTTGTAGACAAAAGGAGATTGGAATTAAAAAATTCCGATACCCTATAGAAATACTTCAGCGTCTACCTCTGAATACATATCTTTCACCATGCCATAAAAATGAAAGTGAAGTCAATGACGGCCTTCATTTTGCGAACCAAATGGTTAGATGGAACCAGTTGATGTAATATAACATTTCAAAGGAGTCTCGCTGAATAGAATCTTGTTTAGAAAGCATCCTCATCACCTAAGTTTTAATCCTTCTATTTTCAAAAAAAGTGACTCGAGGATCAAAGGTAAAACAAAGTTGATTGGAACGGAAGGTACGAGACTCCTGGCGGGTAGCGTGTCTAGGGGAGACCCCGCAGGCGAAAGCCGAGGAGGCTTCCCGACCGCCCGCGGAAAGCGAGTGCCTGGAGTGGAAATCATTGTTCAGGTTATACAAACCATAAAAATAGACAAACTAAGGTTTTCACCCGAGTTTGTCTAAGTCTGAAAAGAGAAACGGGGTATGTACCCGTTTCTCTTTTTATTTTTTCCCTGAATCTACTCCGGGAGCCGTTATGAGACTTCGATCTGTTCCATAAAAATTAGGAACCCTGCCGGGAATATATCGTCCTCCAAGGTTAATGACCTGTTCAACTGGTGTTTCTTTTTTGAAGGTTGGAATAACAACCTCCATATGAACACCTACACGAGCAAATAATTCTAAATACGTATTATTAATCCCGGCACTTGTAGATTTAAATTCATAGTCCATTTCAACGTGACCTATTAGAGACATTTCAACAGGAATTTTCGGCCCAATATTAGCTAAAATAGAGGTTCTTGTGACTACGCCTAGGGGGATATAATATACCACTGATTTTAATTGATTTTTATTGGTTTTTTTCTGAAATGGGTTTTCATCACTTATTCCTAATTGATCTTGAATATCCTGTATGGTTTCCTTTCGGACTGCATTATATAATTTAGGATTAAAGCTATAGGATGGAGCGGGGTCTCCTTCTTGATAATGGGTCAAGACAATATCGTTGTCGGGCAATTCTTTAGATAGGTTTTTATGGAACGATTCATTAATGACTGCCGTTGCAGCACGTTTAATTTCTTTCTGTGCTACTTTCATAATCACAGGTTCAATGGCTTTATCAATAAACCAAATTGAAAAAATACTGCAAATGAGAAAGAGTATAAAGGTATAGATGAATACCTTTTTAAGGAGAGAATTCCGGTAAAGAATCTCTTTAAATCAGTATTTGGTTTAGATTTCTTATGAAACATGCCAACCCCCCTCCTTAAAACGTATGCTTTAGGAAAAGGGATATTTATTAATACGTAAAAAAACAACCGGTTATTGCCTAGCTTTTAAGGTATCCTTTCGTTCCCAAACACGGAGGTGGGGGTAAGGATCAAAGCTCCATTCCAGATTACCATTATCTTTATAAAGTCCGAAATGCAGATGGGGCGGGAATTTTCCAGCTGTCCCAGGAGGTCCATAGCCAGTGCTGCCTACACTTCCAATTACTTGTCCTGGTTCGACAATTTGTCCTACTTTTAAATCTTTCGTGAATCCATTTAAATGAGCAAAATAGTGGTAGGTATTGTTCATGTCACGAATGCCTATCCGCCATCCGCCAAAACGATTCCATCCTTTCATTTCAATGACTCCATAGCAAGTAGAACGAACAGGTAACCCATAGTGGGCAAAAATATCTGTTCCTTCATGTGAACGTCTTCCTCCCCATCCACGGGCAACTCCCCAAGTACTGTGGAAGGTATAGTCAGTCCCCACAGGAACGGGAAATGCTTTCTCCTGCAGGTCAATCCGATTAAACTTCTTATACATTTGTGCGTTTCCCATAATAATTCCGACTGCTTTATCCCGTTTATAATAATTCCAAAGCGCAATTCGGATATTATCATCATCTGTTCCATAGGATAAAAGATGCTTGGCAAAAGTGAACAGCAGATCTTCGTCATTGCTTTTATCTGCCAGACCATCACCGTTTCCATCTAATCCAGATCCGCCGAAAAAATTGATAGAAAGGGGGTTTTGGTCGTTTGGCTCTGGGTTAAGAACTCCGCTCCACTTCGAAGGTTTAATTTGAATCGCAATGACACCCGACAGCGGTTCAGATTTATTAAAACCTCGGATACTATATTCATACTGATCGGCAGCAGCTAAATAATACCAAGGAATTTGCAATGCTGTTTCCATGTTTTTATAAAGTTCCATCCGCTTTTGGTAAATGACTTCAGAAGAATGTGCTGTTGAAGCCGCGATGCCCGTTCGGTGTTCTGTTGGGAAACTTAAAATGATAATAAAAACAACGAGTACTAATTTCCACTTCACGCATCTAGTCTCCTTCCTAGTTCATTACATCTAGTTTGCTATTACAAGTCGAAAAACATTATTTTAAAATTATGGAATATCTACCTATACTTGTTCATTGATATGTTATTTGGTAAAGTGACAATGAAGAGATATTTCCTATTATTTACAAGAAGAATGGAGTGTGGGGTATGGCGACTAAAGAAGAACCGCTTCGGAAACCGGCGTGGCTGAAAATTAAGCTCAACACAAATGAAAACTATACGGGTTTAAAGAAAATGATGCGTGAAAAAAATTTACATACAGTTTGTGAAGAAGCGAAATGTCCCAATATCCATGAATGTTGGGCAGTAAGGCGGACAGCTACCTTCATGATTCTCGGAGCTGTTTGCACGAGAGCTTGTCGTTTCTGTGCGGTTAAGACAGGTTTACCGACAGAATTAGATTTAGCAGAGCCAGAGAGAGTTGCTGATTCTGTTGCTGCGATGAATTTAAAGCATGCGGTCATTACGGCTGTCGCTCGGGATGATTTAAAGGATGGAGGCTCGGTAGTATTTGCAGAAACAGTTCGAGCCATTCGCAGGAAAAATCCTTTTACATCCATTGAAGTGCTTCCTTCCGATATGGGAGGGGTATACGAAAATTTAAAAAATCTAATGGATTCGAAACCAGATATTCTCAATCACAATATTGAGACGGTACGTCGTTTATCCAATCGAGTTCGTGCGCGTGCTAAGTATGATCGGTCTTTAGAACTGCTGCATAGAGCCAAGGAGATGTATCCAGATATCCCAACCAAATCAAGTTTAATGATTGGGTTAGGTGAAACAAAGGAAGAAATTCTTGAAACCATGGATGATTTATTGGCGAATAAGGTAGATATCATGACAATTGGACAATATTTACAACCGTCAAAAAAACATCTTAATGTGCTTAAGTATTTCACACCAGAAGAATTTAATGAGCTTAAGAAGATAGCTATCCAGAAGGGCTTTAGTCATTGTGAAGCGGGGCCAATGGTCCGTTCGTCTTATCATGCAGATGAGCAGGTAAATGCAGCCGCCAAACAAAAACAGTTAAAAGGTGATGCAATGCTCATTAAAGAAGAAGTATAACAGCGAAAAAAAAGCCCCCTTTTTAAACGGGGGTTTTCTAAATTTTATCCAGTTGATTACATGGACGTTTCACCTTTCATTTTGCCATTTTCGTTTTCCCCATCAGAAAGCCTATTGCCTTGTGGTGACTTTAACATCAATTGAATAATGGAATTGATTGCCGGATCAACATCACGACTTTGAGTAGAAAGAAGTGAAAAGTCTTCAATATCACGAGCCAGCACATAATTATCACTGACATATATATGATAGTACCGCGGGACTGCAGAGGCAGCCGTCCGTTTAACTTGATCAGCTGTCATAAAGCGGTTAGAAGTATCTGTGGAGTAAACCACTAATACTTTTTCGTCAGTCACTAAAGTAGATGCTTCTTTTACATTTGGCAGTTGGACAGTGAGTTGAGTAATAATGGATGCAAGTTGTTCACGATCAATCGTTGGTGTTTGGTTGTTGATTTTCTTCCCATTGATGGTGGCATTGGTTAAATGAGTAAAACCAAAATCCTGGGGAGAATTATCTTTGTTTTGGTAATCTTCATCATAAATCGTAGCTGGAGAATTAATTTGGCTAGGATTTGCTTGATTACGCCCCTTTTCCATACTCTCATTGGACTCGTGATTGTTGTCACTAGAACAACCCGTTAAGGCTATAATAGAGCTTAAGCTGACCGTTAAGATTGTTTTTTTCAAGTATTAGCACCCCCTATTACATATCATGGACAGTTTTATCTAAATTTCGCTTAGAAAATCATGGAGAATACGTTATAATTTAAGGAAGAAGTTATAAGCTGCGAGGTGATGAACATGATTAGCATCAATAATCTGAACTATGAAATGGTAGAAGAACAAAGGGACGGATATAATGAAGAAGCTTTTCTAGCTAGATACAGTGAGATATTGACTAAGTATGATTATATAGTCGGTGATTGGGGCTATGGTCAATTGCGGCTTCGCGGGTTTTTTGATGATCAAAATCAAAAGGCAACCTTCGATACAAAAATTAGTACATTATCAGAGTATCTGTATGAATACTGTAATTTTGGATGTCCCTATTTCGTAATGAAAAAGGTTAAATAATCAAGGAAGCTGTCATTGACAGCTTCCTTTTATTATTGTTTATGTTTTTTTAAGATCTTCAGGTACAGCTGCACCAGGGTATTTTCTTGGCAGGTTTTCATGCAGCGATTTGTTTTCATAATTAAAAGCACTTTGGAATGATTGTCCTTCTTTCCAATTTGAGCTTTTGTTTTCAACTGGTGAATCTGCTCCTCGTGAAGAACCGTATGAACCTTCTGAAAATTCTTCTGGTATCAGGGAATGACGTTGTTTTTCAACATTGAGGAAATCATGATAATTCTCTGTCATTGGTATCATCCTCCCTTTATAGGATGTCCATTCTATGAGGGAGCATGCTAAACGATTTCAGTTAAGAATAAGTGCAGTTCTTCTGCTTCTTCAGCAGAAATTTGAAAGGCATGTTCAAGGTAGCCTTCTTCATCTAAATCATCAGGACCGATAATCGCAAAACGGTTGCTTTGCATATCAAGAATAAGTTTTTTTCCATAAAACCGATCAGTCATTACAATAGCTAAGTCATAACGGATTTCTCTTCCGACAAAGCTGGCAAAACGTGTTTTCGTATCTACGAGGTCATTGTATAAAAAATCAAACGTTTCCATAACAATCCCTTCTTTCCGCTATTTTCTTTTATCATAACAATCCACAGCCGTATTTAATAGCAGATTCGACGGTAAAGGACTGAATTATGGTATCATCAAGTGGCGGGTAAGGCATGAGTGATTTATGACTAACCAGAGAAAAGGGGTTTGTGAGAATGTATTTTGTGGATAGAGAAAGAATAGAAATGTTGTTAGCTTTTCTAGAAAAACAGCTTGCTTCCTATCGTGAAATTAAGAATTGGGAAGAACGTCAATCAAAACTTGCTTTAGAAAGAATCATACAAACATCCATTGATGCCGTACTAGATACGGGTAATGCAATGATTGATGGATTTATTATGCGGGACCCCGGTAGTTTTGAGGACATTATTGATATTTTACTCGATGAAAAGGTAATCACAAATGAAATGGCTGTCCAATTCAAACATTTACTGCCGCTTCGAAAAAAACTAATTCAGGATTATCTGGAATTAGATTTTACAGAAACGTCCGTTGTATTTGAAGAAAATTTGGAAGCGTTTGTATTATACCCTCGTCACATCAGAACCTATTTACTAAATGAATTAGGACCAGTATCTGCTTTTAAAAACTAAACAACTGGTTGGAGGTTATCGATTGAAACACTATAAAGGTTACCTTATTGATTTAGATGGAACAATCTATAGAGGAACAGAGAAAATTGAAGATGCTGGTGCTTTTATTGAGGGTCTGGTCAAACGGAAGATTCCCTATTTATTTGTTACGAATAACTCTTCAAGAACACCTGAGCAGGTTGCCGAAAAATTACGTGCATTTGGGATAGAAGCAAAGGATGAACAAGTTTTTACGACTAGTATGGCCACAGCTAATTTTATTGCAGAACGAAAAAGCAATTCGACTGCTTATGTAGTCGGGGAAGAAGGAATTATTGCCGCTCTTCAAGCAAAGGGGATTCACTTAACGGATGAAAAACCAGACTTTGTCGTTATGGGGATTGATCGTGGTATCAATTATGAAAAACTGACAAAAGCTTGTCTGGCTGTTCGAAATGGTGCATTTTTCATCTCAACAAATGCTGATATTGCTTTGCCGACAGAACGTGGTTTTCTGCCTGGAAACGGCTCAATCACTTCGGTGGTCACGGTCTCAACCGGCGTGCAGCCCGTGTTCATTGGTAAACCAGAATCAATAATTGTAGAACAGGCACTGAAAGTGTTAGGTATCAGCAAAGATGAAACGATTATGGTCGGTGATAATTACGACACGGACATCCTTGCAGGAATAAATGCTGGAATGGACACCTTACTTGTCCACACAGGCGTGACAACAAAAGAACATTTGACTAAATATAATGTTAAGCCAACACATGTACTTGATTCTCTTGATCAATGGGAATTTTAACAGATAACGTTAAGCCGGTCCAATAGGGCCGGCTTTATTTAGTTAAAACCGGATCCTTAATCAGAAAACGAACGCGGGTTTATTCTGCGTTTTCATCTCGGTGCGCAAGACGGCTTGATGCGGCGGCAGCGATGGCACCGACAATATCATCTAGAAAAGTGTGAACCTTCCCGCTGCTCTTATCATTGAGATGTTTGAGGATTCCTGGCTTCAGTTTATCGACATATCCATAATTAGTAAATCCAATTGAACCATAGACGTTAACGATTGAAAAAGCGAGAACCTCATCGACGCCATATAGACTTTCGTCTGTTTCGATTATCGCTTGAAGAGGCTGCTCTAGCATGTTTTGCTCAGCAAGCATATCCAATTGAATACCGGTTAAAATTGCATTTTGAACTTCTCTTTTAGATAAGACACGTTCGACATTATGGATACAATCTTTTAACTGTAAATTTTCATGGTAACTAGATTGTAAAAACATCACGAGCTCTGCAATATCTTTTATCGTTACTCCACGCTCCAGCAGCCATCTTTTTGCTGTCTGTTCAGATACATTAACTTTTTCTGTCATGTAATCACCCGTTTCTCCAACAATTTGTACAGCAAAGCGCTTATTATCAAAATGTATTCTAAAATTTAGAAAATCATTCAGAAATCCTTCTCTTTCATCATATGTTTAAGTAGTGAAGCCACTTCTAAAAAAAGGCGGGGGAATATGATTGAGCAAACGATCTTTGATCAGTATGGTATTACTGTAGATAGGGAAGAGAAAGGAAACAGATACCCAGCCTTCCGTTCGGGCGATGCCATTTACAGCATCATCCCATTAGAAGAAGTGAACGAGGCGGAGTTAGCTGAAAGACAACAAATGTCTGAGCATTTAGCTCTTCAGGGAGATAGGTATGTCTCACGATTTATTCTTTCCAAAGAGGGGAGTTATATTTCCGTAACGGAAGGTCAATTATTTTTATTGCTGGAGAACACCTCTCAAGAAGAGGGGAGAAGCACACAAATGGGCAGGAAACTGGCCAAGTTTCATCACCGGGCACGTTCCATTTCGACACCGATTAAGGAGTGTTCTAGAGTGGGTGAGTGGAAAGGTCTTTGGGAGCAAAGAATTGACCAGCTGGAAAGAATGTGGAATGACAAGTTAGTTGCACATCCGAATAATTCGTTTGAGAAACAATTTATTGAAAGTTTTCCTTACTATATGTCCCTTTCAGAAAACGCAATCCAATATTTGGTAGATACTGAAATCGATGATACACCTGTTATGACGGATGGTGGAACCGTTTGCTATGAAAGGTTTACCAATGATATCTGGAGTGGAAAGCCTTGTATCAAGAACCCATTTGATTGGGTATTTGATCATGGAAGCCGAGATATAGCTGAGTGGACAAGGGAACAGTACTTTGCAAAACCACTTACCCATCAGCCGGAAATTACAGAATTTATGAATGATTACCAAGCACTCGGCACGCTATCAAGCTTTTCGGCACGCTTACTCTATTCACGGCTGCTCTTCCCTATTCATTATGTAGAAACCATTGAGGAGTATTTCTCGAACCCGAAAGAGTCTAGAGCAAATGAATTGGAAGATAAGCTGAATGGCTATACAGATACAGCTCATTATTATGAGGAATTTTTAAAGCGATTTTATGAAATTGCTCAAGTTCCCGCAAGGCAGTTAAACATCCCATCCATTAGTTGGCTGTAGAGAACATAAAAAGAAAATTTAGAAAATTTACTTAATCTGTTTTCCACCCTTTTTTACTATGTTATGATAACGATAACCAGACACGGAAAGGGGATTACAGAATGAGTAAACCGTCCGTTTTTATTACAAGGAAAATGGTACCTGATGTTATCGAGAACTTAAAGAAACAGTTTGAAGTTAGAATATGGGACTCTGAAGAAGATGCAGTTCCCCCGGAGATTTTGCTTGAAGAGGCAAAAAAGGTCGATGCACTATTCATCACGATTTCAGATAAAATTGACTACAGCCTCTTAGCGCAGGCTGAAAATTTGAAGGTAATCGCTAATATGGCAGTAGGCTACGATAATATTGATGTGGAAGCTGCAAATTCTAAGGGAATTGCTGTATGTAATACCCCAGATGTTTTAACGGATACAACGGCGGACTTCACCTTTGCGCTTTTAATGGCAACGGCGAGAAGGATAGCCGAAGGTGCTGAAACAGTTAAGCGGGGAAACTGGCAATCGTGGAGTCCGTTGCTACTAGCTGGTCATGATATTCATCATAAAACATTAGGAATAATTGGGATGGGAGAAATCGGCGAAGCGGTTGCTAGACGGTCCCTTGGATTTGAAATGGAAATTCTCTACCATAATCGGAGCAGGAAGCCAGTAGCTGAGCAGCAGCTAGGGGCTGTTTATTGCAGATTCGAAGAATTACTGGAACGTTCCGATTATGTTGTCTGTATGACTCCCTTAACAGACGAAACCGAGAATATGTTTGATGCGGGAGCATTTAAACGCATGAAGGATTCAGCCATATTTATTAATACGTCCAGAGGGCGTGTTGTTGACGAAGACGCATTACATAAAGCGCTTGTTCAAAGGGAAATAGCCGGGGCAGGACTGGATGTATTCACAATTGAGCCCATTGGTTCTGATCACCCATTGGTTTCATTACCGAATGTGCTTGCTACTCCTCATATAGCAAGTTCAAGCATAGAAACAAGGATAGAAATGATGACCTTATGTTCAGAAAATATCAGCAGAATTTTAACTAGAAGGAAGCCTAAAACATTAGTTAATAAAGAGTGGTTGTCAGCAAAAGAAGATTTTGGAGGATTGTCTAATTGAAAAAAAGAATTATTTTTACGTTCATACTGTTCCTTTTCATTCTGAGTATAAGTCAACCAAAGGAAACATTAGCTGCTGAATGCAGCAAGACTGCTTTTAGCATTATTTTAAAGGAAAAAACGGACTTGAAAGAAAAAAAGGACCCTGCATCAGTCACCGTGAAAACGCTGGCGAAAGGGAAACAACTAGCTGTGGTCAAGCGGAAACACAGTTGGTACCATGTTTGTTATAATAACCGTCCTGTATATGTTAAAGCCCATTCTGCAAAAGAAGTCTTCACCGTAGATGAGAAAGGAATCATGAACAAGGCTCTTAAGGAAAAAGGTGCAAAACAGATTTTGACTGTCATTGGAGAAAAGAATACCAGTACAAGTGCCGCCATTCGAGCATATGAAAACAAGTATGGGGAGTGGCGAAGAGTATTAATTAAGATGTCTGGGGTCGTTGGTAAAAAAGGCTTCACCAATCAAAAAAGTGAGGGTGATGGAAAAACCCCAATAGGAATGTATGCATTTGGGACAGCCTTTGGAAAAACAAAAAAACTTGATTCGATAACGTGGCCTTACAAAAAAACGACGAAGAATGATTTTTGGGTAGATGATCCAGCATCAAAAGATTATAACAAATGGGTGCGTTACACAGGTAATCCAGATAAAAAGTGGAAATCTTATGAGGTGATGAATCATCCTCTTTATAGATACGGAGCTGTGATTTCGTATAATATGGACCCTGTTATTAAAGGGAAGGGCAGTGCCATTTTCCTTCATGTCTGGCGGGGTAGAGGAACAAGTACCGCTGGATGTGCGGCAACAACAGAGAAAAATGTTGTTCGTATTCTTTCTTGGCTTGATCCTGCAAAAAATCCACAGATTGTTTTGTCTTCAAAAACTAGCCTAAAGAATTTATAGGTAAATTTGAAAGTAGTGCTTTCCTTAATGGAAAGCACTTTTTAAAAAAAGAAA
Organism: Peribacillus sp. FSL H8-0477; assembly: GCF_038002765.1. Taxonomy (NCBI): domain Bacteria; kingdom Bacillati; phylum Bacillota; class Bacilli; order Caryophanales; family Bacillaceae; genus Peribacillus; species Peribacillus sp. FSL H8-0477. The sequence continues at coordinate 1,777,692 of NZ_JBBODE010000001.1, read as the reverse complement.
TTTCAGTGTATTCTGCTAGTTTAACGAGGATTCGAACAGAGTAATGAGGAAAATGGGGAGTCACCTATTGAAATTTTAGAAAAATAAATTTATAATGTCTACTATAGAAAAACAAATGTTTTTAATGGATATACAGACGGCAGGGGGAAACGGAAATGAAAACTATCTCAATTGGCCTACTAGGACTCGGAACGGTTGGATCTGGAGTAGTAAAAATCATAGAAAGAAATCAGGATAAGCTAATCCATCAAATCGGCTGTCCCGTTCGAATAAAGAAAATTCTTGTCAAAAATCTGAATAAGGATCGTGATGTGGAAGTTCCTGAAGGGAAGCTTACTTTGAATCCTGCGGATGTTTTAAATGATCCGGAAATCGACGTCATTATCGAAGTCATGGGAGGTATTGACGAAACGAGAGGCTATCTTTTAGAGGCTTTGAAAAATAAAAAGCACGTAGTAACGGCTAACAAGGATTTAATGGCTTTATATGGTTCAGAGCTGCTGACAGTTGCCACTGAAAATCAATGTGATCTATTCTATGAAGCTAGTGTTGCAGGAGGTATCCCGATTTTACGTGGGCTTGTAGATGGATTATCGTCAGATCGGATTACAAAAATGATGGGCATTGTGAATGGTACCACCAATTTTATTCTTACGAAAATGAGTAAAAATGGCAGTGCCTACGAAGATGTATTAAAGGAAGCACAGGCACTTGGATACGCAGAAGCAGATCCAACTGCGGATGTCAGCGGACTAGATGCTGCGCGTAAAATGGCGATTCTTTCTACGTTGGGATTCTCAATGAATATCGATCTAGCAGATGTGAAGTATGAGGGGATCACGGGCATTTCGGAGGAAGATTTAGTATATAGCAAGAGGCTCGGATATACGATGAAGCTTATTGGTTTATCTTCTAGAGATGGAGATAAGGTAGAGGTAAGTGTTCAGCCTGCCTTGCTTCCGGAACATCATCCTTTAGCATCTGTAAACAATGAATATAATGCGGTATATGTCTATGGAGAAGCGGTAGGGGAAACGATGTTTTATGGTCCTGGTGCAGGAAGTCTTCCAACAGCTACAGCCGTAGTATCTGATCTCGTATCTGTTATGAAGAATATGAGATTAGGTGTAAATGGACGAAGTGCTGTTTCGCCTCAATATTCAAAAACGCTTAAGAAGCCTTCAGAAGTTAAGGCGAAGTTCTTTTTCCGTCTGCATGTAAAGGACGAAGTGGGAGTACTTGCAAAAATCACCACACTATTTGCAGAACATGGTGTCAGCTTTGATAAAATACTGCAATTGCCGATGGAGGAAGAGCATTCGTCAGAAATCGTGCTTGTAACACATCGCGCAACTCTTGAAAATTTTGAAAAAATACAACAAAAAATGAATGATTATGAAATGGTAAAAGAAATCAAAAGCACGTACCGTGTTGAAGGGGAGAATGGAAAATGAGTTGGAACGGACTGTTAAAAGAATATATAGACTATCTGCCAATCAATGATCAAACACCTGATTTATCCCTTCATGAGGGCAATACTCCTCTTATTAAATGTAACAACCTTTCTGCGGAATGGGGAATTGACCTTTATGTAAAATATGAAGGGTTAAATCCAACAGGCTCTTTTAAGGATCGCGGCATGGTAATGGCCGTTGCTAAAGCAATTGAAGAGGGCAGTGACGCAATCATTTGTGCTTCCACTGGAAATACGTCTGCTGCTGCGGCTGCGTATGCGGCTAGAGCAAATATACGTTGTATCGTCGTCATTCCAGAAGGAAAAATTGCCATGGGAAAACTAGCCCAAGCGGTCATGTATGGAGCTGAAATTATTTCGATTGAAGGTAATTTTGATAATGCGCTGCAAATTGTCCGTAATATCAGTGAGATTGCGCCTATTACACTAGTTAATTCGGTTAATCCTTACCGGATTGAAGGACAGAAAACAGCGGCTTTTGAGATTGTAGATGTTTTAGGTCATGCACCTGATATTCTAGCCCTTCCAGTAGGTAATGCTGGAAATATTACGGCCTATTGGAAAGGCTTTAAGGAATACAATGAAAAGAAACAGACAGGGCTTCCAGAGATGAGAGGATTTGAAGCCGAAGGTGCAGCGGCGATTGTACACAATCGTGTGTTTGAGGAACCAGAAACCATTGCTACAGCAATCCGAATTGGAAATCCTGCAAGCTGGAAATTTGCTGTAGAAGCGGCTGAAGAATCAAACGGTAAAATCGACGAAGTTTCTGATGCAGAAATACTAGAAGCTTATCACCTGTTAGCGAGTAAAGAGGGGATCTTTGCTGAACCAGCTTCATGTGCCTCGATTGCTGGAATTCGTAAACAGTTGGCCAGCGGAGAAATCAAACGCGGTTCTAAAATCGTTGCTGTATTAACTGGAAATGGCCTGAAGGATCCGAATGTGGCTGTTGAGACGAGTTCAATCAAAGCGGAACTGCTGCCAATGGATGAAAAAATCATCATTGAGCATCTGCAGGGTGCGGTAAAAGTATGAGTGAAGAGGCAATGTTTTCAATCAAGGTTCCAGCAAGTACTGCAAATCTAGGACCAGGATTTGATTCAATTGGACTAGCGCTTGCGCTGTATTTAGAGGTCCGTGGAAGCTTTTCGGAAAGGTGGGAAGTGATACCTCTATCAGAAGATCTTAAGGTATTTCCTGCCGATGAAACGAATTATATTGTCTCAATCGCTAAAAAAGTGGCTGAAGCCTATAATAAAGAACTAAGGCCATGCCGTATGACCGTTTGCAGTGACATTCCATTGACGCGTGGATTAGGAAGCAGTGCATCTGCAATTGTCGCTGGAATTGAACTTGCCAATATTGCAGGCAATCTGCATCTATCTGCAGAAGAAAAAATCCGTCATGCATCCCTATTGGAGGGGCATCCAGATAATGCTGGGGCATCCGTTACTGGTGGACTTGTTGTCGGCTGGCATTCGGAGGAGGAAACACATGTAATATCCTATCCTTTAGAAGGTATTAAGGTGATTGCAGTTATTCCAGATTATGAGCTTCGGACAGACGATTCACGCAATGTCTTACCAAAAAGCTTAGGGTACCAAGATGCCGTGTTAGCCAGTGCATCAGCGAATGTTCTGCTGACGGCGCTATTAACACGTAATTGGGAGCTAGCTGGGGCAATGATGAAGAAGGATCGATTTCATCAGCCATATCGTAGTACGCTGGTGCCTCATTTGTCCAAAGTTGAAGAAGCAGCAAGGGATAGTGGTGCTGTCGGAACAGCACTAAGCGGGGCTGGACCTACGGTATTATGCCTCGTGGAGGAGGAAAAAGCCGGTCAGGTTTTGGAGTGTTTGGTAACTACTTTTCCAGCATACACAGTGCAGCTGATTAATATTGATAATGAAGGAAGCAAGGCAATGGTTTTTGCACAAGGAGATGGAATAGAGACAAGTAAAAAATAAAACAAAAAGCTGGCCTATACAGGCCAGCTTTACTATATTGAAGTTACTTAGAATACTTGTTCAACTTCCACTACGCCAGGAACTTCCTCAAGAAGAGCGCGTTCAATACCGGCTTTAAGGGTAATTGTAGAACTTGGACAGCTGCCGCATGCGCCAAGAAGACGTAATTTAACGATTCCTTCATCTACGTCTACAAGCTCACAGTCACCGCCGTCACGAAGAAGAAACGGACGAAGCTTATCTAAAACTTCTTGAACCTGTACTTCCATTGTCTGTTCAGACATTGCAATCGACTCCTTTCATACTCTTTATTATAATGCTCAGGAAGCAAAAAATCCATCTGTAACTACGTATAAAATTTTCAAACAAGCCTTATTTTTAAATTCAGAAGAATAAAGTTAGGGGATGCTAAATAATGAATTACAAAGAGACTGAAGTACAAGTATTTGGAGCGGAACAGGTTTGCGCAAGCTGTGTAGGAATGCCTTCATCTAAAGATACGTATGAATGGCTTGGAGCTGCACTAAATCGGAAATTCCCAAACCAACATATACAAATGAACTATTTTGATATTGACAGTTCACATGATAACCCTGTGATTCAGCAATTTGTAAACAGAATAATTGAAGAAGACCTTTTTTATCCCATTGTCTTAATAGAGGGAGAAATTATGGGGGAAGGCAATCCAAGGTTAAAAACCATTGCTGCTAAATTAAAAGAATATGGCTATGAAGAAGGATCAGAATAAAAACAAGCTTGCAGAAAGTTTCTGCAAGCTTAGGGTTATCCTCTATGATTTTTGTACATCCAAAGAATGCCTGACTTTAAGAGACGTGCCACTCGTCCAGTAATTGGACGTTCGGCTACTAGCCCAAAGCCTTGCTTCTTACCTAAAGAGCCTAATGTCCCTTTAAGCTTAATCAATGGGAAGCTCTCAGGAAGTGGTTGATTCGCCCATTTTTTTTGAAGGACCTGAACGATTTGTTCGGCTTGTCCTTCTGCTAACTGTGCACTTGGAGCATGTGGAAGACTCGCGCAATCTCCTACTACAAAAACACTGTCGTCGGTTGGAAGAAAGTGCTGTGGTGTAAGAATAGCCCGGCCTTGTTTGTCTTTTTCAATGTCCATTTCTCTGACGATTCGATTCGGCCGGATTCCAGCTGTCCAGACAACTACGTCACTCTGTGTAGGCTGATCATTATTATAAAGAATATTTTCTTCTACTTTTGTAATATTTGCATGGTGGACTATTTCTACACCATGCTTTGTGAACCATGATTCTACATACGTGTACAGTCGTACAGGAAACGTAGATAGAATATGCGGACCACGATCAAACAGTTTCACTTTTAGATCAGGACGGCTTTCACAAAGCTCACTAGCGAGTTCAATTCCGCTTAACCCTCCGCCGACAATCGAAACCGTTCCCCCAGAACCAAGATTATTTAATGCTTGGTATGTACGGCGTGATTTGTCTATTGTTTGAATGCTGTACGTAAACTCATCTGCACCTGGAACACTGTGATATTTATCTTCACAGCCAAGACCGATAACAAGATCATCGTAAGGCACTGGTTCTTGATTTGAAAGAATGACTTGTTTATGTTCTAAGTCTATAGATTCAATTTCACCATACACTTTCTCAAGTCTTGGATGATCAGGAAACCCCACACGTATATGCTGATCTGGAATTGTTCCAGCAGCTAGACCGTAGAATTCTGTTTTTAAACTATGGTAAGGATTACGATCAATAAGTGTAATGGACACTTCGTCCGGAAGATGTCCAGGAAGCAATCGCTCAAGGATTCGCATTCCTCCATACCCTCCGCCTAGTATGACTAAGTTCTTCATGTATAATTCCCCTTTGTGCAACTAAGAGTCACTACTCAATACTGAGCGCAATTTACTCTCGTTGCAGATATTTCCCCTAAATCCCCGTTTGTCCGCGCATTTACTGCATTATATACCACTAAAAAGTATATCTAAATTGTCGATAAATCACAACTAATTATATAACAATTTTGATAATTGTAAGCTAAATGAATTGACTGTTTAGAAAAAAAGGGATAGGATAATCTGTTAGTAATGTGAGGTGAGAGTATGAAGCCTATAATTGAATTTTGTATAAGTAACTTAGCCAGCGGAGCACAGGAAGCTTTAGAGCAATTAGAACGTGATCCGAATTTAGATATTGTGGAGTATGGATGCCTCAGTCAATGTGGAAAATGCGCGGCAAGTCTTTATGCTTTAGTGAATGGTGATCCTGTTTCTGGAGAAACAACAGAAGAGCTGGTTAGTAATATTTATCAATACCTTAAAGACAATCCAATGTTCTAAATGAATGGTGATCATAGATAAGTTTGCTTTTTAAAAAGATATTCCTATTTTTGGATCGGAAAGTTGAGAAGTAACTGATTTTCAGTATATACTAATAGAGAAACATTCCTCATCAAACTTAAGGGAGGGTTTTAAATGAGTGAAGTAGTAACAATTACAGAAGCTGCGGCTTTTCAAATAAAAGAAATGATGAAACACAATGAAGAAGAAGGTTCCTTTTTACGGGTAGCTGTAAAAGGAGGAGGCTGCAGCGGTCTTTCATATGGTATGGGCTTTGAACAAGAAGCTGGAGAAAATGATCAGCAGCTTGAACAGTTTGAAATCAAAATCCTAGTCAATAAAAACGATGCTTCGATTTTAAATGGCACGGCTATTGACTACAAACAGTCGCTAATGGGCGGCGGTTTTACCATAGAGAATCCGAATGCCATCGCTTCTTGCGGTTGTGGATCATCTTTTAAAACAGCGAAGAATGAAGGAACACCAGAAAGCTGTTAATACAAAAAAGAGGCACCTGAAATCATTTCAGGTGCTTTTTTTTATAGATCAGAAATGGCTTCTTTGATTGGGACATTCCCATTCAGAATTTCAAAGGTTTGATTATACGTTTTTTCGTCTTCTAGGGAAGAAACGATAACTTGTGCAACATCTGCTCGAGAAATCTTTCCTTTCGGATCTTCAAGTTTATTCTGTGCAATAATTTTCCCTGTACCTTCTTCATTCGTTAATGCGCCTGGACGAACAATCGTATAGGTTAGTCCGCTTTGCTTAAGATGCTCATCGGCATCAAGCTTTGCTTTGAAATAGTGCTGCATGCCTTCTGGTCCTTGTTCCGGTGTGTCAGATCCAATCGCACTTAACATGACAAAGCGTTTTACTCCCGCTTTTTTTGCTGCATTAATTAAAGAGATGGCCCCATCACGATCAACGGCTGTCGTTTTGTCAGGGCCGGTTTTTGGACCAGAACCAGCTGCAAAAATAACTGCAGAGACACCTTGGACTGCTTGATCAAGATTTCCCTCGAGATCGGCCAAGACTGGTTCGCCGCCCGCTTTTTTGATATCCTCAATTTGTTCTTCTTTTCGAATCATAGCGAGTGCCGTATGATTTTCTTCTTTAGCTAATAAGCTTACAATTTGTCTGCCTGTTGTTCCATTTGCTCCAGCTACTAATACTTTCATATGGAAACACCCTTTCATAAATTACTTATTTATTTTTTACCCTCTATAAAAACAGGTAAACAAAAAGGAACCAAGTAGAAGGGATTTTTCATCCTCCACTTGGTTCCTTTCATCAATTCTTAGAACATTGACGTACTATGCATCGGTTGGATTCGAGCCTTTGGATCAATATACTGCTTGGCGTTATTGACGGCCGTAGGTGCTTCGCCAAAGCCGCTGGCAATAAGTTTCACTTTGCCATCATAGGTACAAATGTCGCCGGCTGCGTAGATGCCTGGAATACTCGTTTCCATTTTTGAGTTCACAACAATTGTATTTTTTTGAAGTTCGAATCCCCAATCTTTAATTGGTCCAAGAGAGGATACAAAACCGTAATTCCCGATGACTGCATCGACATCGATGACTTCCTTATCTTCACCATTTGCACCCTGCACGACCACTTGTGTAATGGCTTCGTCGTTACCAAGGAATTCAGCAGGGATAAATGGGGTTTTAATTTCAACATTTGATTTTTTTAAATTCTCAACACTATGTTCGTGTGCTCTGAATTTATCTCGACGATGAACGATTGTTACTTTTTCAGCGATGGGTTCAAGCATAAGCGCCCAATCAACTGCGGAATCTCCTCCACCGAATATCACCACTTTTTTGCCGGCAAAATGATTTAAATCATCGATGAAGTAATGAAGGTTTTTCCCTTCGTATTTAGCCGCTTCTTCCAATTCAATTCTGCGTGGTTGGAACGCTCCGTTCCCAGCTGTGATAATAATGGCTTTTGTAAAATGTGTACCACCATTAGTTGTTATCTTAAACACACCATCAGCTTGTTTTTCAACGGTTTGAACAGCCTCTTCAAGTACCACAGTTGGTTCAAATTTAGACATTTGCTGCTTTAAATTATCGACAAGCTCCTGTGCCCGTACTTTTGGAAAGCCTGCAACGTCGTAAATGTATTTTTCTGGATATAAGGCGGATAATTGCCCGCCCAGCTGTGGCAGACTTTCTATAATTTTCACAGACGCCTGTCTCATACCGCCATAAAAAGCGGTAAATAAACCAATAGGGCCGCCTCCGATAATTGTTATATCATATACTTTTTCATTCTCTTCCAAGCAAAATCCCTCCGATAAAAATACGAAATTTATTTTTCTATCTTATCATATATAATCAAGAACGAAACGCAAAAACCTCTATATTCAGAAACTTATTACGCTTAGTTTGCCCCTAATTCTGACCCCTCTCTCTTAATAAACAAGGAAAATCAGGAATGAACAGAAAACCTCAGAAGATAAAAAAACAAGAATCCCAAAAAATGAATTGTTAATAATAAAGAATATGGAAACAATAAAACATAATCGTAAAAGGAAAGGCAGAAGTGATATTCTTGAAAACTAAAATCGTTATTCTTGGGGCAGGATACGGTGGATTAATGACTACCGTACGCTTGCAAAAAAAAATACGTACAGAAGAAGTAGAAATTGTACTGATTAACAAAAATAACTACCATTATGAAACGACTTGGCTTCATGAAGCCGCAGCGGGTACACTACGGGACGACCAGGTTACCTACCCAGTTAAATCTGTAATTGATGTTAAAAAGGTGGCCTTTATTCAAGCATCCGTTACAAGAATAGCCACCGCAGAAAAAAAAGTAATGACCGATATCGGTGAGGTTTCTTATGATTATTTAGTTATAGCACTCGGCGGTGAGTCAGAAACCTTTGGCATAAAGGGCTTGAAGGAATATGCGTATTCGATTACGAGTGTAGATGCAGCTAAACGTATACGCGAGCATATTGAAAGTCAATTTTCAACGTATCAAAATGAAGCTATAAAAAAGGAAGAACGCTTAACAATCATAGTCGGCGGTGCAGGTTTCACAGGGATAGAATTCCTAGGTGAACTGGTCAATCGCATACCGCAGTTATGTAAAACATATGAAATTGATCAAAATAAGGTGAAGGTTTATTGTGTAGAGGCAGCAAAAGCGGTACTTCCTGGTTTTGATCCCGAATTGGTTGATTATGCAGTAGCCCATCTGGAGAAAAGAGGGGTTGAATTTAAGATTGGAACACCTATAAAAGGTGCTGATCCAGAAGGCATTATAGTAGGTATTGGTGAAGAAGAGACACAAGAAATTAAAGCAGGTACAGTGATTTGGGCGGCTGGAATTCGCGGAAGCTCCGTAATTGAAGAATCAGGCTTTGAAGCGAATAGGTGCCGAGTGAAGGTGGACCCAGATTTACGGGCTCCAGGACACGAGAATATTTTCATCATTGGAGACTGTTCCCTAATTATTAATGAGGAGATTAATCGGCCATATCCTCCAACAGCTCAAATCGCGCTGCAGCAAGCAGATGTGGTAACCAATAATCTACTGGCATTATTACGTCAAGAAACGAATTTGACTGCGTTTAAGCCTGATATTAAAGGCACCGTATGCTCGCTTGGGGAACGTGATGCAATTGGTATCGTCTATGGGAAAAAATTAAAAGGAAAACCTGCTTCAGTAATGAAAAAGGTGATTGATAATCGCGCACTTTTCTCTATTGGCGGCACAAGTACCGTATTAAAGAAAGGGAAATTTAATATTCTCTAAAACACCAAGCTGTTAGGAATTTTCCTATACAGCTTTTTAAATATTCAGTTAATTTAAGAAATAGAGAGAAAACAGCAGAAAATCATAACTGTATGCGGTTACATAAAAGGTTTTTCGTTCCTTTTGAGATTTTCCTTATATCGTTATATTTGATAAGATATCAGAAAATTAAGATTATTTATAAGGAGATGTTGATAATGAAAGGAAAGGGAAATACTTGTGAATATTGTTCTGGGCAGGGCTATTTTCAATTATTACTTGGCGGATCGGAAACTTGCAACGGTTGTGATGGCAGCGGAAAAACAGGGGAAAAATCCTGACTGTCTTTTTTAAAAGGTGAAAATTAGAAAAACATCGTAATCATTGATTCCATTTTTATCTATCTGAGGAATTGACGTGTCCCTTTTCATTGAGTAAACTGAGAGTGATGCTTCTTGAGGAGGGTCTTTGACTATGGCGTTGCCTGTTTTAATTATATCTGTTGTTCTATTTTTTCTGCTCTTTTTTGGAATCGGTTTTTTATTAAATATGCTGTTCCGGTCCTCTTGGGTCATGGTAATTATTTTCCCTCTTGTAACGATCTTTATCGTAAATGGTGAGAAAATGATTGACTACTTCAGAGCTCCCGGCAGAGTATTTAGTACACTTGGTACTAAATTTTCAAATCTTGCAGTTGCTGACATTACCATTCTTTCCAGTGGTCTAGCTGGAGCTATCTTAGCTGGTGTTGTCATTAAAATTTTGAGAAAACAAGGGTATCAAATGTTTTAAAATCAAGCAGGCAGCCGAATCAGGGCTGCCTGTTTTTTGCTAATCCAAAAGAACCAATCTTTACACAAATTCCACGAATCCTGCATACTTCATCGTTTTTCGGGAAAGAAATATGATGATAAGGGAGTGGAATTACTATATGGAAAAAATGAAAATCGGGATTAAAAGAATAGCTGTAAGCTTGTTATTTATAACAGCATTCTATACGACCTTCTGGCAGGTAACAGGGGTCGACGCTCAAATTAATCAAACAGAGGAATCAACAAAGTTCTTATCTCTGGATAATAAAAAGACTCATCATATAGGTCTAGAGTCAATTAAGAAAACGTTTTTAGGGCACGGTTTGAAAGCTCAAGCAGCAGAAATTCAACCATCTATAGAGGATGAAATCGATTTTACACAATATCCAGTACATACTGTGACAGCAACAGGCTATACCGCAGGATACGAATCAACTGGCAAATATCCAGAAAGTCCTACATACGGGATTACCTATTCAGGAGTTAAGGTAAAAAGGGATTTGTATTCTACAGTCGCTGCAGATTTAAATGTCTTCCCATTAGGGACCATTCTTTGGATTCCTGGTTATGGGTACGGAGTAGTCGCGGATAAAGGCGGAGCAATCAATGGTGATGAACTTGATTTGTATTACAATACCGTCGCTGATGTATATTCGGACTGGGGGAAAAAGACCCTGGATGTATACATTATCGAAAAGGGAAAAGGTTCTTTAACAGAAAAACAGTTGGAAGTTCTTAATGAAGATAAAAATCTGCAAGTTTTTCGAGAACAGATTGTTGGAAAAACAAAAAAAGAATAACTAGTAAAAGAGACGGTCGAAAAAAGTTCGACCGTCTCTTTATTTAGCGGTAAGATGCTGAAAATGTTCAGGATGCAGAAGTAAGGCTAATTTCTCTAATCCATCAAGAAGGCGCGGCGAGGGTCGGCAATATAATGGTTCTTCTAAAAGACGCAGTTGTTCTTGCTGAACAGCGCTCATATCCTTCCAGCCAGGTCTTTTTTTTACGAGTTCAGGATTAACTTTGCTTGTAGGAATGCCGACCCAAGCTAAAAGGATAAATGCTGGGTCGAGCTTTCGTACATCATCTGGTTGAACTTGAATACTTGCAGCATCTATGGTTTCAAAAATATTATAACCCCCGGCTAGTCTGCTGATTTCTGTCAGCCAATTCACACCACCTGGGCTGAACAAAGGTTTCGGCCACCATTCCCAGTATAGAGGTATCTTTTGTTCTATCTTTTTAGCTGTTTCCTCGAATTGCGTAATCCGTGTTCGATAGGCATGAACGGCTTCTGCAGCTCTTGTCTCCATTCCTAGGGCATCACCCAGCGTTAGCAGATCCTTAGCAATATCATCTAACGATTGTGGATTGAAGGTCAGGTGGGGAATGCCTTGATCTTGAAGGGCTATAAGGTTTTTCTCCATTCCTGGGACACTTAAAGATGCCAATACTAAATCAGGCTTTAGTTCTGCTACTAGGTCAACATTTATGGATAAATCCGGACCTACCCGGGGCAAATGCTGTACAGAGTCAGGCCAATCAGAGTAATCATCTATAGCAATCAACTGGTCTTCAACACCTAAATAGACACAAAGCTCAGTATTACTAGGACATAAAGAAATGATTTTCATCATGAGAACTCTACCCTTCAAATAATACAAAATGAAGAAAGAGTGCTATAAAAATACCTGTTAATCCGCCGAAAAAGACTTCAATTGGTTTATGACCCAGCAGTTCTTTAAGTTTCCGCTGTTTTTGCTTTTCTTCTTTTTGCTGCCACGTCTTTGCTTCTGAGACAAAGGTATTAAAATCCACTACCAGTCTGTTGAGTACCGCGGCTTGTTCACCTGCCTGGCGTCGAACTCCTGTAGCATCAAACATCGTAATGACGGCAAAAATGGCTGCAACTGAAAAGATGGGAGAAGTAAGCCCCGCTTCAATCCCCACGGCCGTGGCCAGCGCAGTGACTGCAGCTGAGTGTGAACTCGGCATGCCGCCTGTTGAGGTAAGAAGAGACCAATCCAGCTTTTTTAGTGCGATAAAGTGAATAGGAACTTTGATGAATTGAGCAAAGAATATCGCAAGTAAAGCCGCGATTAAGGGAAAATTGAAAAGTATATCCAAGGGGCATCTCCTTCTTTCTAATTTCAACGCGATCTAAACGCTTGAAAAGATAATGATATGTTATTCGGTGAAAAAGTAAGTAAATCCTGCTAAGAAATCCTGTTACTTTATTCATAAACATGATTAAGGGGCTCTAAACCATTTTTACAAAAAAATAATTATTAAATCGAAAATATGTGCTATATTCGAAATATCTTGAAAACTTAGATATAATTGATTTTACGAAATATAGGAGGTAACTATGTATACCATAAATAATCATTTTCAAATAGATCATCCTGAGGAATGTCTTCTTATCAGTGTCTTTGATCAGCCAGCACGGCTTGAAGGAGCAGGGAAAACGGCCGATGAAAAACTAAATGGTCAATTGACGGAACTAATAAAAGCTGGTGAACTATCTGGAAGACGTAATAAAATAACGAAGGTACATACATTAGGGCAAATGGGACCGAAAATATTATTGTTCGTCGGTCTAGGCAAACGTGACACAGTCAGCTTTGAAAGCTTGCGTGAGTCATTCGGGGCTGCCTTTAAAATGATTAAGAACTCCCGTGCGTCTGAGATTTCAGTAGCACTCGATACATTTAGTACTGAGCACGTAGAAATCCTGGATACCGCTCATGCCTTTAGTGAAGCATTTCAGCTTGCCACTTATGAATTTGCGGGATACAAGCAAAAATCTAATGAGAAGCAAAAGCAGATCGAAGCAATTACAGTTTACAGCGAAAGCGACAGTCAAGATTTAAAAGCTTCTCTTGAGGTTGGACATGTATTTGGTAAAGCAACCAATTCAGCTAGAACCTTAGTTAATATACCGGGAAACCTTTTAACATCGACAGATTTAGCTGCATACGCTTCTGAACTTGGCAAAAAATATGATTTTGAAACAGAAATATTAGATAAAGAAGACATGATTAAACTTGGAATGGGCGCGCTTTTAGCGGTTAACCAAGGATCTACAGAACCGCCAAAAATGATCGTATTGAAATATCAGGGTAAAGAAGAATGGAAAGATGTCATCGGACTTGTCGGTAAAGGGGTTACGTTCGATACAGGAGGCTATTCCATTAAAACAAAGGCCGGTATCGTCGGGATGAAGACCGATATGGGTGGAGCTGCGGCTGTACTTGGTGCTATGGAGATTATCGGTGAATTAAAGCCTGAGCAAAATGTGGTGGCAGTCATTCCATCGACAGATAATATGATTAGCGGAAATGCGTTTAAACCAGATGACGTGATTACTTCGATGAGTGGTAAAACCATTGAAGTATTAAATACGGATGCAGAAGGACGATTGGTACTTGCCGATGCTGTCACCTATGCGAAACAGCATGGCGCAGAGTACTTGGTTGATGTGGCTACACTGACTGGCGGGGTTATTACGGCCTTAGGGATGGATATGACTGGCGCAATGACTAATAATGAGGATTTATTCATTGAAGTCTTAGAAGCCTCTCATGAAGCTGGTGAGCCGATTTGGAGACTTCCGATTACTGAAAAAGATAAGAAGCGGGTAAGAGGAAGCCGCATTGCGGATCTAAACAACTCACCAGGAAGTCCAGGACATGCGATCATGGGCGGTGCGTTTATCGGGGAATTTGCAGAAGATACTCCATGGGTTCACCTGGATATTGCCGGAACATCAACGACCAATGCCCTATCAGAACTCGGTACAGCTGGTGGAACGGGTGTAATGACTAGAACACTCGCTACGCTTGTTGAACGGTTTGGAGAAAAATAAAAAGATGAAACCGAAGTCTTAGGGACTTCGGTTTTTTTCCGTTATTATGGAAAGGCGTTAAAAAGTATGCCATCGTAACAAGATAATGACATGAGTATCCCCAGGTGATTCTTCTATTTTAGAGTCAAAGTCCATTCGTATTCCATCCGGGGTAATTCGAATTTTTGGAACTGTAGTGAGCCCTACTTTTTTTATCATTTCTGTGATCTCACTCTGTTTAGAATCTTGAGCAGCAGTCATAATTTTTTGAGAAAATGATTTGGAAGAAGCCATCTGTTTAACCACCTTTTGCGCATCGGCCAAAAGAGACTGCGAGAGTTGAGCAGATTTAATAAACATTGATGGATCAGGTGCAGGTGACGGCCGCTGCGGAAATGGATGAATGTCTGGCTGATAGACCTTAGGATAACGATGTACATTTGGGGATTGATCAGAATATTTCATGGCTGGCGCCTCCTTCATCTTCAACATATGAGAAAAGATAAATAGGTATGATGAGTGAGTAAAAGAAGGATATTTCTATGAGTTAATCGAACTACAGTATATCGATAGTATATGGAGGTAAGGACAATGGAAATAAATATCCAAAATACATTAATGAACACACTAGGAATTGAAGTTACGGAGCTAAGCGAAGGGCGCATTGTTGCAACTATGCCTGTCGACGAAAGAACACATCAGCCGTTCGGCCTGCTTCACGGAGGTGCTTCAGTAGCCTTAGCCGAAACAGTTGCCAGTATGGGCGGATTTGCCCTTGTAGACCCCACAAAGGAAGCCGTGGTTGGTCTCGAAATTAACGCCAATCATCTAAAAGGAAAACGCTCCGGCATCGTCACAGCAGAAGGAACCATCCTGCACCACGGTAAAACAACCATGGTCTGGGACATCAAAATCCGCGACGAAGAACAACAACTAGTCTGCATCTCCCGCTGTACACTCGCCGTTATAAAACTGAAAAAAGAACAATAAGACAAAAAAGCAGCGGCGGCTGCTTTTTTTTCTGTTTAGATGAAGGATTTCAAACCCCGAAGAAGCGAGTCATTTAAAAAAAGACAAGCTTAACGGGGTACCCAATGGGGTATTTTGGTGTCTTTCCAAGCCGCGAGACGGGAATAAGCCAAGGCCAGACGGGATTACGAGATGCGCAGACGGGAATATACCATATCCAGACGGGAATAAGCAGACTTCAGACGGGATTAATGAGTTGAGCAGGCATAATTTCAACAAAATACCCCCCTGTATTAAATAAAAGAAGACCTTAAATGGTCCTCTTTAGTTTCTATTTCTATGCAAAGTAACCGATAGTTTAAGGTGCTGTTGTTGTTCTTGCAAATCGTAAAGAAATTAACGCAAAAATGATAAGGAAAATAGCGAGAAGTCCATAACCTGCACCCTCAAATCCTCTAATGTTTACAAATCCAACGTAGAAGAGACCAATGGCAGCAACTATTGTTAAAAGACAGGGTAACAATTTTATGAAGGTTGGTATATCTTTTTTTCCAAGCCGCCAAGTAAGTAGCAAGATACAAATACCTGGTATACAGGCTACTAAAAATGGTCCAAATAGCATCATTACTTATCCCTCCAATAATAATCTTGTCTATATTTATATTAGCATAAATTACCAATAGTTAATAAATAATCAACAACAAAAAAAGCAACGTGTAAAAAACCGTTGCTAATTATTCTTCTTCCATACCAAACTTTCTTCCTACGATTGTTCCTATAAATGAAGCTATAGAAACAAAGATAAACAAGAAAAAATACCCCATAATATTCCAACCATCCGATGAAGTAAAATAGGACACTATCATTAGGATAAAAGATAGAACAGTTAAAAAGAATCCAGGCAGAAGGTAAGTTCTACTATTTGGTTTTTTCCTTTTTAAATATTCTGCTGATTGCAAAACCACAATTACTGCTACTACAGCTATTAGAACAAAAATCCCCATCCTGTTACACCCAGTTTCTGATTTGTTTTTTATACAAATCATTATAGAATAATTTCATAAAAATGGAAATAATTTTAGAAAAGAACATTTTAAAAAGACAAGCCTAACAGGTTACCCGCTGGGGTATTTTGGTGCCTTTTCAAGCCGCTAGACGGGAATAAGCCGAGGCCAGACGGGATTACGAGGTGCGCAGACGGGAATATGCCATATCCAGACGGGTATAAGCACACCTCAGACGGGATTAATTAGTTGAGCAGGCATAATTTCAACAAAATACCCCCTTGGTTTGGAGGAATTGAGTTAAGATGCAGGTATAATTTAATTTTCGTCGAATGGTAGGGTAGTGAATGGCGAAGGGGGAATTTTATGTTCATGAAAGCATGTAATAAATCAGTCGGTATCCTAGCACTGGAGGCACTTAATCGAAGAATGCCGGAACTGCATCCAAAAAAGAAATATGTTGAGGAAGATGTAGGAAAAAGTTTGGCTGGCTTTAAAGGTGAAATGGAAGTGAACCGCCATTTAGTGCGTCTTCATCATCCAGCCTATAGGATTTTTCATGGGTTAAGGCTTTCCAAAATCTATGGTGAACACTTTCAAATGGACTTTTTACTCATTTCTCCCTCTTTTTTTCTCCTAATCGAGGTGAAAAATTATGCAGGTGAAATCATTCTAGAGCGGGACTATCCTCAGCTGATTCAAATAAGAAATGGTGTCACAACGGCTTATAAAGATCCGATTATTCAAGTGATTAGGCAAAAAAATCTATTTTTGGAATGGCTTCAACGCAACGAATTTCCTGATATCCCTATTGAACATCTTGTTGTTATTGCTAATCAGCATGCGATTATTAAGGCCTCGCCTCAGCACTTTTCAATATTTGACGTGTTGATTAATAGTGACTATCTTTCTTTAAAAATAGAAAAGCTTCGGCAAAAGTACCAATCTGAAATATTCAATCAAAATGAACTCCTCAAACTCTCAACCCTTCTGCTTACTTCTGACTGTCCTCTCCAAACGAATATCCTGCAAAAATACTCGATTAATGAAAATGAATTGCTGAATGGCGTTCATTGTCCAATATGTTTTTCACTTCCTATGAACAGAAAAATTGGAAATTGGATATGTAGATCTTGTGGAGAATCGTCTCCGGATGCCCATTTGTCGTCCTTGAGGGACTATACGTTATTAAAAAAACGTACAGTTACGAATAAGGAACTTCGTCTCTTCCTGGGAATAGAATCAGAAACGATTGCCCATCGTATTCTGGCGTCTATGGCTCTTAACTTCACAGGAATTACAAAAAGTAGGGAGTATATACTTATAGAATAAAATCATCCAAAAAAAAGACAAGCTATCTATCAGCTTGTCTAATCGTATTACTCTTTTTCTTTCGCCATCCTCGCTTTTTCTAAATCATCTTCACCGCTGTTTTTCCAGAGTTTGACGTTTGTGTTATAGGCAGCGCGGCTGATTAGGTGGCCAGCTACGGGTGCGGTTAGAAGAATGAAGAATATGGCTAGGATCAATCTTGAATTGAAGTGTCCGTGTTGTGCGTAAAAATAGATACATGTTCCAATGAGGATTGAGATGACGCCTAGGGTGGTGCTTTTTGAGGCGGCATGGTTTCGGGTATAGACGTCCGGAAGCCGGATGACGCCGAATGTAGATGCTAGAAATAGGAAGGCACCTAATAGGATTAGGATGCCTGCTATGAATTTAATGGTTTCGATCATGTTCGATGATATCCTCCTTCTCTAGGAATTTGGAAAAGGCGGTTGTTCCGATAAAGGAAACAATTGCTAGAAGGAGGATGGCTTCTAGGTAGGCACTTGTGTCCAAGCTTATGGAAAGCAGTGCAATCAGTGCTATAAGGTTTATGCCTATGGCGTCGAGTGCAACAACCCGGTCAGGGGTTGAAGGTCCTTTAATAAGCCGATATACCAGTCCTAGCATAGATAATGAGATGCAGATGAGGGCTATCTGAATGATTATAGAAAACATTTATCGGCTCACCTCCATTATCGCTTTTTCAAACGTATTCTTAATGTTGTCGATTGCTTCTTGTTTATCAGCTAGATCCATGGCATGGATGTAGAGAGTTTTATTATCAGCTGAGACGTTGACGACCAGCGTTCCTGGCGTAAGTGTAATTAAATTGGCTAGTATTGTAATTTCCCAGTCTTTGGTCAGCTTCGTTTCTAATGCGAAAATCCCAGGTGTAATGGTAAGCCGTGGTTTTAAAATAACCTTGAGTACGGCAATATTAGAAAGAAGGAGTTCCTTAAAGAACAGGAGAACGAGCTTCATGACTGCATAAACACGCAGCATGTAGAATCGTTCGTTGAAAAAATGACGGAAGACGATTAAAATGAGCAGTCCGAGTATGTACCCAATGATAAAGGTGTTTCCGCTGTACTCATTTTTTAAAAACATCCAAGTGAATGCGAGTAATATATTTAACAAGATTTGAAAAGACATCTACACATTACTCCTTTAATACCGCATCAAGATAGATATCTGGATGAAGCAGGGTTTCGGCTGCCTGTGAGATAAATGGATACACAAGTTCTGTACCTAGGCCATAGCTGATGGAAATGGCAACAAGTAAAACGGCTGGAAATAGCAGCTTTTTATAAGGAATTTCTTTCTTCGGATATTCTTTTGCTTCACCCCAAAAGCCATTGATAAAGATCTTCATGACCGAATAGAGCACGAACAGACTGGACAGAAGAACGACGGCCATTCCGAGATATGCAGACTCAGCAGCTGCTCCTTGGAGAATTAATAATTTTCCGGCAAAGCCGCTGAAAGGCGGAATCCCAGCTAGTGAGATGGCTGCAATAAAGAAGCTCCAGCCGAGTACAGGGTATGTACGGATCAGACCGCTGATTTCACGTAAATTATTCGTTCCAGTTAGTTTAATCATAATTCCAATTAGTAAAAACAATGCGGCTTTGATAATCATATCGTGCATGATATAAAATACTGTTCCGATTAGAGCTTGTTCATTCATTAGTGAAATCCCAAACGTAATCACGCCAATGGCAATGATGATGTTATAAATAATAATTTTCTTTAAATCCCAATAGCCGACCGCACCTATGATCCCAATAATGATGGTTAGGATGCCAAGTATACCTAGTAAGGTATGGGTATAGCCTTGATCATGATAAAACAACAGTGTGTACGTGCGAAAAATCGAGTAAATTCCAACCTTTGTTAGAAGTGCACCGAACAAAGCAATTACTGGAATCGGCGGGGCGGCATATGAGCCGGGCAGCCAATAAAAGAGCGGAAAAATCGCCCCTTTCATCCCAAATACGATGAGAAAGGAAACAGCAATGACGGTGATAATGCCCGGTTGTCCAATTTCTGCGATTTTTCTGCTTAAGTCGGCCATGTTCAGAGTTCCTGTGACGGAATATAGATAGGCAACGGTAATGACAAAGAGCGCAGAGGCAATGACGTTCACCAATAAGTACTTAATGGTCTCGCGGAGTTGAACTTTTGTTCCACCGAGAGCAAGTAATACGTAGGAAGCCATCAACATAACTTCAAAAAAGACGAAGAGGTTAAATAAATCCCCTGTTAAAAATGCTCCGTTTATTCCGACTAGTAAAAACTGAACCATTGAGTAGTAGTAGAATTTCTCACGTGCTTCCCCAATCGAATAAAACGAATAAATCAATACCGCACAGACGATGATAGTGGTGGTCAGTACAAGTAAGCTTGCAAGCATATCGGCGACGATGGCAATGCCAAATGGTGCTTCCCAGCTGCCAACAGCTAAGGCTATGATTCCGTGGGCAGAAACATTGGAAACTAAGATACCTGCAATTCCAATGCCAATTATGGAAGAGAGCAGCGAGAGAATTCGTTGAGTAATAATTGATTTGGTAAAGAACAGTAAGAAAATTCCTGTGAGCAGCGGCAGCAGCACAGGCAATATAGCAAGGTTATTCATTATGCTTCGTCCCTCTCAATTGATCCATATCATCGGTACCAATCTCTTGATAGGTTCTATATGCCAGTACCAAGAAAAAAGCCGTAACCCCAAAGCTGATAACGATAGCTGTTAAGATAAGAGCTTGGGGAAGTGGATCTACATAGTCTTGAATCTTATCGGTTAGGATGGGGACTGCGCCGCGTTTAAGTCCACCCATCGTTAGAATTAATAAATGTGCGCCATGACTCAGCAGCCCTGTCCCAATTATGATCCGAAGAATACTTTTAGAGAGCATGAGATACGTTGCACACGTAAAAAGGATGCCAATGACAATGGCCATTAAAATTTCCATTATTCACTCTCTCCAATCGTTTGGATAATCGTCATCGTTACGCCAACAACCACAAGGTAGACACCGAGGTCAAACAGGACAGCTGTATGCAGTGAAATATGTCCGAGTAGCGGGAGGTTAACATACGTATATACATGGGTCATCAGTGGTACACCGAACAGCAGAGCGCCTGATGCAGTTAGTGCAGAAAGGAGCAGCCCGCTTGCGATAAACAGTTTATAGTCAACAGGTAGTATTCCCGCAACGGTTTTTAGGTCATAAGCGAGCAACAGCAAGATGATAGCAGAGGAAGTCATTAGTCCTCCGACAAAGCCGCCGCCTGGCGAGTAGTGGCCGCCTAAAAAGATAGAAAGGGAAAACAGAATAATGACAAAAGCTGCAACCTTAGTAACGGTTTGGAGGATTAGGTCATTTGTTTTCATTCTGACTTCCTCCCTGTCCTAAGTTTGATCATTCCGAAGATGCCGAATGCTGCAATTCCAAGGACTGTAATTTCGAACATGGTATCCAGCCCGCGGAAGTCAACTAAAATGACATTGACAATGTTTTTTCCCCCTGCCTCTTTATAGGCATTTTCGACATAGTAGCTCGAAATAGGAGAAAACGGTTTAGGGCTGCTAAACGCTGCGATCGCAATGAGTGTCACGGTGATACCCACTCCGATAGAAATTAATGCATTATTCCATCTAAAGGCCATTCGTTCTTCTTTTCGATTGCCAAGCTTCGGAAGCCGGTAAAAACATAACAGGAATAATGCGACTGAAATGGTTTCAATAATCAGCTGAGTTAAGGCAAGGTCAGGTGCTCTGAATAAAACAAAAAAGAGTGAAACGGTATAGCCGACGGCACCAAGCAAGATAATGGAGGTCAGCCGTGATTTAGCAAATAAAATAACAATAGACACACTGGCTATGATGACCGCTAAAATAACCTCATATACTCCGATTGGTGCAGCATGATCTAAATTGAATGTGAAAGCATTTTTTTGAAAAAGGGTGCTTAAAAGGGCCGCAATAAAAAATATGAAAATATATATTAAGTAGTTGCGAATGTACCCAGTCATAAAGAACTTTGTGAGTTTCAATGAGATTACTTCAATCAAGTTTAAAGTGTGGTCATAGAGATTATTAAGTGAAATATGCTCGGGAATGATGGAGTAAATTCTCCTCCATCTTTTTAAGGTTATAAAAAGAATAGTCCCAATTACGATGATTCCAACGGTCATCCAGAACTCTGGTTTAAATCCATGCCAAAATCCAATATGAACATGAAGGTCATTTGTCAGCGTTGGCTGAATGGCAGCTGTTGCTGGTGCAATAATGGAAGCTGACAACAGATTCGGAAATAAGCCAAATACAATAACCAGCGATGCCAAGATTATTGGGGAAATGAGCATCCCAATTGGTGCTTCATGCGGCTGTTTAGGAAGCTTTTCCGACTGAAATTTTCCTGTAAAGGTTTTAAATAAAATAATCATACTGTAAATAAAGGTGAAGACACTTGCTATCCAAGCTATTACAGGGAAAAGAGCTCCCCAAGTAGTGAAGTTAAATATATCTAATTCAAAGACATGGACCATGCTTGCTAGGAACATTTCCTTGCTTAAAAAGCCATTGAAGGGCGGTATTCCTGCCATAGAAAATGTACCTATAACGGCAACCGTAAAGGTAATCGGCATGACCTGCATTAAACCGCCGAGCTTACGGATATCACGTGTACCTGTTTCATGATCGACGATCCCAGCAACCATAAACAGGCTGCCTTTAAAGGTGGCATGGTTAATCAAATGAAAAACGGCTGCAACAGTAGCGGCAAGATAGAGATTGTTATCTAGTTGTTCATAATGAAGGGCAGCTGCACCAACTCCTAATAATGACATGATTAGGCCAAGCTGACTGATCGTTGAATAGGCTAATATGCCCTTTAAGTCGGTTTGTTTTACCGCAAAGAATGAACCCCATAAAAGAGTGATGATTCCAAAGATAGAAACCAGCCAGAGCCAAGTTCCAGAAAAAGCAAAGACAGGTGATAGACGAGCAACCAAGTATATACCTGCTTTTACCATTGTAGCTGAATGCAAGTAAGCACTAACCGGTGTCGGAGCCTCCATTGCATCAGGGAGCCAGATATGAAACGGAAATTGCGCGGATTTCGAGAACGCGCCGATCAAAATCAGCAGCATAGCAGGGATGAATAAAGGCTGATCAAACAGTTGCCGGCTTTCAATAATTAGCTCACGAATACTGAAGGTGCTGCCGATATAGGATAGGAGGACAAAACCGCCGAGCATGGAAAGTCCACCGAAAACCGTAATCAACAATGACTTTTGTGCACCATAGCGAGAGCGCTCACGATGATGCCAATAGCCGATCAGCAGGAAGGATGACAAGCTGGTTAGTTCCCAGAATGTGTAGAGAACGATTAAGTTATCAGATAGAACGACACCTAGCATGGCACCCATAAATAAAAGTAAATATACATAAAAGTTATGCAGAGATTCCTTTTTATTTGATAAGTAAAAAATTGAGTAGAGAATAACTAGAGCACCAATACCCGTTATTAATAATGCGAATAATAAACTTAATCCATCCACATATAGGGATACATTGATATGTAGAGAAGGAATCCATGGAATACTTTCGATAACTGTTGAACCATTTCGTGTCGTTTCAATCAGTGTGAAAAAGTATGTAAAAAGAATGATTGGTAGAAAAAGTACAAACCAGCCTGTATGAATTCGCCGGACAAGCTTATAAAGAAAAGGGACCAGCAGCGCTGCCAAAAACGGCGCTGATACGGCCCAGTGAAGCAACGACATAATACTCCTCCTCATTTTTAGTACGATTGTGCATTACCCAGGGAACGTACTTAAAGTATAGCGTAAATAATAGCCTGCTGCATGACTGACGAGCGTCCGCAATCGAATTATAAAAAAATTTATAAATAGGTAGAAACAGGTCATATTTAGGCAAAATTTTTTTTTAAGAAAGGAAGTTTAAGAATGAAAAATACCTATTTACTAGGTTATTTTCCGCTAATTTCAATTATATTATTCAGTCTATCCTTTGCAGTATATGGTGAATTACATACCCTGAATTTGTTAAAACAGATTGGTATTTATCAAGGAATGCTGGCGTTTTTTTCGGTTACTGGTATTAAATTAACTCTTTTGTTTGGATTGTTTTTGATTGTCTTTATGATGTTCGCCGCGTTAAAACTAATCGCTGATACAGCCATTGAGATTTCCTTATTGTTTTTTTCCAAAGAATCAGACGGGGAAAGTTTAAGAAGTATTCGAGCTTGTGCTGTGATTTATTTGATTGGAGGAGCTGCTTCTATCATAAGTATTCAATCCATTTTAGGGATTTTAGCTATATTTCTTACAACCACATTCGTTGCTTTCATTTATTTTGTATACAAAATCAGCCCTGCACTCAGTGGAGCGGGGCTGATTGGAATCATTGTTTTTCACGTTTTTGGTTGGTCAGCTATGCTGAGTACCATTTTATACTGTGGGATCAAGCTCTATAACAGTGTCATAGCAAGCATGCCTTTATAAGCTTGGAATGGAGAGGTTAATAGTCTTCCAGATAGTTAGATGAGGAGCAGCGAGCTGTTGAGCATTCATGCTTGACGGCTGATCTTTCCCTATCCAAATACCTGTGGTATAGTCGTTCGTCAGTCCAACAAACCAGAGGTCCTTAACATCATTTGTCGTACCGGTTTTCCCCCCAATATAACCACGCTCAATATACGCTTTCCGCCCAGTTCCATTTATGGTTACTTCATGAAGAAGATTTCTCATTTTTTTAACGGTTTGATCGCTCCATATGGT
This sequence comes from Peribacillus sp. FSL H8-0477, assembly GCF_038002765.1. Classification (NCBI taxonomy): domain Bacteria; kingdom Bacillati; phylum Bacillota; class Bacilli; order Caryophanales; family Bacillaceae; genus Peribacillus; species Peribacillus sp. FSL H8-0477. The sequence continues at coordinate 1,753,384 of NZ_JBBODE010000001.1, read as the reverse complement.
TTTTGTTTTATCGTCCCATTGGTAGAGAGTTTTTCCTTGTTTATTACGAACTCTTACAATAGCGTGTGCCGGTTTATATGTCCCGTTTGCGAATGAGGTAAAAGCCCGGGTGAGTTCCAGCGTACTGACACCATACGAAAATCCCCCGACTGCTGCGGGCAAAGTATAATCATCAGTGGTGATTTTTTGGAAACGAAAGGGTTTTAGATACGAAAAGGATGTATTGATTCCTGTCTTTTCAAATAATCGAATAGCTGGCGTATTATAGGAACGGGAAAATGCTTGCTTTAAGGTAATAGAGCCATAACTGCCTCCACCGGCATTACGGGGACAGTATCCATTTTTACAATAAGATGCTCCACTAATTAATTGAGTAATTGGTGCATTCGTCTCCTCGAAATAAGGCGCGTAAACTAGTAATGGTTTCATTGCGGATCCTGGCTGACGATAGCTTTGATACGAACGGTTAAAAGAATTTTTGATATAATTCTTTCCCCCAATCAAAGAGACAAGCTTTTGCGTATGATGTTCTATAACCACTGCTGATGCCTCGATATCGGTTCCGTTAAGCGTTTGCTGCACGGATTCTTTTGAGACTTTCTGGATAGCAGGGTCTAACGCAGTCTCGATGGTTATACCCGATTCAAGTAAGGTTTCTACTTTATTAGCTAACTTCATTTGTGCTGCCTTTCTTATAGAGGAATCTTTACTGGCAAGATTCGCTTCCAAGCCATCACCCCGAGCGATGAGACTTTTGAATTCATGGGTTACGTAATCTGTATAGTCCGGGTATGATTCCTTCGCTTTTTGGTTGATATTCAAGGTGATGTTCTCTTCTATCAGTTTACTCGTTTCACTTTTTGTCAGTTTCCCAGCCTCACTAAGCTGTTTAATTAAACGTTCTTGTCTGCGCTTTGTTTCATCGTAATGCTTTAGTGGATTATAAGCGTTTGGGTTATTCGGGATCGCTGCAAGAAAAGCAAGTTGTGCGTTGGTCAATTTGTCAGTAGATTGGCTAAAATAAAAATTAGCTGCTGCTTCAATCCCATACATGCCGTTATGAAAATAAATGGCATTAATATAGGAATCAAGAATTTCCGGTTTGCTGTATTTCCGTTCCAACTGGTAGGCATGAAGCAGTTCCGCCAGCTTACGATTATACGTTTTTTCAGAAGATAAGAAACTATTTCTTGCTAGCTGCTGAGTAATGGTACTGCCGCCTTGTTCAATCGAATCACTGGCTGCATTAACCATTATTGCACGGCCAATCGCTGCTGCATCAAAACCTGTATGATCATAAAAACTACGATCCTCAGCGATGATGAATACTTCTTTTAAAAACGTTGGTATTTCTGAATCAGCGAGTGAAATCCTATGTTGTTGATTGGAGATTGACGCGATTACACTGCCGTTTTTATCTTTTATCCAACTTGTTTCAGCTAGTGGAATGGTTTTCATAGGAATCTTTTTATCAAGCACTTGATTTAGGCTAAGGCTTGATGACCATTCTGAATAGGAAAGAAAAAACATCCAGCAGAAAAGTGGGACAAACATAAAAATTAAGACATAACCAAGAAACGTACGCATAGTCCAACTTCCTGTCTAATATATTTGGGTATAAACGATAATAAAAGGACATTTTTGGGTCATTGTTTATAACGGCAAATTCAGGGAGAATGTTAATTTCTTTTTGAAGGGATGTTCCATTTTGTATAGAGGAAAAAAAACTTAAGGCAATAAAAGTTGCATCTAGTATAAAAAAATGAAATATTCCGAATTCGTTTCTGATATACTAATAAAAAAAAGGGCTTAATTACCTTAAATATGTTAATAGTGTAAAGAAGGAGGTTAGAGCATGGAAGAGCAGCAGTATCTATTTATTGATTTTGAATTTACCATGCCGGAAGGGAAAGCAAATCCAATTGGATTTTATCCAGAAATTATTGAAGTAGGGTTTGCGGCGGTGAAGAACGGCCACATTACGGGTGAATTTTCGTCATTTGTTACACCAACGAGATTTAATAAGCTGACCGATCGGTGTAAAAAGTTCCTGCATATCAATCAAAGTCAAACCGATTTAGGTATGCCATTTGCTGAACTGGTATCACTGTTAAAAAGCTATGATGAAAAGCTTCCTACAACGGTGGTAACATGGGGAAATATGGATATGAAAGTATTGCGTAACAATTGTCAAAAAGCAGGACTCGACTTTCCGTTTACAGGTAAACAAGTAGATCTTTCATTGGAATATAAAAGATTTTTTGGAGATCAAAATCAGACAGGTCTTTGGAAGGCCGTACAAGCATATGGAAAAGAAGGAACAGGTAAACACCATCGTGCACTAGACGATGCATTGACGACTTACAATATCTTTAAATTAGTGGAAAAAGATAAAAGCTATATGAAAAACCACCAGCCCACTACTATCGGCGATAGAATTGACTTATCGAAGGTATTAGATCAACTCGTATTATAAAAGCCAAATCAACGATACTGATTTGGCTTTTATTATGGTCATTATTTGAAATAATCAGCTTCAAGTTCCGCAATCATTTCTAAGCTTTTTTGGTCCCATTCCCTGCCGCCCTCATTCAATTTCTGTTTCTGTTTTTCTAAAGCAGCCTTTAATGAGCTTTGATAGTCGGGGATCACAGTCTCGTCGTAAGGACGTACCATGTTTTTTGGGACATTCGTTTGTTCACGATAGGCTAATGCACGTCGCTGGTGAAATAGAGAGACATCGGTTTGTTTAGGATTGTGTAAATCCCCTTGTGTCGGATGATTGACGACTGCTAGTACCCGTACAAGGTAAGCGTTGGCCCGTTCATCCGTAATTTCCCCAATATATTTCCCCGTTTTATAAATTGCGGTAACAATTTCACCGTTTACAAATGATTTTTCTGTCATGGGAATCCCACCTTTTTAGAATATGTCTTTCCATCATCATACATATAAATGGCACGATTGAATATTGATACGAACTGCAAGGAGGATTCAATAGATGCTTTTTTCTTCCTTTTCATGTATTGTACAATTGATGCTTGGTCGTCTTCAATAGGACGGCCTACGAAAATAGAACTGAAAGAAGGGTTATCACAATGACAAACTTTCCACAATTAACAACAGAAGTACTTGGAAATGAAAAAGCAGTAATTATGGAAACGACTGCAGGTTCAATTAAAATTAAGTTTTTCCCTGAATTAGCTCCTAAGACAGTTGAAAACTTTTTAACACATGCAGAAAATGGTTATTATGATGGAATTATTTTTCACCGTGTAATCAAAGACTTCATGATTCAAGGCGGCGATCCAGATGGAACAGGAATGGGCGGCGAGAGTATTTGGGGTTCTACTTTCGAAGATGAGTTTTCCATGCAGCTATTCAATCTGCGCGGAGCACTTTCAATGGCCAATTCAGGACCTGCAACAAATGGAAGTCAATTCTTTATCGTGCAAGCACAGCATGTTGACAGCAGAATGGGCGATCAGATGAAACAAGCTGGGTACCCAGAAGAAATTATCACAGCGTATATGGAAAATGGCGGTACACCTTGGCTTGATCACAAACATACTGTTTTTGGACAAGTAGTAGAAGGTCTTGATATCGTAGATGCAATTGCAAACGCAAAAACAACACACGGTGACAAACCAGCTGAAGATATCGTGATTCAATCGATTACATTAGTTTAAGAAAAATTGAAACGGGGTTTAAATCCCCGTTTTTTTTATTCTAGAGTATATTGATTCAAGTTGGTATAATATAGAGGATCCTTAAGCCTGGAAGGAGTGTAGAAATGAATGAATTGAATCAAGCTGTCTTGGGGCTGTTTCTTTATTTTCCTGAAGACAAATCTGAGTATATTCCAGCAGGCATTACTTGTGTCATCTTTCTTATCGCTGCTGTATTCGCTATGCGCTTTATCATGAAAATCTCTCGAAATGAAGCATTGAAAACTCAGAAATTAGAAGAAGAAATTACAAAAAAAAATCTTAGGATTTCAGAAGAAGATCCTTCACAATAAGTGCAAAAGCTACGAATTCGGGAAGAATCCGCAGCTTTTTTTATTGGTTAAAATTGATTGGTTGTGCTTCTTGGTTCTTCACATGTTTAAGAAGAGCAACGATAAGAAAACTTACAATGACGAGCAGCAGCCAAGAGCTGATTTTACTGAAATGGACGAGGTGCCAGCCTTCTTCCTGGTTCGGATATTGCCATGCCCCAAAGAAAGTAGCCACATTTTCAGCAATCCAAATAAAGAACCCCATTAAAACAAACGATACTACCACAGGCATTTGATAGGGTTGATTGTTTACTGTGAACATTACGATTGTCCGGCAAAAGACTAGAAGGACGACCCCCATTAATATCCAGCGAAAATCAATGATAAAATGATGTGTAAAAAAGTTAAGATAGATTGCTGCAGCAGTAATAGCTGCAATGATGGTTGGCGGCCAATTGACTAGTGTAAGGTGTAAACGCCGCCAAGATTGGCACATATAGCTGGCAACACTTGCATACATAAATCCGCTGTATAGCGGAACTCCCCAAAGTTTAGAAAACCCCTCTTCTGGATACGACCAAGAACCCATATGAACTTTATATAATTCGAGAGCAAGTCCAATGACATGAAAGAGACAAATCACTTTAAGCTCGTCCCAGGTTTCAAACTTTGCTGTAACCATAAACACCTGCATGAGCAGACAAAGAATCAGAATAAAGTCATATCGAGGTATGATCGAAAGCGGAATGATTTTGGAAAGTGCAAGTGTTAAAAAGATAGCGACTGGAAACAGACAGGCCAAAGCTTGAGTGTATCCAAAATGAATAAGAAATGATAATGGTTTCATTTTTCAAAACCCCTATAGGAAAATTATGTTAGTCATTAGGATAACTTACAAAACGCAGCTTGCCAAGAATGTCCCCTTATTTATTACTTATAAAAATATGGATAATGGAAAATACTAAAAGAAGATTATAGTGAGGAAGGGACTGGCGTATTATGCTTTCAAACCAGCAAGTACAGGATTTTCAACAAAAGCTCGAACAGCAGAAAAAAGAGCTAAAGGAGCACTTTGGAGATGAAAATGATTTTGGTTTAAGGCGGAGCCTGGTAGATTCAACAGGTGAGTTATCAAGTTATGATAACCATCCAGCTGATGAAGGGACTGAGTTATACGAGCGTGAAAAGGATCTTGCCCTATATGAGCATTATCAAATTGAATTAGCAGATATTGATAAGGGACTGAAGGCTATTGAAGAAGGAAATTATGGGAAATGTGAGGTATGCTCAAAAGACATTCCATATGAACGGCTGGAGGCCATGCCTACGACTCGTTTTTGTATAGACCATTCTCCATCTCAACATACGTCTGATGATCGTCCAATCGAAGAATCAGTTTTACGTACGTCCTTCGGAGGTTTTGTGGCAGATAAAGATCATGAATCAGTGGGATATGATGGTGAGGATTCTTGGCAGGATGTTGCGAGATACGGAACGTCCGATACACCTGCAGATCAAGTTCAACCTACAGCAGACTATAACGATACGTATATAGAAGCACAAGAAAATGTTGGCTACGTCGAAGATTATGAAAACTTTGCGGGTGTAGACCTGTACGGAGATTCAGTTACCATCTATCGAAATGCTAAATATGAAAACTATGTGGATATGTTAGAAGAAGAAGGCGTGCAGACCATCCTTGGCGACTTGCCTGCTTCTGAAAAAGAACCTTATGTTGAAGAAGACAGCGAGGATTAATGTGTCAACGGTGTGAAAGTGTGTCAAAAGCTTTCACACCTGTTTTTGATTTGTTATAATACCCCCATAGGTATATTGAGGGGGAAAATTAATGAAAAAGAAAATAATCATCGTTGGCGGTGTTGCTGGGGGAGCTACGGCAGCAGCGAGACTGAGACGGTTAAATGAAGAAGATACGATTACTATGTTTGAACGCGGAGAATATATCTCTTTTGCCAATTGCGGACTTCCGTACTATATCGGCGGTGTCATTTCAGATCGTAAAAAGCTGCTTGTTCAGACTGTTGAAGGAATGAGTAATCGCTTTAACTTAGATATTCGTAATTTAACGGAAGTTGTACGGATTAATGCACAAGAAAAAACGGTGACGGCGCGTAATTTGCAAACGGGAGAAGAATATAATGAACCCTATGATGCGTTAATTCTTTCACCAGGCTCTAAACCAATTAAGCCTCAAATTCCTGGAATAGAAGAAGCTATAGCTTTATTTACGGTTCGCAGTGTTCCAGACACAGATCGTATTAAACAATATGTTGATGAGGGAAAGCCCAAGCAAGCGGTTGTGATAGGCGGAGGATTTATTGGTCTTGAGCTGGCTGAAAATTTGGTAGAACGCGGAGTGAAGGTAACAGTCATTGAGCGTGGAGATCAAGTTATGGCTCCAATCGATTTTGAAATGGCTCAAATTGTTCATGCAGAGCTTAAGAATAAAGGGATAAACTTAATCCTGAACGATGGTGTCAAGGAATTTAAAGATCAAGGAACGACCATTATTTTAGAAAGCGGCAAGGTTGAAACAGCTGATATGATCATTCTTGCTATCGGTGTTCAGCCGGAAACACAGCTCGCAAAAGATGCAGGACTTGAACTTGGAGTACGTGGGACAATTAAAGTGAATGAGAAGCTGCAAACTTCCGACCCTTCCATTTATGCAGTTGGGGATGCCATTGAAGTAAAGGACTATATCAATGGAATGGCTGGTTTTGTTCCACTTGCAGGTCCTGCTAATCGTCAAGGGCGTATTGTGGCAGATGTGATTAATGAATTGCCAGCAGCCTACAAGGGTGTACTCGGAACTTCGATTGTAAAGATATTTGATCTTACTGCTGCCGTAACCGGAAATAATGAAAAAACACTAAAGAAGATGAATCGCTCATATGAAGTGATTCACGTTCAGCCTATGAACCATGCTGGCTATTATCCTGGTGCTTCACCGATGACGTTAAAAGTTATTTTTGATAAAAAAACTGGTGAAATACTTGGAGCACAGGCAGTTGGGAAGGGCGGAATCGATAAACGGATTGATGTACTAGCAACCGCCATTAAAGCCAGTATGACGGTGGAGGATTTAGCTGATTTAGAGCTTTCCTACGCACCGCCGTTTTCTTCTGCTAAAGATCCTGTTAATATTGCCGGTTATGCGGCTTCAAATATTATGGATGGTTCAGCTGAGAGTGTTCAGTGGCATGAAATTGATGAACTTCTGGCAGGTGGAGGTATATTGATTGATGTACGGGACCCTGGTGAGGTGGCTAGAGGCGCGATTGACGGCACAATTAATATCCCTGTTAATGAATTGCGTGAACGACTCGAGGAAGTACCTCGAGATAAAGACTTATACGTTTCTTGTCAAGTTGGTTTACGAGGATATTTAGCTGCCCGTATTCTAACTGGTCATGGTATAAAAGTGAAAAATCTAGATGGCGGATATAAGCTGTATTCTACAGCTAAAACCGTGTATTAAAAGACAAGCACCGTTCCTAGTTGGAACGGTGCTTTTTTTGTATCTCTTTTCTTATTGGGGGGAAGATAGGAATAGATTAGGGGGCGAAAATTGGATGAAAAAAGTGTTACTGATTGGGTTTATGGTGCTGCTTGCAGGCTGTGCGGAAGAGAATCCGAAGAAACTGGATGTAAAAATGTTTAATGCTGATGGGGATTCTTTGGGTACGATTAAGCTTCAGGAACAAGCGAAGGGATTGAAACTGAAAGTTGATTTGGAGGGGCTTGAGCCGGGCGTACATGGCATTCATATTCATAGTGTAGGTAAGTGCAAAGCGCCTGATTTTAAATCAGCAGGCAACCATTATAATCCCGATGATAAAGAGCATGGGCTTCTTCATCCGAAGGGAGCCCATGCTGGGGATTTGCCTAATTTAATTGTAAAGGATTCTGGTAATGTGAAAGCAACGCTTACTGCAAAAGATGTAACGTTAAGGAAAGGGAAAACAACGCTTTTTACACAGAAGGGTACTTCCATCATTGTGAATCAAAACCAAGATGACGGGATGACTCAGCCAGCAGGAGACTCAGGGAAACGAATCGCCTGCGGTGTCATTACAAAAGGGAAGTGAATGTTTCTCAGCTGAACGCTTGTTTAAGTCTGTTGAGTCCATCTTCTAATAGAGTTCGTGGACAGCCAATGTTCATTCGAACAAAACCTTCTCCGCCAGGACCGTATTTAGCTCCTGGCTCTAATGCCAGTTTTCCTTTAGAAGTAAGAAGTTCTTGGATTTCTTCGTCGCTCAAGCCTAGGCCGCGGCAATCAATCCATAGCAGATATGATGCCTCAGGGTGCATACAGCGCAAACCAGGTATTTCATGAGCGATAAAATCTTCTGCAATCTTTACGTTTGTTTCAACATATGCAAGCATTTCGTCAAGCCAGGTTTCCCCGGTTTGATAGGCTGCTTCCATTGCCGTTAATCCCAATATATTGAGCCCGTGAAAGGCATTTCTAGTCTGTGTAGTCGTTATTTTGGTGCGAATATCTTTATTGCTCGTAATCATAATCGATGCTTGCATGCCGGCAATATTAAAGGTTTTACTAGGTGCCATCAGGGTTACAGTCTGATCGGCATAACGTTCATTTAATGAGGCCAGCGGATAATGAGTATAGGGAGAATGAAATAAGTCAGCATGAATTTCATCACTAACAATTATAGTTCCGTACTTCAAACAAAGTTCACCCATACGCGTTAACTCCTCTTTTGTCCAAATGCGGCCGCCTGGGTTATGAGGGCTGCACAGAAGAAAGAGTTTAACGCCTTCTTTAAGTTTCTCTTCAAAGTCTATAAAGTCTATTTCAAAGCGATCATCAATAACTTTCAGCTGACTATTAACAACCACTCGATTATTTTGTTCAATCATGCTGAAAAAGGGTGTGTAAATAGGCGATTGCAGCAAAATTTTATCGCCAGGTTCAGTAAGTCCCTGAATCGTCATTCCAATTGCAGAGACTACGCCTGCGCTGAAGGAAAGATGTTCTTTATCAACTTCCCAGGAATGGCGATTCTTAAGCCAAGTTTGAATGACAGGCAAAAGGGTCGGCATAGGAGCTGTGTACCCGTATACAGGATGCATGACTCGATCTAGTAAAGCTTTCTGTACACCTATTGGTGAAGGGAAATCCATATCAGCCACCCACATTGGCAGAAGGTCATCTCTTCCATAGAGATCCTTCATATGATCCCATTTAAAGGCACCAGTATTTTTTCGGTCAATATGTTCATCAAAGTTATTCATTACAAACACCACCATTTAAAGTTTACTATCTATGGTAATATGATAACATGTTCACAGATAATGAATAGCAGGTGATGATTGCATGCAAACTCAAGAAATGAATCTTGCCCTGGTTAAAGTCCTGAGAAACTGGGATCCTTTCAATCAAGGAGAAGATTTTTATGATCCAGAAATAGCCGACTGTATGATCGCCATGCGCGACATAGAGAACAGTAAAGACCTAGCCAGGAAAATTAAAGAAATTTATGAATTCTCCTTTGAAGAAGCACTCGCATATGATGAATGCTTAAAGATTGCCGAAAAATTACTAACCATCAAAAATAATGCAAGTTGCTCCTTCTAAAGCTGAACCATTTCTATGGATCAGCTTTTTTTGATTACCGTTTAATATACCCATATGGGTATTTTCATCATATAATAAGGTGCCAGACTGGAATACCAATCCCTCAGACGGGAATAATGCTCATCTAGACGGGAATACCCATACTCGAGACGGGATTAAGCTCAATCCAGACGGGAATAATCAAGATTCTGCTGTAAAAAGAAAGCAAATACCCCCACCCCCTGGAGCCGTCATCCTTCATTTGTAATAAAATTGTTAATATGACGAAACACTTCTTCTGGTTTTTCCTCTGGCAGTAAATGTCCTGTGTCTTCTATGATGATTAGCTGGGAACAGGGAAGATCTTTGTGTAGTCGTTTGCCAATTGATAGTGGAACGACTTTGTCGTAGCGTCCCCAGAGGAGAAGGCAGTTGGTGTGAATGGTATGTAAATCGTTTTCCGTTAGGTCATCTTCTTTATCGCGGGCCATTTTTCCTAATGCTTTGAAGATGGCTTTTCCTTGGAGAAAGGGTGCAGTATATCCGTCTCGCATGTCATCGTCGATCATCGATTGATCGTAGACAACTTGTCGGAGGTTCTTTTCGATACCGGATTTTTCAAGATACCGCTTGACGAAGTAGGAGAAGAAAGGCACATAACTGGCTCTTTTTAACCATCGAGAAGGAGCTGCTAAATAGCCTGATCCGGCAAGTAATATTATTTTTTCTATCAAGTCCGGCCGTTGTTTGCACATGTTTAACCCTATTTGTCCGCCCATGGAATGGCCAATTAAAATTACTTTTTCCAATTTGTGCATGTCAATAAAGGTTAGAATCGTCTTTGCAATATTAGTCAGAGAGTATGTATACTTACTGCTCTTTCCGCTTTGCCCAAAAGGGGGTATATCAATCAAGTAGACTGTATACTTCTCGGTAAGGATGGAAAGCAGCTTGCGGTAACAAAAAGTTGATGAAAGAAATCCATGTAGTAAAATGAGTGTTGGTCTTTCTTCGGGATGTTGATACAGTTCATAATAGAGTTCATTTTCTTCAATAGTTTGGGTGCCTTTATGTATCGGTTGTTCCATCGAGCTGTCCTCCTAGGGTTCACACTTTTCTTTATCGTGCCCTTATTTTCCTATAACGCAGTAACTTGTATTTGATATAATAAAAAAAGTTTACTAACAACTGAAACTTATGTATTCCATTATAGAGTAAAGAAAGTGGGGAAAGGTATGCATTTAAATGACAAGGAATTAGAAATATTAAGAATTATCGAAAAAAATAGTCGAATTGACTATGGTGATTTGGCGAAAATGGTAGCTTCCTCCGAACAAGAGGTTGAAGAAACGTTAACAAAACTTGAAGAAATGCGGATTATTGTACGGTATGCTTCGATTATAAATTGGGCGAAAATTGATGAGCATCACGGGGTCACCGCTATGATTGATGTCAAGGTTACGCCTAAACGAGGTGTGGGCTTTGATGAAGTGGCACAGCGGATATATCGGTTTAAAGAAGTTGAGTCTGTTTATTTAATGTCAGGCGTATATGATTTATCGGTCATCGTTGAAGGAAACTCAATGAATGAAATTGCAAGATTTGTTTCTGAAAAGTTATCAACACTTGATTCTGTTATCTCTACAACCACACATTTTATTTTGAAAAAATATAAACATGATGGCACGATTTTTGATCAGCCAGAAGAAGATAATCGGATTGTGGTGTCACCATGACAAATGAGAATTATGTGTCAAAAACGGTTGCAAGTCTGCCGCCATCAGGTATTCGAAAGTTCTTCGATTTGGCTGCTAATATGGAAGGTGTCGTGTCACTAGGTGTTGGTGAACCGGATTTTGTTACTTCTTGGTCCGTTCGAGAAGCGGCTATACATTCCTTAGAGGAAGGCAGGACATCCTATACAGCAAATGCTGGCTTATTGGAACTGCGCACGGAAATAGCCGGCTATATGGAACAAGCCTTTAACGTCTCATACCAACCTGAACATCAAATCTTAGTCACGGTTGGTGCAAGTGAAGGAATTGATCTTGCGTTACGGTCTATTATTAATCCAGGTGAAGAAGTATTAGTGGTTTCGCCATGCTTTGTTTCGTATGCTCCCTTAGTAACAATGGCTGGAGGGGTTCCTAAGATCATTCATACGACCGGTGAAAATCAATTTAAGCTGACACCAGCAGAACTAGAAGAGGCGATTACCCCTAACACCAAGGCGATGATTATTTGTTCACCGAATAATCCTACTGGCACACAGCTTAATAAAGAAGAGTTAATTAAAATTGCTGAGATCATTAAGAAAAATGATTTGCTGGTGATCGCAGATGAAATCTATGCAGAGCTAGCGTATGACGAAACATTTACCTCCTTTGCATCAGTAGGAGATATGATTAATCGGACCATTTTAATCAATGGATTTTCTAAAAGTTTTGCAATGACTGGCTGGCGTCTTGGGTTTGTTTGTGCGCCGCGGGAAATTCTTGAGGCCATGTTAAAGCTCCATCAGTATACGATGATGTGTGCACCCACAATGGCCCAGTATGGTGCGTTAGAGGCATTGAAACATGGTTGGGATGACGTAGAAGATATGCGCACTAGCTACAGGCAGAGAAGAAACTATATCGTAAAATCCTTCAATGAAATTGGTCTTACGTGTCATAATCCAGGGGGTGCCTTTTATGCGTTTCCTTCCATTGCAAAGACAGGCTTAAGTTCTCAAAAATTTGCAGAGAAATTGCTTCTTGAAGAAAGAGTTGCGGTTGTTCCCGGGGATGTTTTTGGAGAAAGCGGTGAAGGTTATATCCGTTGTTCTTATGCATCATCACTGGTTCAACTTCAAGAAGCAGTAAAACGAATAGCACGATTTATGAAAAATTATCAATAAAAAAATAGGGCTCCCAAGCTTTGGGGGCCCTATTAAAAAGGGGGAATACTTGAAAAACATCAGAAAGGAATGTTTTTCAGGGCAAATAGAATCCTGACTAACCTTAGATGTCTTACGAGTAGTCTTGCCACTATTCTTTATCGTTATACTGACTGACGTGATTTAATTCATACATTTTTTGCATAATATAGGTATAGTCTTCTGCGTTTAATTCCTTGAACTTACGCAAAATAACCTTTGCCTTTTCGTGTCCAAGCTCAGTAATCAGCTGGATGATTTCTTGATCAATATCATGACGAACGGTGTATTCATGTTCTAATAGTTCCGAAGCAGGTAAATCAAGGACTGTTGAGATTTTCAATGCCGTCTGAGTATCGGGAATCTGTTCTCCAGACTCATACTTTTCAATCGATTTAGTACCTAATCTTGCTTTAACAGCTAATTCTTGCTGTGTCAGATTTTTCTTTTCTCGATATGTTTTAATTAGTTTACCGATATCGGTCATTGCAATTCACTTCCTTAGAAAGAGATTTCGCTTCTACCTAATTTTACCATGATAAGGAAGGAATTAGATCTTATAAAAATGTATTTTTCTTGATCATTCCTAAATAATTCCTAAAGAACTTAATAGGATGAAGAAAATGCCTATTGGAGCCACGTAACGGATTAAGAAATACCACATTCTAAAAAATTTCCCTGTACTTGCAGTTCCAAGTTCAAGCTCTTTTTGCACTTCAAATCGTTTCATTTGATACCCAACGAAGATGGATATCAGCATAGCGCCTAAAGGCAGAGCAATATTACTTGTCAGGAAGTCAGCAAAATCAAAAATGGTTTTGCCGAAAAGTTTAACATCAGATAGAACACCGAATGATAGAGCACTTGGAATCCCAACAACGAAAACAGTAAGGCCGGATATCCATGATGCTTTTTTACGTTTTTTAGTGTCATTCTTAGTCATAACTGCAACCATAATTTCGAGAATGGAGAAAGCTGAGGTTAAGGTTGCAAATAAAAGCAGAATAAAAAAGATTGCCATAAACAAGGTGCCGAAAGCCATTTCGTTAAATACGGCGGGTAAAACAACAAAGACAAGCCCCGGACCACTTGCAGGATCGAAACCAAAAGCAAAGACGGCAGGGAAGATAACTAAACCAGCCAATATGGAGATGAAGATATTTAATGCAACAACCGAAAAGGCTGACTTAGCAATATCCTCCTTTTTGCTTAAATAAGAAGCATAAGTGACCATTACAGATATACCAACACTTAGTGCGAAGAACGCTTGCCCTAGTGCAAGCAGAACCGTTTCTTTGGAAAGGGACGCTAAATCAGGCTGTAAGAAAAATTTAATCCCTTCCATTGCCCCATCAAGGGTGACAGAACGAATCAATAGCACAATAAACAAAATAAATAATGCAGGCATCATATATTTAGATGCTTTTTCAATTCCCTTTTGAACACCGCCCTGTACAACAATAATAGTTAGAATCATAAAAGCGAATTGAGCTAGTATTGTTTCCGTTGGGCTGCTGATAATGTCATTAAATAATCCATTATAGTCAGACTGACTAAGACCTGAAAGTGAGCCTGAGAAGCTTCGTACTAAATAAGAGAGAATCCAGCCGCCGACAACACTATAAAAGGAAAGCAAGATAAGGGAGGCAATCACTCCACCATAACCAATTAAATACCATGGTTTTTTAGGTGAAATTTTCCTATAAGCACTTACTGCATCCTTTTGTGCATTTCTGCCGATAATGAATTCAGCTATTAATATCGGTGTACCAATTAAAAGGGTAAATAGGATGAACAGTAGTAAAAAAATACCGCCCCCATTTGTCCCTGCCATATAAGGGAATTTCCAGATCGCTCCTAACCCAATAGCAGACCCTGCTGCTGCTAAAATAAATCCAATCTTAGATGTCCACTGCTCTTGGTTTGCCATAATTGAATAACTCCTTTTAAAATACAATCAACAATAAATCGAGAAGGTATCTTTTATAAAATGCTGAATTGTGAATATTTTTACTATACTACTATGTTTTTTAGGGAAGGACAAGAGGGGAATTAATGCTGTAAATCGGCTGTTTCTAATAATAGGAATATCATCCAGCTGTCTGGATGACTGAATTGAAAAGAAATTGGAGAATGTAAAGACAAGGTCGTTCTTTAAATTACTGGTTTAAACAATATGTAATGTGTGTTAAAATGAATATGGATGTTTTGATTATTTGCAAAAAGTATGATATAATTTTATATTGCGTGTAATAGAGGAAAAATATACTTATATAGGAGTGTTACAATGTCTGAAAAATTCGAAGTTGGATCGGTCGTTACTGGTAAAGTAACCGGCATTCAAGCATATGGTGCATTTGTTGCGTTAGATGAGTCTACACAAGGTTTAGTTCATATTTCTGAGATTACTCACGGATATGTTAAAGATGTTAATGAACATCTTAAAGTGGGCGATGAAGTTCAAGTTAAAGTACTTTCTGTTGATGCATCAGCAGGTAAAATCGGATTATCAATTCGTGCTACTGAAGAAGCTCCAGAAGTTCCTGCTTCACCAGCTAAAAAAGCCCCTAAAAAACGTCAAGCAGCTATTAAAACTTCAACAACAACTAATGATTCAAATGAAGGCTTCAATACGTTGAAGGACAAGCTTCAAGAATGGATCGAACAATCCCAACGCGAAGATTTAATTAAAAAATAATTTTCGACGGCTGCTCTCTTGAGAGCAGCCGTTTTTTTTATTTATTTTCATATCAATAAAGAAATGGCCGGCGATTGCCGGCCATTTCTTCTTTAACGTTCTGTCCTTGTTTCAGGTTGCGTAGAGCGTTCCTCACTCGGTTTAAATAAAAGACCGAGATTAACCAATCCTGCTATTCCGACAAGACCGAATATGATACGGGAAATGGCAGAACCTTGGCCACCGAAGATAGCACCTACGAGGTCAAATTGGAAAAATCCAATCAGTCCCCAGTTAATGGCGCCGATTATTGTAAGGACTAGTGCAGCTCTTTGAATGCCACTCATAGTATTTCCTCCTTTGAGTTCGAACATCTATAGTTTGCTGCATAACCCGAAATTTATTCATTTACTCAATCCGATATTTTGTAATTCTACGCGCGATTCTTCATAATGAAGAAAAAAGGAGGCTATTTTTTAATGAATAACTTTACTTATCAAAATCCCACCAAACTAATATTTGGTAAAGGACAACTTGAACAACTATCAAAAGAAATTCCGCAGTACGGAACAAAGGTACTTCTTGTTTATGGCGGCGGAAGTATAAAGAAGAACGGCCTTTATGATGAGATTATGACACAACTCAAAAGCATAGATGCAGATATATATGAATTAGCCGGTGTAGAACCAAACCCGCGAATTACGACAGTACGTAAAGGTGTAGAAATCTGTAAAAAAGAAAATATTGACTTTATACTAGCTGCCGGCGGTGGTAGTGTAATCGATTGTACAAAGGCGATTGCAGCAGGGGCTAAGTATGATGGAGATGCTTGGGATTTAGTAACTAAAAAAGCGCCGGTTAAGGAAGCACTTCCCTTTGGAACGGTTCTGACGATTGCGGCCACGGGATCAGAGATGAATTCAGGTTCGGTTATCACTAACTGGGAAACAAAAGAGAAATACGGCTGGGGAAGTCCGTTGACATTCCCGACATTCTCCATCCTTGATCCAGTTAATACGTTTACTGTTCCGAAAAATCACACTGTTTATGGAATGGTTGATATGATGTCTCACGTATTTGAACAATACTTTCATCAAAAAACAAATGCACCCCTTCAGGACCGTTTTTGTGAATCATTACTTCTTACGGTGATTGAGTCTGGACCTAAACTGTTAAATGAATTAGACAACTATGAACTTAGAGAGACCATTCTTTATTCAGGTACGATTGCTCTTAATGGGTATTTACAGGTTGGATATCGAGGAGATTGGGCATCACATAATATAGAACATGCTGTATCAGCGATATACGATATTCCTCATGCAGGCGGTCTGGCAATCATTTTCCCTAATTGGATGAAGCATGTGCTTCATGAAGATGTTTCTCGTTTTAAACAGGTGGCAATCCGCGTGTTTGGTGTTGACCCAGCAGGAAAAACTGATGAAGAAACAGCTCTTGAGGGAATTGAAAAACTGCGGGAATTTTGGAGCAGCTTAGGTGCGCCCACAAAATTGTCGGAATATGATATAGATGATTCGAAAATAGAAGAAATGGCTGATAAAGCTATGATAAACGGCGAATTTGGTAACTTTAAGAAGTTAAATCGAGAAGACGTACTCGCAATATTACGTGCATCCCTGTGATTTTTGTATAGGAGCATCTTGATTAATGGGATGGGTTTGTATAAAGTGAAGTGGTACTCTTATAGAAGATGGAGGAACTAACATGACACATGTACGTTTCGATTACTCAAAAGCATTACCGTTCTTCGGTGAACATGAAATTACTTACTTACAAGATGCTGTAAAAGCAGCGCACCAATCTCTTCACGCTAAATCAGGTGCAGGGAATGAATTTCTAGGCTGGATCGATCTTCCAGAGAATTATGATAAAGAAGAATTTTCAAGGATTCAAAAGTCCGCTGCAAAGATTCAAAAGGATTCAGAAGTTTTACTTGTTATTGGAATTGGCGGTTCTTATCTAGGAGCTCGGGCTGCAATTGAAATGCTGCAACATAGTTTCTATAATGCACTTCCTGGCGAACAGCGTAAAACACCACAAATTATCTTTGTTGGAAATAATATCAGTTCATCCTATATGACGGATGTAATGGATTTATTAAAAGATAAAGATTTTTCAATCAATGTCATTTCTAAATCGGGTACGACGACAGAACCTGCTTTGGCTTTCAGGATTTTCCGTAAACTTCTCGAAGAAAAATATGGAGAGAATGAAGCGAAATCTCGAATTTATGCTACGACAGATAAAGCAAAAGGTGCATTAAAAACACTTGCAACAGAAAAAGGTTATGAGTCATTCGTCATTGCTGATGATATTGGAGGCCGTTATTCTGTATTAACTGCTGTAGGATTATTACCTATTGCAGTAAGCGGTGCAAATATTGAAGAAATGATGAAAGGGGCAGCAGAGGCACGTCAAGATTTCAGTTCAGATGAACTTTCCGAAAATCTTGCGTATCAGTATGCTGCTGTTCGAAATGTACTTTACAATAAGGGTAAAACCATTGAAATGTTAATTAACTATGAGCCAGGCTTACAGTATTTCTCTGAATGGTGGAAGCAGTTGTTTGGTGAAAGTGAAGGAAAAGATCAAAAAGGTATTTTCCCTTCCTCAGCCAACTTTTCGACTGACCTGCATTCATTAGGTCAATATGTACAAGAAGGTCGCCGTGACCTTTTTGAAACAGTTATTAAAGTTGACCAGGCGCGTCATGAGCTAACCATTGAAGCAGAAGAGAATGATTTGGATGGCTTGAATTATCTGGCTGGCAAATCAGTTGATTTTGTTAATGATAAAGCGTTTGAGGGAACATTGCTTGCTCATACAGATGGCGGCGTACCGAATTTAATCGTAAGTATCCCTAAAATGGATGCTTTTACATTCGGATACCTTGTGTATTTCTTTGAAAAAGCATGTGCAATCAGCGGTTACCTGCTTGGAGTTAATCCGTTTGACCAACCTGGAGTTGAAGCTTATAAAGTAAACATGTTTGCTTTACTAGGTAAACCTGGGTTTGAGGAAAAGAAAGCGGAACTAGAAAAACGTCTGTAATAATGAATCCGGAGCGGCTATGCTGCTCTGGATTTTTTTTGTTCATATATTGGTAATTCTTATCTTGTATAGTTTTTTTACTATCGAGTTCGGCCGTTAGCGGTGCCGCCAGCCAATCATCAATTTCATCGTCACACTTAGAAAAGCAGCTAACGAAACTCCAAGGAGAGATTGAGAAAATAAACCAAAGTGATAAGGATGACGAAACTAAGTAAAAAGAGATCGAACAACTACAGATTCAGATCCCAACAGATACACTAGAAATTTGAAAGACAGGCTCTTTCTTCGGATGATTTATCCGGTGTGGGTAAAGCTAATCTAAAGTAGAAAAAGGAGATGTTTGAATGATTGAGTTGTCTTCTTCACTTTCAGGTAAGGCTTTTTCACTGTCTGATTTAGAACAAAAGTTGAAACCGCTGGGTTATTCAATTGGTGGGAATTGGGATTATGAACATGGGTCTTTTGATTATAAAATGGATGATAAGGAAGGGTATTTATTTTTACGATTGCCATTTAAAGCAGTTAACAGCGAGCTCGATTCTGCAGGTGCTGTCGTAGAACTGCAACAGCCCTTTTTATTGTCTCATGTCTACCAGGATAGTGTTGATCCAGAGGGTAATATCGGGAATGTAACCGCTGCTTTTAACCAATTTGCTGAACCGAAGGATAAGGATGGGGAATTTCCTGAAGACTATATTTCTCTTGGTCAGGCTCATTTGCATGAGGTCGAAAAGTTACTCTTATAATTGCTCCAGTAAAAGACCTTGTCCTTGGAGAAGGTTTCAGTAGACAAAAGAGGCTTTGAATGGTTTCATTCTGAACCTCTTTTGCTTTTTTCAGACCAAATAGGCCTTTAATTTTATGTTTAGAAAGTCAATTGATTGAAGTCGACACCTGCGGGAACAGCGGGACAGGTGAGACCCTGCAGGAGTGTAAGCATTGATACGGCTCACCGCCCGCCCGCGGAAAGCGAAACACCTGGAAAGGAAATCAACTTCTCGATTTTAAAGGTCATACCCGAGTTTGTTTTTTACTTGGAGGGAAGCTCTTCCTCTTCAAAAACAGTTTTACCGGTAATAAGTGCCTTAACCATATAAAAACTGGCGAATTTATTGGTTTCAATTAATCCGTTTGCTCCGGCTCTTAAGGCGTTAAGACGCTGTTCTTCTGTAAGGATCTCAATTAAACAATAGATCGCAGGATTCAGTCCTTTAACGGCTAGAAGGGTAAGGATTGAAAACATGTCTGTGTGAAATTCATTCTGCTGTAAATCAGCTGTAATAAGAATTTGTTTTGCTTCATGAATGTTTGCTTTAAATAAGACGTTATCTTCAGCAGCTCGTCCATGAATGAAATGAATGTTTGTACGCGGCAGTGGATGTCTGGGTAAAGATTCATCAATTAAGACAATAGGCAGCTGTGGTTCTCTTTCGTGCATATCCGCGATAATATACCGAGAGCGTTCATTCCACCCTACAATGATTAACTGATCTTTCCCCTTGAATGGTTTTTTTCCCTCAATAAAGGACTTCTCTGAGGAAGCGGCTACTGCCGCAATGGAGGCGAAGTAAGTGGCAACAATACCAGCTCCAGAAAAAATGAGAACGATCCCAACCGCTTTACCCAAAGGCGTTACGGGAACGAAGTCCCCATATCCAATTGTCCCAGCAGTTACTATCGCCCACCATATCCCATCAAAGAACGTAAAGGTTTGTGGTTCTACTAGATGAATAAGAGTGCCGAATCCCAGCAGAAATAGACAAATAATCACGAGCAGCCGAGCCAGCCGCGGCCAGCGTGGATAGCTGTCATAAAATTGTTTTACTCTTACTCTTAGCATGTTTGTCACTCTCCTTAATTCCATTATGTACAAAAAAAAATGGATTCATAAGGCGGTCATTTATTTAGTTACAAGTAGTCTTTCAAAAAGAAAAAAGCTGTGCTCAAAGGTTCGGGACCTTTTGAGACAGCTTTTCTGTTTATGCCCGTTTCCGTACATTGAAGTTATCGCTGATTAAGAGCCAATTTTGCGGGAACGCGAGACCTAGTTTCCAATAACTCATTCCTCGTAGTTTTAATTCTTTAAGAAGGTCAAATTTCGCCTGAATGGAGCGGGCATCTTCAAACCATACTTCATGCTGTTTATCATCGTTATCAGTATATGTGTAATGGGGGGCTTGAGCGGTTTGATCGTATTCAATGGTCACTTGGTAGTCAGCGGCAATTTCGATTGCTTGTTGTGGACTGACAGCTTTTGCAGTTGTTCCCTGTACAAAAGGAAGAGTCCAGTCGTAACCGTATAAATTTTGCCCCATAAGAATCTTGGAAGAGGGCATTTCCGTGATGGCATATTCTAATACCTTCCGAACGGGACCAATTGGAGAAACGGCCTGTGCTGGTCCTCCGCTGTATCCCCATTCGTATGTCATGATTACGACAAAATCAACAATTGCGCCAATCGCTTTATAATCATGAGCTTCATACCAGCGGCCTTTTTGCTCTGCACTGGTTTTCGGAGCTAAGGCAGCGGATAATAGCCAGCCCTCTTTTTGAAAACGTGTTTTCATTTTTTGAAGAAATTGACTATATGCTATGCGGTCCTCGGGTCGAAGATATTCAAAATCAAAATGAATGTCTTTGAATCCATACTTCTTTGCTGTTCGGATAATCGTGGTCACAAACTTAGTTTGTATGTCCATATCAGTCAACAGAATCCGTCCGAGTTCATCATTAAATTGGTCATTTTCCTGATTGGTAATAACCATCATTAAAACATTGCGATTATTTCTAGCAATTTCGGCAAAGTTATTTAGGAGCGGCTCTTTAAGAGAACCGTCTCGCTTTGCTTGGAAACTAAACGGTGCTAAATAAGTTAAGTACGGTGCATTCTCTATAGCACTTTGCTCTAAGACAGTTGATACTTTGGATCCACGCGGCTCAATATACGCATTAAATTCGGCTGTTGTTTTTGTTCGAGCTGGTATATAAAGCCGGTAACCAACGGAGAGCTGTTGATTTTCTGAAAGGCCATTTATTCTCGCTAGTTCTTGATACGGAACGTTTACCTTCTGCGCAATACTATAAAGGGAATCTCCTGGCTGAACGAAATAATAACTGCCTACAATAGGGATCACGATATTTTGTCCGACAACTAAGTTGGTTGGGTTCGGAATTTTATTCGACTCAATCAGTCTGTCTACCGTGACCCCATATGTTGATGCAATACCTGACAACGTTTGATTTGGCTGAACAACATGTATTTGCAAAGGAATATCCTCCTTCTTATAGATGGCATGCCATAAAAGAAAAAGACTTCATTATTAATGTATGAGAAAAGATTTTATTCATGATAAGTGAATAAACAACTTTCAATAAATTGGCAAACATACAAAAGGGGAGATTAGTAAATCATTAATAGTAGAGAGGAGGTGAAAGACATATGGCAAATAACAACAGCAGCAATGATTTAGTAGTACCAGGAGCAGAACAAGCACTAGAACAAATGAAGTATGAAATCGCTTCTGAATTTGGAGTAAATTTAGGTGCAGAAACAACTGCTCGTGCGAACGGATCGGTTGGTGGAGAAATCACTAAGCGTTTAGTACAAATGGCTGAACAACAACTAGGCGGATCGTCTCGTTGATAAAACCTAATAAATATGGATTAAAGAAGGGGCTGATGCCCCTTCTTTTTTATATTGATTCGAGATCTTGTTTAGTTTGAAGAATGCCTATAGCGGCTTCAGGAAAATCAGTCATTATCACATCTACCCCGAACTCAGCCATTCTAAGGATCCATTCCTTTGTATTAGCTACCCACGGCCGTACAACATATCCTAGTTCTTGTGCCTGCTTGTTTAACTCTTTGGTTAGACTAGGCGCATCTGGATGAAATCCTGCTTCCTTCTTTTTAGATAAAATATTGACAATATCATCTGGAAGACCTTCAAATAGTAATGCACGCTCGATGTCGGGTGCGAGTTTTTTTACTTCTGCAATAGAAGAATGATTAAAAGAAGAAAGAACAATACGGCTTTCTAAATGATAGTGACGGATTAAGGATATGACCTTTTGCTCAATAGCAGGATAGTTCAGCTTATCATTTTTTAACTCTACATTCATAATCAGTTTATTTGCTGAAGCCCATTCAAACACATCAGAGAGGAAGGGGAGGCCCTCTCCAGAGAAAGCAGGTGAAAATTTCACCCCAGCATCAGCTTTTCTTAATTCAACTGCAGTATAATCCTTAACAAAGCCAGTTAAGTTGGTCGTTCGATTAAGAGTTTCGTCATGAATAATAACAAGTTCGCCGTCTTTAGTAAGATGGACATCGAATTCAATGCCATCAGCACCCACTCTTTCGGCTTCGATAAAAGCAGCCATTGTATTTTCAGGATGTGTACCTCTTGATCCTCGATGAGCATAAACACTAATTTTTTTCACTACATTCACTTCCTTTTACGAGGTGTCTCTAGCTATTTTTCCCTATTTTACGTCGTATCTGACAATATTTCACCTATTATCTTAGACAATTTTCTATACAACCGGTAAAATCGACCGTATGCAAGAAAAGAAATAATAAATATACTGTTAATTAGAGCTGAATAAGATCAAACGAGGTGGAGTTAAGAAATGTGGGAAATATTTGTTGCAATAGTCCTTGGATTGGTTGAGGGACTAACAGAATTTGCACCAGTTTCGTCAACAGGTCACATGATTATTGTCGACGATTTTTTATTTAAATCAAATGAGTTATTTGGAGACGAGATTGCCAATGCTTTTAAGATAATCATTCAGCTAGGTTCTATTCTTGCTGTAGTGGTTCTTTTTTGGAGCCGTTTTATGGACTTGCTTGGATTGAAGAAAATGGATTCTTCAGCTCCTGCTGGTCAAAAGAAACTCAATTTATTGCAAATCATTGTTGGATTACTTCCAGCAGCAGTACTAGGTCTTGCTTTTGAGGATTATATTGACGATCATCTTTTTTCAGTAAAAACGGTCGCAATTGGATTATTTATTGGTGCTTTCCTTATGATTGCTGCTGATAAGCTGCATCCGAAAATTAAGACTGAAACAGTTGATCAGATTACCTATAAACAAGCCCTTGGTGTTGGACTTATTCAATGCTTGTCATTATGGCCTGGATTCTCGCGTTCGGGATCAACAATTTCCGGAGGGGTTCTCCTAGGAATGAGTTATCGGGCTGCAGCAGATTTTACCTTCATCATGGCCGTACCGATTATGGCTGGAGCTACCCTTTTAAAAGTGGTTAAATATTGGAGCTTTTTTACACCTGAAGCGATGCCGTTTTTCATTGCAGGCTTCATTAGTGCATTTGTGTTTGCATTATTTTGTATTAAATACTTCCTGAAGTTGATTGAAAAAATTAAATTGACTCCATTTGCCATTTATCGAATAGTACTAGCAATCATCCTTCTGTTTATTGTTTGGTAAGGTTCCGATTGCTGGAAATGAATAGACTATATAAAACTCTCGTCTCATATATATGGGACGAGAGTTTTATTGTGTTACCTGACATTGCTTATCGAAATATGTGTAAAGACTAAATAGATACTAGATTTTGTTAGATACTATATAAAACAGGCATGATATAAACCAATTCATTTAAAAGGAACTTGACTTCGACAAAAATCGACAATATACTGCTATTTGATGTATTAATTCAGAATTTTTTTGTATTTAATCAGGAGGACTCCCATGAACCAAATATTTCGAAAAAAATCAATAAATGATTTACTTGTTCAAGGTCAGCGAAAAGATCTAAATCGTTCGATGGGATTACTTGATTTAATTTTCCTAGGTGTCGGTTGTGTCATTGGAACTGGGATTTTTGTTATCACTGGTGTAGTAGCTGCAACCAGCGGCGGACCTGCCATTATGCTTTCCTTTGTCCTTGCTGGCATAGCGTGTGCGCTGGCAGCCTTTTGTTACGCTGAGTTTTCTTCTGCTGTACCGGTATCAGGTAGTGTTTATACATACACCTATGCAACATTAGGAGAAATCTTTGCCTTTTTGATTGGCTGGGACCTAATATTGGAATATATTCTTGCCATTGCAGCAGTTGCAACAGGTTGGTCTGCGTACTTCCAATCACTTATTGCCGGCTTTGGTATGGAAGTGCCAAAAGTGTTAGCATCTGCTCCTGGAATGGGATCCGGCGGACTAGTTAATTTACCCGCTGTATTAATTATTTTGTCAATCACGGCGCTTGTCAGTCGTGGAGTAAAGGAAAGCATTACATTTAATAACATTATGGTATTTATTAAATTAGGAGTCATTTTGTTGTTTATTGTTACAGGAATCAACTATGTAAAACCTGAAAACTGGACCCCCTTTGCACCATTTGGATTAGAAGGGATTGTTACCAGTGCTGCAACAGTATTCTTTGCCTATATTGGCTTTGATGTGATTGCTACAGCATCTGAAGAAGTGAAAAATCCGAAGAGGAATATGCCAATTGGAATCGTTACATCTTTATTAATCTGTACAGTATTGTATATAAGTGTATCCGCTGTGCTGACAGGAATGGTTTCGTATACCCAGCTAAATGTGGCGGATCCTGTATCCTTTGCACTTCGTGTGGTTGGACAAGATTCCATGGCTGGAATTATATCTGTAGGGGCAGTTGCTGGAATTACAACCGTAATATTAGCGTTGATATATGCACAGGTGCGTCTTTCTTATGCAATGAGCAGAGATGGTCTCCTGCCTAAAACCTTGGCTAAAGTGAATTCGAAATTTAAGACTCCGTTCATCAATACTTGGATTACCGGATTCGTAGCAGCTGGAATTGCTGGTTTCGTTGATTTAACTACCCTAGCTCATTTGGTTAATATGGGGACATTAGCAGCTTTCACGCTCGTGTCACTTGCTATTATTGTGCTGCGTAAAAGTCATCCTAATTTGAAAGCGTCCTTCCGTGTGCCTTTTGTTCCTGTCCTGCCGGCCATCAGCGCATTGCTATGTCTCTATTTAGCTTCGAGTCTGCCGCTGATTACTTGGATTTCATTTGTTATTTGGCTGTCGATTGGGACGATTATTTATTTTAGTTACTCCAAAAAACATAGTCATTTAAACTAAACACAAAGCCTTGCTTCTTTTTAAAGAAGCAGGGCTTTAAATTGTTGATTAAATAGCATTTTTCAGCCATAGTAAAGCCAACAATTAAATTATTCTTATATATTAAACATGTTATAATTACTACATTAAATTTATACATAGGTTATGGGGAGGATGCTTTGGGAACAGTACAGTTAAAGAAAAACATCGGCTTCTTTGTTGGAACATCATTAGTAGTTGGAACCGTAATCGGGTCCGGAATTTTTATGAAACCAGGAATTGTTCTTGAATCAAGCGGTGACTCAACGAGAGCACTCTTAGCCTGGTTAATAGGGGGACTCATCACCCTTGCCAGCGGGTTAACGATTGCCGAAGTAAGTACGCGTATTCCAAAAACCGGAGGGCTGTATGCTTATCTGGAGGAAGTATACGGCAGGATATGGGGATTCATATGCGGATGGGTTCAAACAGTTATTTATGGACCAGCAGTTATGGGAGCCCTAGGGTTATATTTTGGTTCGTTACTCGTTAGTTTTTTTCAGTTAGATTCCTCGTTATCAACAATCGTGGGTATTATAACGGTCATTTTTTTAGGTGTTGTGAATAGTCTAGGTACTCGTTATGGAGGAATGATCCAAAATGTTTCTACGGTTGCAAAACTGATTCCGATATTCGCCATTGCTATATTTGGAATCATTTTGGGAGATCAACCAGTATTAAATGTTTCGAGTGGGTCTTCAACAGCAGCTATTAGCATGGGAGCAGCAATACTGGCCACACTCTGGGCCTATGATGGCTGGATGAATGTCGGATTTATGGCAGGGGAAATGAAGGATCCTTCGAAAACGCTTCCGAAGGCAATTATTACAGGGATT
The DNA here is from genome assembly GCF_038002765.1 of Peribacillus sp. FSL H8-0477. Taxonomy (NCBI): domain Bacteria; kingdom Bacillati; phylum Bacillota; class Bacilli; order Caryophanales; family Bacillaceae; genus Peribacillus; species Peribacillus sp. FSL H8-0477. Next base: position 1,727,159 of record NZ_JBBODE010000001.1, on the reverse strand, counting down.
TTAATTGTTATGGTTTCATACTTGTCTGTAAATGTAGCTATGCTTCATGTACTTACTGCAGAACAAATCATTGAACTCGGTCCCAATGCAGCAAATACTGCGGCTACGATTCTCTTTGGGGATTTTGGGGGTAAATTAATTACCATAGGAATTTTAATTTCTATCTTTGGCTGTTTAAATGGGAAAATTTTAACGTTTCCCAGAATTCCTTTTGCCATGGCGCAAAATGGATTACTGCCTGGATCCAAACAAATTTCAAAAGTTCATAAGACCTACAAGACACCAATGAATGCAACAATCATGCAAATGGTCATTGCAGTTATTATGATGATTGTTAGTGATCCAGATCGACTCACAGATATGGCCATTTTCTCAGTATTTTCTTTTTATGGCTTAGCGTTTTTTGCGGTGTTTATTCTCAGGAAGAAACAGCCGGATGTGAAGACGTATAAAGTTCCTTTTTATCCGTTAACACCAATTATAGCTGTAATTGGAACCATTTATCTGGTGGTTAATACGGTAATGGATAAACCCGCGGATGCACTTTTATCGATTGGAATTGGAATTATCGGACTTCCTATCTACTGGGTGTTGACGAGGAAAAAGAGCAGGGCATCTAACTAAAGTTCTCGGGCTTTCCCAAAAGGGGTACTTAAGCCCAAAATGAATAAAAAGAGAGAGGCAGAAATGTTGTTTTAACAACATTTCTGCCTCTTCAATTTTGCGTTACTTTACTTTAAAAAGGACATATGAGACAGCCCCTCAGTTTGTCGATAAAAGAGGTCCGGAATGTTTCATTCCGGACCTCTTTGAGTTTTGAACACTTTTCATGGAGGTTTTCTGGCTTATAAAGACTGTTCATGACATCTTTCAAGGCCGGCTTACTTCCAAATACAGATCATCTTGACCAGATCATAAAAAGTCCAGGGCTTCTTCCATTTTGCGGGCCAAATGGTACTCGGGAACAAGCTGGTCTAGTGCGACCATTTCAAGCTGACCACGTTGAATTAAATGGGTTTTTGAAAGGACCTTATCAAGTTTATTTAAAAATAGAACGGATTTGACTTTTGAGATTGCCTTTAGAAAGGCAGTTGATGGGAGTGTTAGCGTGAAGACTCCTGCGGGAAAAGCAGGACAGGTGAGACCCCGCAGGAGCGTAAGCGATGAGAAGGCTCACCGCCTGCCCGCGGAAAGCGAAACGTCTGGAATGGAAATCAACACCCCATTTTAGAAGATGAAAAATTATTTGGTTATGTCCTTTTTTAGTGAAGAAGGGTTAAGAATGATTGTCCAGCTTTCTTTTATAAATGTTTTTCTGGCATTGTAAATGAGAATGACAGTTAGAAATTTGCAATAAGTATCTTGGTGAATAGATAGAAGAAATCAACAGAGTAACATGAGGGATAATGCTCTTAATGTCTGCCTGAAAGGGATTAGAGCAAACATACAATTCATTTTTCTTGACATAAAATGTGAAATTTGAAGTAACAAATACATAGTATTAAATTAAAATTATTATAAATAAGTATTGATTTTTTTTTAATAAACGTTAGTATTATAAATGTGATTATTAATTATATGGGGTGATTTTTTTTATGACAGATCGTAAACTTACGACTAGCTGGGGTGCACCTGTTGGTGACAACCAAAATTCAATTACTGCCGGCCATCGCGGCCCTACATTGATTCAAGACGTATATCTTTTAGAAAAACTTGCACATTTTAACCGTGAACGTGTGCCTGAGCGTGTTGTACATGCTAAAGGCGGCGGAGCACATGGTTTCTTCGAAGTGACAAATGATATGTCACAATATACTAAAGCAAAACTATTTAATGGCACAGGCACAAAAACAGATATGTTTATCCGCTTCTCTACAGTTGCTGGTGAACTTGGTTCTGCTGATACGCTTCGTGATCCACGTGGATTTGCTGTTAAATTTTATACAGAAGAAGGCAACTACGATATCGTAGGTAATAACACGCCTGTATTCTTTATTCGTGATGCAATTAAATTCCCTGACTTTATCCATACACAAAAAAGAGATCCACAAACACACTTGAAGAACCCAACAGCAGTATGGGATTTCTGGTCTCATTCTCCAGAATCACTTCATCAGGTTTCAATTCTAATGTCAGACCGTGGTATTCCTGCTACATGGCGTCACACTCATGGTTTCGGAAGCCATACGTTCAAGTGGGTTAATGCTGAAGGACAAGCAGTTTGGGTGAAATACCACTTTAAAACTGAACAAGGTGTTAAAAACCTTGATGTGGATCTTGCTGCACAGCTTGCAGGTGAAAATCCTGATTACCACACTGAAGATTTATTCAATGCGATTGAAAAAGGTGATTTCCCTTCTTGGAAGCTATGCGTTCAAATCATGCCTGAAGAAGATGCAAATACGTACCGTTTCGATCCATTTGATGTAACAAAAGTATGGTCTCAAAAAGATTACCCGTTAATCGAAGTTGGCCGTATGACATTAAATAGAAACCCTGAGAACTATTTTGCTGAAGTTGAGCAAGCAACATTCTCACCTGGAACGCTTGTACCTGGTATTGAGCCATCTCCAGATAAAATGCTTCAAGGGCGACTATTTGCTTACGCTGATGCTGCACGTTACCGTGTTGGTGCTAATCATAATACACTTCCGATTAATCGCCCGAAAGTGGAAGCTGCTAACAACTTCCGTGATGGCGCTATGCGTCATGATGCTAACGGCGGTAAATCAGTATATTATGAGCCAAATAGTTTCGGCGGCCCTACTGAAACTCCAGAAAACAAAATAGCTCCATTTGCTGTTTCAGGAGTAGCTGATAGTGTTGCGTATGATGAACATGATCATTATACACAAGCAGGAGATCTTTACCGTCTACTAAGCGAAGATGAGCGTACTCGTCTTGTTGCTAATATCGTTGGTGCAATGAAACCTGTGACACTAGATGAAATCAAGCTTCGTCAAATTGGACACTTCTACAAAGCAGATGCTGAATATGGAACTCGTATTGCAGAAGGTCTTGGATTAGAAGTACCAGCAGCAGTTGTTCAAAGATAATAACAAAACTGCTCATTTTATTCTCTATAGATACAGGTATCCGTTTCGGAAACGGATACCTGTTTTTTTACTGTTAATCAGGATCGCAAAACCAATCCCCCAATCCCTTCCTGCAGATAAAGTATCTGCCTCAATATCTTTTCCCAATACATAGTTTTAAAAGTCGTGAAGATAGGGCGTAGTAACTTCAAGAAACAAATAGTGGTGTTACTGGATGGAATCCTGTATGAATGAAACGATGCGGGCTTGTTAAAGTCGCCGTAAGTTCCTTCCTGTTCAAACATTTAGCTGGGGTTTGACAGGGGAAATCATTGGCAGTGATTTAGGTAATGGATCTTATTAACTTCCTACCTAAGATTTTCCTAGTATATATATATTGCAAACCATGCTGAAAACCTTTTAAACTTAGTAGTGTCTAGGGATTTTTTCGGTGAGAGCATTGCTAATAAAAAAGGCTTTCATATTTATCTTTTTTCTGAATAAATTGTAGAAAAGAGGATAAATAGAGAGAGATGATCATAGATTGCATAGAGAAGAGGGTAATTAAGAAATTGAAAAGTAAAGCAGCTGTTTTAATAGGATTACTAATTGTATTACTGATTTTATTATTTGTATTTATGCGTCCAGGAATGGTAGCAGAACAAGTAGAGATAATAGAAAAATATTATCCACAGGGAGAAGCTGGTACAGCTATTGGTATCGAAACGAATGAAGTGATTGATGTAACAAAAAATGATGAAGGATCAAGCTGCGCAATGAAGTTCAGCAATGACAAAATCCTCGAAATAGATTGTGACCGCTATCTAGATTTTCGAAATCATGAGACGGTCTATATTGAATATGATGGAAAGCAAATAACGGATATTAGAAGAAAAAAATAATCAAATCGTAAACCTGCAGCTATTAGACTTCTTTAGCTGTAGGTTTATTTTTTTTGTTTATATGTAAATTTAATGTATTTATGTATAATATATCTAAAAGACTTTTAGGGGGTCTAAAATGGAGAGAAATGAACAATACCGTCAGGCGAAAAAAAGGGTTGAAAATCTATTTGGCTTCTATATTCATTTAGCTGTTTACCTGTTAGTGAATAGTATGCTCTTTATTATTAATTTCTTAACGGATGCTGGAAACTGGTGGTTTCTGTTCCCGCTCGGAGGATGGGGTGCTGGATTGTTCATACATGGGGTCACGACATGGGTACACAGCAGTATTGGTTATGACTGGAAAGAAAAAAAGATACAAGAATATATGGATAAAGATAAAAAGGGTTAATAAAGCACACACGCAAGACAGTCAATATGGCTGATTCCTCGCCTGTTCTACTCAGGTTCCATTCAAAGTTGGGTGTTTATTTATATTATTTTCCAACTAGCTATTCTAACTTGTCTATTCCCTTAATATATTTTCAAGGGAAGGGGGTGGAAGACGCTTGGAACTTCTTTGGATGTTAATTGTTGGTGGGATTATTGGCTGGCTGGGGAGTTTAATAATTGGACGTGATATGCCTGGTGGAGTCATTGGGAATATCGTTGCTGGATTTATAGGAGCATGGCTTGGTACGGCTATTCTAGGTTCAATCGGACCTGCTACTGGCGGATTTTACATTGTTCCTGCACTGCTTGGGGCAATCATAGTGGTTTTTATTGTGTCCTTAATTATGCGAAATACGAGATGGAGATAACCGCTATATGTTCAAACCCGTAAATATGATTTACGGGTTTTTTTGTATGATTTTTTTCGATGAGGCAGTGGTAAGTGGTATGATAGCTAACGTGTAGACTTTCTTCCGCTAATGGATAACTTGAGGTGTAAATGTATGAATAAAAGTGTAGTAGGTTTTTATTTAAGTATTGGAGCGTTAATTTCTGGTAGTATTTTAATTAGTATGATCATGGCAGGTATTTCAGCTAGTATTTTTGTTTATGGTTTGCTTGCCTTGCTATTCTTAGTTTGTACCTACCCTGCCTTTTTGCTGTGTTTGTTCGGAATATTTAAAAGAAAAGACCCTATTAGAAACGAAAAAAAATTCGCTTGGGCGGGTTTTCTGCTAAGTGGTGTATTTATTCTAATTGTATTTTTTATTATTTATACAGAGGGTAAAGTAGAACTAATCGGCTGACTTCGCATTTGAGGTCGGTTTTTTTTATAAGGTAAAAAAAACCAAATAGTTAGAAGTGTTTATAGTATAATAGTTATGCTAGATTGAAATAAAGAGTAGAGCTTAACTATGTAAGCGCTTTTAAACTAATTGTAAGGAGAATGAATCTATGCAGCTTTTCCAATATATTTTACGAACGAGTATCATTGTCATTCCAGCAACATTCACGATTGGTTTTTTTGTTTGTATCATGAACGGAATAGAGGGGAAAAGTTTTGTTATCAACCTTATATGTATTACGTTAATGGGCGGAGTAGTTGGAGTGATTTCAGCTTTTATAAATCATAGACGATTTATCAAACCGATAGAAAAGATTAATACGTTCTTCGAAAAGCTGGCAGATGGAGATATGAGAGATCGCTTAGAACCGGAGAATCTTGGTTTTCTTGCATCTGTGGCAATCAGTGTAAATTATGCGGTTGATTCATGGTCAAATGTATTAAATAAAGTTCAGGAATCATCGAAAAATATGACTGACTTTTCGATTAACTTGGCTCAAGGTACAGCACAAACAAATCAGGCCACAGAACATATTTCAACAGTTATTGAAGGGATTTCTCGTGGAGCAGATAATCAGGTGCGAGGTGTAAGTGAAACATCCAATGTGATTCATCAAATGTCTGAAAGTCTTGCTCAAGTTTCTACAAACGCGGTGACCGTAGTTTCAAGTATAAATAAATCAATGGAAAAAGCCGATGCGGGAACTAGTTCGATTGAATCTGCAGGAAGACAGATGGAATCCATCTATTCAAATGTCAATGAGTTAGCAAGAGTAGTCAGGGGATTAGGTGAACGATCGAAAGAAATAGGAAAGATTGTCGAAGTAATTACAGGGATATCAGCGCAAACCAACTTATTGGCCTTAAATGCGGCAATAGAGGCAGCGAGAGCAGGAGAACAAGGAAAAGGATTTGCAGTTGTAGCAAATGAAGTACGGAAATTAGCAGAACAATCAGGGGATGCTACACAGCAAATCACAGGGATTATCTCTCATATACAGACTGAAACACGTCAGGTGGTTGATACCATGGAATCCGTTAATGCAGAGGTCAGCGACGGAATCAATGTGATGTCAGGGGCAGGTGAATCTTTTACACAGATTCAGGAATCAGTTAATTCGGTATTTGAACAAGTAGCTCAAGTTTCTGCTGCGATTGAACAGATGACATCTGGAACAAATAGTGCTGTAAAATCAATGGATATGATCACTAATGCTGCTGCAGAGTCGGCTGCCTCCACTCAAAGTGTATTAGCAGCTACTGAGGAACAAGCAATTTCTATCCAAGAAATAAGTACGTTTGCTGAAACGTTAGCTAAGTTGGCAAAAGAAATGCAAGAGATGACACACACGTTCAAAGTATAATTGGAAAAGAGCTCTCACCTTGGTCTTAGGCGAGAGCTCTTTATTTTAATTGGTTTTCTTATCTTCAGCTTTATTTTCTTTCATGATTTTCTTAATCCTTCTGCCATGGTTTTTAGCATTAATTAAGCGAATCAGGTCCATCATATTTTCTGTTTCATTGTCATTATTTTTGTTAGACATAAATATCCCCCCAAAGATGATTAGTAAATACTCAGTTTTTATATAGTACCCAAATGAGAAATATGCAAACATCCAGAAAAATTGAATAGAAGATTGATGTTTTAAAATGGATAATTAGGCTATAAACGATATAAGAGAAAGTACGTATTAACTAGAATTAAATTAGTTGACGGTGGTGGAGGCAAACATGGAAGAATTAAAGCGATTAGGAGAAAAACTAATTAAAAATAAGTATATATTTGCTGAGCATATCGATCTTCTTCAAAATGATCACTTTTCCTTTGGCGGCATAATGGTAAGAGAGTGGCGTGCGGATCTTGTGCAAATACATGGAGAAGCTCTGATTTATGGAAAAGAACAAGCAGAAAAAAAGATGAGTACGGCTAGTTTGAATATAGGCAAAGTAATGGTGGAAAGCGGGTCTTCTATTAATCTTGCGATAGAGAATACCATGAACAGCCGCCATCTTTTTTGGAGCTTTATTGAAGAAGAAGTAAGTAATCAGAAATACGCTGTAAACATCCTCTTAAAAGCAATGTCCACTATCGATGCACTATTAGATATATCCCTTCGAAGTATTAGTTTGGGCTTCGTTAATCATTACAAGGAAACCACAAATATAACTTCAAAATCTCTACAGCATATAAAAAACCAAGAATCTGTCATAAAAACATTATCAACGCCTATTATTCAAACTGTACTGGATGGAGTCCTTCATATTCCCCTAAGCGGCGAGTTGAATGAAGAAAGAATGAAGGATTTGCAGAAAAAAGTAGTCAATGAATGCAAGGTTTTAATGGTAGATAGCGTGATTATAGATTTTACAGGAATAGCAGAACAGGATTCCAGTTTGTTTCCTATTCTTGAGAAACTGGTTCATTCTTTGTCTTCAATGGGAACAAAAACAATCTTTGTAGGTTTTTCGTCTTTTGTCAGTAAAGAAATAAAAGAGTACGGTTCTTTTAGCAAGGAATTCATTTACTCATCCTTCCGTCAGGCGATAAATGAGTTACTAAAAGATAGAGGGTTGAAAATAGGGCCAATCAGCCAATGACAACTTTTTAAATTTTCGCTAGTATTGAAAGAGTGTTTAAGATGTTTAGGTAAGGGTATTATAACTATGGAAGTATTGTCTTTTTGAGAAGAAAAAGCAGCAGCAGGAGTCTCCTGCTGCTGCTTTACGATTCCTAATCTGACTTATTTTAATGATAATGTTACACACTTTAAGGATGATCAGATATGCATAACAATAAAGAATTATATACATTTTTATTAGACCACTCTGCTGAAATCTCAACTACATGGGCCAAATCCTTTAATGACGAGTGGGTGTCCCTATTTTCAACTGATGATTCAGTGCAGCTGAGTAAAATAACCTATCAAAATCAATTATTTATTATCCATCTCAGTAAGGTATTTCTCGTCGAACAGGGGCTGTTTTTTTCTTCGCTTGATAGCTGGATTAAGCAGGTTGCAGGTAAACTTCATGGAAAGAAAGCCTCCATTCATCAAGTAATTGTGGAGCTGCGCAGAATAAGAATGATCTTTTGGGAAGCGATTGGAGAATTTGTTCAACTAAATGATAAGAAAGTGGCTCATAAGGAAATTTTGCTTTGGAGTGATTTAGTTTACATTGCTTTTGAAGAGATTATTGAATCATTTCTTCAATATTATAAACAAGCAGATCGTGAACGTGTACAAGATGAGGCAACTACGAATGAAGATATACCAACCCAAGCTACCTTACTTAAAGAAGGATTAGGTCTGGTTTCTCTTTATCCAAATAAAGATCAAAAATATTCAGCCGTATTTCTTCGTGAGACACTTATATCTTGCAGAAAAAAAGAAATTCATACGTTAATTATTGATTTATCTAATTTCGATGTCATTGAAAAGTCAGATGCTGAACGAATTTATCAGTTGTGTTCTTCGTTAAATGCCGTTAGTGTCTCCTATTATTTGTCGGGATTGACAGAGACCTTAAAAGAAGATGCCCGTCATTTGAATGAGGGCCTTGAAGATCTAGTCATTTATCCTGATGTATGGTCAGCTTTAAAGGTATGCTGCCTATAAGAACACAGGCAAAGCTCAAGTGTCTCTTCACTTGGACTTTGTATCTGTGTTTTTTTGTTTTTTGTAAATTAGAGTAGGGATGTAAGGCGCTTCAGTCGAATACTAAGGTTAGCGGAAAAAAGCAGAATGAATAACATATTAGGGAGAGATGATGAAATGGGGGCAGTTTTACCTCAAATTAAGCCGAAGCGTAAGTGGAAAAAACGCGCTTTATGGATAGGAGCAATTCTCCTTTTCTTGCTGCTTGCTGTTTGGTTAGCCGTTACTATATACCTTAATCGATTATTGCCGCAGACAGAAGGAGAAATTTCGCTTCCTGGATTGACAGAGGAGGTAACGGTAACAAGAGATGCTTCGGGTGTGCCGCATATTAAGGCAAATAATGAACATGACCTATATCTAGCTCAGGGATATATCCAAGCTCAGGATCGATTGTTCCAGATGGATTTAAGCCGGCGCCAAGCATCTGGACAGCTAAGTGAAGTTATAGGTGATAAAGTACTTACTAATGACAAGTTCTTTTTGACTTTGGGGTTAAGAAGAGCAGCCGAGGCATCCTATGATCAATATACAGACAGCGGAAAAGCCACACTGGATTACTTTGCCGAAGGTGTTAATCTATATATGGAACAAGTTAGGGAAAGTGGGAAGTGGCCGATTGAATTTACCCTTCTTAGTTATGAGCCTGAGCCATGGACACCTGTTGATTCATTAACGATTGGTAAATATATGGCTTTCGATCTTGGCGGAAATTGGGAGTCGCAGGCATTTAGACAGTATTTGCTGGAGAATTTCCCTGAAGATAAAGCATATGATTTATTTCCAGATTATCCAAAAGGATCTCCGTACATAATTGGGAAAGAGTCACTCGATATTGATAAAAGCTTTGCAAATGCCGTGATACCTCATGAATTTAATGGCAGTAACAATTGGGTTGTAAGCGGGAGTAAAACGAAGTCAGGGAAGCCGCTGCTTGCTGATGATCCTCACTTGGGGCTTGCAACACCATCGGTTTGGTACCAAATGCATTTAGAAAACCCGAATGTAAATGTAAGCGGTGTCATATTTGCGGGAGTCCCTGGAATCATTCTAGGTCATAATGAAACCATTGCATGGGGCGTAACCAATACAGGACCTGACGTCCAAGATCTTTATATTGAAAAAAGGAATCCTGCAAATGCTGCCGAATTTTCCTATCAAGATAAGTGGGAAGCTGCGGAAGTCATTAAGGAACCGATTAAAGTTAAGGACGGGAAGACAATTGATTATGAAGTAACAGTGACTCGCCATGGACCTGTTATTTCAGAGTTTGCTGGTAAAAGCGGGAAGGATACCGTTTTGGCATTACGCTGGACTGCACTCGATCCATCAGCCGAACTTGAGGCGATATTGAATATGAATAAAGCAAGCAATTGGGATGAATTTGAGCAGGCGCTTCTTAGATTTGAAACTCCGGCCCAGAATTTTGTATTTGCGTCTACTGATGGCACAATTGCATATAAAGCAAATGGCAGCATTCCCATTCGGAAGAAGGGTGATAGCTTACTCCCTGTTCCAGGCTGGACAGATGAGTATGAATGGACAGGATTTATACCTTTTGATGAGCTTCCTAAAGTTGTAAACCCTGCGGAAGGTTTTATCTCAACGGCTAACAATAAAGTCATATCTGATGAATATCCGTATCATATCAGTAATGATTGGGCTCAACCCTATCGGCAAATGAGAATTCAGGAAGTACTGCAAACAAATGAAAAGCTGACAGCCAAAGATATGCAGAATCTCCAAATGGATAAAAAAAATCTGCAGGCAAAAGAATTTGCTCCGCAGCTTGTCCAGGTACTGAATGGTTCAGTCAAAAAAGAAGACCAGCAAGTGTTGGATATTGTAGACAAATGGGACTTTATTGATAGTGAAGACCAGGCAGCGCCCCTCGTTTTTAATCTTTGGATGCAAAATATAGCTGAGGTATTGTTTGTGAAACAAATCCCTGAAGATACACTTGCTCTATTTAAGGGCAAACGACAAGCGGTAGATGAACTGCTGCGCAGAGCGCTGGAAGGGAACGAGGGACCTTGGATGAAAGATAATGGGGGTCTAGAAAAGGTACTGTCAGAATCTTTTCAGAAGACGGTGACTGATATTAAGGAAATGCAGGGAAGTGATCCTGCGGATTGGCACTGGGGAGAGTACCATCAGCTTTCCTTTGCACATCCATTATCGAGTGTTTCACCTCTAAATTATTTATTTAATAAGGAAGGCAGCATTCCAGTCGGCGGGAGTAATGTGACCGTTCAAGCAGCAGCCTTTAAGTCAGATGGAATTGTGAATCATGGCGGATCCTGGCGATTTGTCATTGATATAGAGAATATGAAGCAGGCCTACCATCTAGTGGGACCAGGTCAATCAGGCAATGTGAAAAGTAAATGGTATCATGATCAAATGACTAGCTGGGCAGAAGGGACGTATCATGTTACCCAATTAGAAAAAGTAAAAGGTAAAGTGCTGACGCTGACTCCTGCAGGTAAGGATTGATTCTACAGCGGCAGTTTGACTAGGGGAATCTAGTTATTTTCCATGTGAAAATACATAGATTTTATAGCAGGTTAATAATTCAGAGGAGATGAGGAAGATGGTACTAGATGCACAGGCCAAGCTTTATCTTGAAATGATGACCGGGATTCCGCCGCTTCATACACTGAATCCACAAACTGTCAGGGATTTACTATCACAATTGCCAGTAGAACAATCGATTTCAGCAGGTACTGGGAGGACTAAAGAATATGAAATTCCAGTAGAGGAAGGCCGTATTACTGTAAGGACGTATACACCAGAAGGACATGGGCCATTCCCTCTTTTTGTTTACTATCATGGCGGTGGATGGGTCATTGGTGATTTGGAAACTGCTGACTCTACCTGCAGAATGCTGGCGAGCCACCTAAATGCAGTTGTCATCTCCGTGAATTATCGGTTGTCACCAGAGTATAAATTTCCTATCCCATTAGAAGATTGCTATACGGCTTTAAAATGGGTTGAAGCCAATGCCGGTTTACTAAAGGGTGATAGTAAGAAAGTGATTGTCGGTGGCGATAGTGCAGGGGGGAATTTGGCGGCTGCCGTGACTATTTTAGCCAGAGATCGAAGAGGGCCGAATATTATGGCTCAAGTATTACTCTACCCCAGCTTAGATTTTGATTTTACGACAGAATCTTATCAAAAATATAGTAAAGGGTTTATTCTTACAGAAGAACTAATGACTTGGTTTGCTGGTCACTATGCTGAATCTCGAGAGGATCTGCTGAACAATCTGGCAGCCCCGCTGTTAACTGAGGATCTAAGAGGTCTTCCTCCTGCCCTTATTTTTACGGCAGAATACGATGTGCTTAGGGACGATGGACTAACTTATGCGAAAAGACTGGTCGAAGCAGGTATTCAGGTTGAATATAAATGTGAAGCCGGCTTAATTCATGGATACTTCTTAATACCGATGTTTACCCATCGTATTGAATCAACAATTGAGCGTATAGCGGATTTTCTTTCAAATGTTAAGGTGGACTTCACCATCGGGGAAGTTAAGTAAAAAAAGGCAGCTCTCCATGGAGGGCTGCTGTTGTGTTTTCGTAAAGAAATTCAAGATTTCTTTTTCTCATTAGATAAATAGTCTCCAAGAAATTGTTCGAAATTAGGGACTTTAATATCTGCAATTTTTTCGTAGGACTCTAGAATTTTGACCTTTATATCCTGTTCTAAATCTTCTTGATCTTGAAACCTGGTATTCCACAATGATTTCTTGATTTTTGGTTCAAGTGTGTTAAGTAATTCAAGCAGCTCACTTTTTGTCATTTTTTTAGCCACAATGCTTATCCTCCTTTTTGTTTGAGATTCTCTTTCGATAATTCTGTCTGATTTTATGAAGCGCTTGTTTACGTATGTTCGAGATATTTTGTGGAGTTTCTTTAAAATAAGCGGCAATTTCTTTATTCGAGTAACCTTTAATAAAGTATAGGCTTAAAACAACCCCTTGCTTATGTGTCAATTTTCGAATGGAAATAATTAAATCTTCATCACTTAAGATGGAGGATAGCTCGATTGAATAATTCGATTTGTCCATATCCATATCATAATCAAGTAACTCTAAAAGGCTTGGACCATTTTCAAATTCAGAAGCGGGTTTGTCAAGAATAGAAAGGTAACGCTCTCTGTGCTTTCGTTCTCGTTTATCGTAATCAATTGAATAAAAATGAATGAGCGAACACAGGTATTTCTGTATACGTGTGCGGTAATAAAAAAACTCGAATTTATCATTGAGCTCACTAACGTAAGGAAATGTAGGGTTTTCCAGCGCTGCAAGAAAACTAGCGCGATTTCCAGGTTGTTGTAAAAAAAGCTTGATTATCGGTTGTTCAAAAAAACTCTGATGCTTCACAATCAGGCATTCGAACGTATTCGATAGAAAAAGTATCGTTGTCTTATTCATAGAATCTCGCCCTCCTTTATTCTATAAAGTGAAAGTTTAAGAGTATAAATCAATTATAAACGAACATTTGTTCTTATTTCTATGATCCGTTCGGGCTAAATTTACTTTTTGGATAATATTTCACTTTGGGTAGTAAATCGAAAAGGAGAGGATCAATATGGAAGATGGGTCAAATTGGTTGGCTATTCTGAACAATTTTGGATTTCCAACGGTCGTATCCTTTTACTTACTACTAAAGTTTGAGAAACAAATAGAAGAGCTGACACGAGCGGTGAATGCACTGTTAGATACGGTTAATCGTGATAAATAAGAACAAAGAGGGATGTGGAATTGTTAGGTATTAGTCAGTTTATACATGAAAATAAGTAGGAATTTGATATTATATTTTTATAAAGAACTTTGGGAGTTGGAGAAATTGAATGAAGTTCAATTGAAAGAAGTAGAAGAGCTGCAGCAAATCTGTGAGGCAGAAGGGTTTAAGCTGAAGTTAAATTGGGATACGCTGCGAAGTCGAAAAAGGAAGGATTCCGACTATTTCTTTTATGAAATGAATCGGCTGATAGGCTTTGCTGCAGTCTATGATTTTGGAGATAAAGCAGAAATATGCGGGATGGTTCATCCTGATTATCGCCGACGGGGAATATTTACAAAACTTATTGATGCAGGAATTGTGGATTGCTTAGATAGAAAATATAAGACGATCTTACTAAATGCCCCGGCTAAATCAGCAAGTGCAAAGGGATTTTTACAAAGTATTTCCTGTCAGTTTGCTGTTGCTGAATACCAAATGAAGTGGGGAAAGACAGAACTATTTAATTATGAGGGAGTGAAGCTGCGTCCTTCTACGCATGAAGATGCAGAGGTAGAAATTCAATTGGATATACAATGTTTTGGGTTTTCGGAAGAGGATGCACGATCGTTTCATAAGCGTATGCGCGCTGATGAACCAGAACAGGTATTTATGATTGAAGATGAGGAACAAAGAAAAACGATTGGTAAAATTAGAGTGGATCGTAAGTCGACTGAAACCTGGATTTACGGGTTTGCTATTTTTCCAGAGTATCAGGGCCGCGGCTTTGGCAGAAGAATATTGAAGCGAGTAGTCCTTGAGGAAGAAACAAGAGGGAACGCTATTTATCTAGAGGTAGAAGCGACAAATGCTCATGCGCTGAGGCTCTACGAAGAGTGCGGATTTAAGGTAATTGGACAACAAGACTATTATCAATATCAGGTGAAAAGCTAAAGAGTCATAAAAAGGCATCCTAAAGTGAACCGACCCCTGAAAGTTAGATAATAACTTTTCGGGGCCAGCTCAACAGGGGATGCCTTTTTTTATGTAAAACCAAAGGGGGTTAACTCCTTACCTGTTTTATTGAAGGAGGAGACTTGCGGATCCGATGTGTATCTTGAAAGAAGCCTTCATGGCAACTAGGTCTTCTAAGAATTTTAAGGTTATTCAAATGAGAACCAATGATCCAAGTTCCTAGTACCGAACCTGTATTTGGCGTAAGCAGAAGGCTTTGTTCCGAAAACAAGAATGATAAATTCTTCTAGAAGTAGATTCTTACTTTTCGAAAATATATAGTTCACCATTGTTGGGTGTCGAAAATGAAGGGCCGGTAAAGCCTCGTTTTAACAGTTCTTTACGCATATATACCATCAAAGCTGCATGACTGACAATCAGAACATTTTCACTGCCTTGTTCATGGATAGCGTCAAGCGTTGCTCCAATTCGTTTCTTGGCATCTGCAACTGCTATACGTGTTTCTCTATTAAAAAAAGGCGCTAATCGAATTCGCACAGCCCAAAGTATAAAAGGAAGTCCAAACTTTCCTTTATATTTTGGTGCTGGCAGTTCACGAAGCTTGTCCGTCTGAATAATATCATTTCTAGTATAAATATGTTTGGCGGTTTTTATGGCCCTTGGCATATCACTGACATAGCATTGAGACCAGATAATCTCACCAAGTTCTGTAGAACCATATTCAATATCCGCTAAATCATAATCTAAAAACCATTGATTCAGATAGTCTGGTGTTATGTATATTCCCCTAGGTAAGGGCTTTGCTACTTTAAAATGTCTCACTAAGCCTATCTTCATTTAATTTCACCTATCCTTCAAACAATCTCTGCCGCTTCTTGTTAATCTGCTTTTATCATACCGGTAATTTAGGATCATCGCCAAGATTATGTGTGTTTTATAGAATAGAATAGAGATGATATAAAACATATCATCTCTGAATCCCACCATATAAAACCAGCTGTTAAAAATAATTAGGAGCGGCGAGACCTGCGCGAACGCGATCTTCCAGAGCGCCTTTGATTATCTGCACCCAACCTGCTTGCTAGTCGTTGGCGGAACAGCTCTAAAAGGCGGCTATTCCCTCGGGAGGATCTAGCTCCGGTTCGAGAGCCTTGTGAACGGCTTCTACGACTGCTGTTTTTATTGCTATTTGACCGCTTATTTCCAGACTTTCCGCTTCGAGACTGTTTGTTTCCAGACTTTCCGCTTCGAGACTGTTTATTATTAGATCCTCTTGTTCTTGAATTATTTGTGTTCCCTGACCCATTCTGAGATGATGCAGGTTCTTGAAGCAGGAAGTCCCCAAGACCTGATGTCAGAGCCTCTCTGAGAGCCTTTTGAATATCGTTATTCGATGAGTTTGCCAAAAAAATAACCTCCATTTTTTTAAAAATTGCCACATACTACTATACGCAGCCTGTCTTAACAATGAGTAAGGCAAAAGCTGAGGTTCAAAAAATAATAATATATTGATAGTTGTATTTGTTAAATTCCCTCATACGAATAAAGAAAAGCAGTAAGGGAGTTTTCAAATGGATGACAAGATAATTGAGTATAAATTTGATATTCATCCGAAAAATGTAAAGAAACTTCATAAGGATATTTGGTGTGATGACCTAGTACCGGCTGTGTTAATAATAAACAAACTGAAACTGGAGATTCATCTTTCTTACCGGGGCTCTCATATACGAGATTTCAAAAAAAAATCGTACCACGTAGTGTTCCGCAGTCCGAGTACCTACAGCAATGCCAATGAAGTTCATATTAATGCGGAATACAATGACATTTCTCTTTTACGAAATAAATTGTCATTGGATTTCTTTGCAGAACTGGGCATCTTGTCACCTCGCTCACGCTATATTTCACTTAAATTAAACGGTAAAAACCAAGGGATCTATTTAGAACTTGAATCTGTAGATGAATTTTTTCTCGCAAATAGAGGCCTGCCAAAAGGAGCTGTTTTCTATGCAGTAAATGATGATGCTAATTTCTCACTCATTAGTGACTTAGATAAAGGGGTTAAGGACTCGCTCATACATGGTTACGAAACGAAGTGTGGAATTACTCAGGATGAACACTATCTGCAGGAATTTATTATTCGGATAAATACGATTCCAAGGGCAGCATTTGAAAAGGAAATTCGACAATATCTCAATGTTGAGAAATATCTTAAGTGGCTTACTGGAATTGTTCTTACGCAGAATTTTGATGGATTTGTTCATAACTATGCCTTGTATTTAAATGCGGAAACACTTCAGTTCGAAATCATCCCATGGGATTTTGATGCCACCTGGGGAAGGGACGTTGATGGAAGAAACATGCCGCCGGATTATGTACGCATTCAAGGATTTAATACCTTAACAGCTCGGATTTTGGATGTAGATACCTACCGCAAACAATATCAGACGCTTCTTTTTGAAGTGTTAAAGAGCCAGTTTACTCTTGAATATTTAATGCCTCGTATCGATGAGACCTTTCAAATGATTCGACCGTATGTCCTTAACGACCCATATTTAAAAAACAACCTCTCCTCTTTTGATAAAGAACCAGAAGTTATATCACGATTTATCGTCAATCGAGCACACTATATATACCAGAATTTAAATCAACTCGACTAGATTGAATGATAAAATTGGTTTATATTGGATGTGTTAACCGGTTGAATGGAGGGGTAATTTTGGAGATATTTACTTTTGGTAAAAAGGTTGGTCAAGTAATTAACCACTTTGATTCGACATTTATTATGACGAAAATACTCAATACAAAGGCTGAAGTACGCATAAACTGCATGCATCTGGCTGAGGGTGGAATCATTGGTTATCACAAAGCGGTCGTACCGCAATTACTTCTTGTAGTGCAGGGGGAAGGGTGCGTACGTGGTATCAGCGGGGAATCTGTGGTAACAACTGGTGATGCGGTGTTCTGGGAAAAAGGGGAGGGACATGAAACAATCAGCGAAACAGGTATGATGGCCATTGTCATAGAAGCCGAAACATTAGAACCGGCTGTATTTATGAAAAAGAAATGAACTCGTAAAAGAAATGTCTATATTCAGAACGTTTGTTCCTGTATACTGTAAGTAGTCAGAAAAGTCTTTCGATTAAGGAGAATGCTATGGAGTTCGTCATAAAACGAGATTTATTCATTAAAGCAGCAACGGATATAAGTGGAATGACAGCTAATCAAACGGTAAATCCGGTCTTATCAGGAATACTGCTCGTTGTTTCAAGTAGAAACCTGACATTAGTAGGGAGTAATTCGGACATCATAATGAAACAAGTAATCCCTGTGTGTTCGGATGATTTATTATTAATTGAAGAGGGATATGTACTGCTTCCTGCAAAATTATTTTTAGACATAATGAAAAAATTACCTGAAATAATAAACGTTAAAGGACTTAGTAATTTTCATATCGAGATAACTTCTGGTGATATCAACCTTCGTCTAAATGGACTAAATCCAGACGACTACCCAGAGCTGCCCAAGATGGAAGCTGTTCAGGCTATTACACTCAAAAAAAGTGAAATTAGTGCCCTGTTTAAACAAACGGCATTTGCAGCAGCTAAAAATGGAACAAAGCCAATTTTGTGCGGTATAAACATGAGTATCAGTGAGGGGGAGATTACGTGTGCGGCAACGAATTCACATAGATTAGCCAGTAAACGGCTGCAAATAGCTAACCAAGGTATAAGGTGTTCAGTCATCCTCCCAAACAAAGGGATAAACGCATTAATAAGAATACTCGATCAAGCTGAATCAGATGTTTCAATCTTTTTCACAGACAGCTATATGATTTTTCAAATAAAAACCATCACAATGTATTTTCGATTGGTTGAGGGAAACTACCCTGATGTAAGCATGTTGATTCCAAAAGAACACCAGACAGAAATAAGCGTATCTACTAAAAGTTTTTTGGAAGGGATAGAGCGGGCAAGTTTTGTAGCTTCCAGCAGGAATCACACGATCCAATTAATCATTAACTCCAAGACAGAACTGTTATTAGTATCCGCTTCTGCAGAGTTGGGAGAAATCTCTGAAAGACAAATGATGCACAGTATTAAGAATGAGCTGGATTTGAAAATAACCTTCAATGGAGTATTCATGACTGATGCATTAAAGACCATACATACCACAGAAACAATTCTTCGTTTTGGAGGTACGATGCGGCCCATTCTTATTACACCTTTCGGAGATGATTCCTTACTGCATATCATTTCTCCAGTACGGGTTTAAGAGTCGGGGGAATATGTTTCTTGCACGTTAAGTTGAATCAGATAGAAAGGGATGAATGGTGTGCACATGTTATTTCAGTACAATTGGCAGGTTCGAGAGGAGTGGCTTCAGTGGTGCCGCGGCATATCTGCATCAGAGCTGACTAAGGAACGGGCTGGGGGCATGGGGAGTTTTCGGTTAACTCTTCTTCATATTATTGATGTGGAATACAGCTGGGTCCGGGCGTATATGGGAAAACTGGATATTGAAATTGATTTGGCTTCCTACTACACCATTGATGAGATTGAGGATCTTTCGAACAAACTCCAGCAGGAATATAGAGAATATCTTAGCGAATGGACGCATGATATAGAAAACCAGATGGTTTATGCCTCATGGCTTAATCAATCTTTTACAAAAGGTGAAATCATACGTCATATTATCGTTCATGAAATTCATCATATTGGCCAGCTTTCCATATGGGCAAGAGAAATGGAAATGAAACCGGTTTCTGCAAATTTTATTGATAGAGGCCTCGCCGATAAATAAAGAAAATAATTCTAATTAAAAGTAAAATATTTATGGTATAGTATTCTTGTATTTCAAATTATTAGGGGAGTGTGCAACATGTCATTTATAAGCAATGGGAAAAAAATTTTCCTAACTTCTTTAGCTATTGGTCTGACAACAGCACAATTTACGTTTCCAGCGAATACGGAAGCGAAGACAGTAAAATCGAAAGATCCCTTTACTATTTCGGCACCTAGTGTTGACTATAAAAAAGGTATCAAAGCTTCTGTTACCGTAACGCCTGGAAAAGGGAATAAAGGGTTAGAAACAGTGGTATTTCAACTTATCAATGGGACAACCCCAGTTACCCAAACAGCAGTGGAAACGGATATTAAAAAAGCAGAGAAGTTTACCGTATCATTTAATGCTTCAAACCCTGAATATTGGGTAAAAGTGTCCGTTGTCAGCAAGTATAATGGAAACTTTAAGAACTTTGGAAGCAGTCTGGCCAAGCCCGTTAATAATGCTCCAGTGACACTTCGTATTATGGAAACAACGGATGTTCATACGAATCTTTTAGGATACGATTATTATAAAGATGCTGTCTCTGACACTGTTGGTTTTGCAAAAACAGCTACCCTAATAAAAGAAGCTAGAAAAGAAGTGAAAAATAGTGTCTTGGTAGACAATGGCGATCTAATCCAAGGAACTCCGCTTGGTACATATAAAGCAACTGTTGAGCCATTGAAAAAAGGAGAAGTTCATCCTGTTTATAAGGCTATGAATCAGCTTGGTTATGATATGGCGACATTCGGAAATCATGAATTTAATTACGGCCTCGACTATCTAAAGGAAGCCGTTAATGATGCGAATTTCCCATATGTGAATGCGAATGTATATGTGAAGGATAAAGACAACAATCCTAAAAATGATAAGAATATGTACACGCCATATAAAATTGTGAATAAAACAGTTTACGATGAAAGCGGCGCTCGTAAAACGGTTAAGGTCGGATATATCGGGTTTGTTCCACCGCAAATCATGGATTGGGATAAGGCAAACCTTGATGGCAAAGTTGTAGCCAAGGGAATTGTTGAAAGCGCAAACAAATACGTTCCTGAAATGAAGAAAAAGGGTGCTGATGTAGTCATTGCCCTTGCCCATTCTGGTTTTAACAGTGATATTTCTGTTACAGATGATGTTATTTATTATCTTAGTAAGGTAAAAGAAATTGACGCGATTACTTTCTCACATACACATAAGGTATTTCCAGCAGCAGATGAAAAGTCATTGGATGCCTTATTTAAAGACAGTGAAGGAAAGGTTCTTCCTGGAGTTGATAATGCAAAGGGAACCATTAATGGTGTCCCAGCGGTTCAAGCAGGATATGGGGGCAGTAATCTTGGGTTAATTGACCTAAACTTGCAAGTTGTTAAGGGAAAATGGGAAGTCGTTAATTCACAATCGTCTACACGAGTAATTAATGACAAGGCAACTGGTTTTAAAGCAGTTGAAGATCCTGCTGTCGTAAAGGCAGTTACAGCCGATCATAAAGCAACAGTTGCCTATGTGAATACACCAATCGGTACAACGACAGCTCCGATTCACAGTTATTTTGCACTTGTTCAGGATGACCCTTCTATTCAGGTTGTAACAAGTGCTCAAAAATGGTACGTGGAGAAATATATTAAAACCACCCGTCCTGAATATAGTAATTTACCGATTCTATCAGTCGGGGCACCATTTAAGGCGGGACGGAATGGTGTAGAAGAATTTACGGAAATCAAGAAAGGCGACTTAACCATTCGCAGTGCTGGAGATCTTTATTTATATGATAATACACTCAAAGCAATAAAGATTAAAGGAGCGTCAGTAAAGGAATGGCTGGAGATGTCAGCGGGCAAATTTAATAAAATTGACCCGAGTCAAACAGAAGAACAAACGCTGCTGAATGATAAGTTCGCTGTGTATAACTTCGATGTGATAGATGGAGTTTCTTATCAAATTGACGTGACTAAACCGGCTCGTTATGATGAAAAAGGTTTGAAGGTGTCTGATGCTAACCGGATTACAAACTTAACCTATGATGGAAAAGCATTAGATCTTAATCAAGATTTTATTGTAATTACGAATAATTACCGAGCTTCAGGGGGCGGTAACTTCCCTATTAAAGACAAAGAATATATCGTAGATTCAGCTGATGAAAATCGTCAAATTTTAATGGATTATATTACTGAAGTAAAAGAAATTAATCCAACGGCCGATAATAACTGGTCGATAGCGCCAATAAACAGCCAAGTAAATGTAAGTTTCACTTCGTCGCCAAATGGAGCAGCGTATTTAACGGAAAATAGTAAAATCTCTTACACTAATAAGTTAAATGAAAAAGGATTTGGCATCTATAAATTCAATTTAACAGCTAAATAAGGTGAACCGAAAATCTCCCGTCTTAGGACCGGGAGATTTTTTTAGTTTTTTTGCCAAATAGAGTAATTTAATCCAAGTGCATAGGTAACCCAGCCAATATACGGAATCATTAGGGCACCGGCTATTTTATCTCGTTGATAGTATTTATAGGAAGTAATCGTAATCAGCGAGAGCATAATCGCCATCTCAATAAATGCTGTACCGCGTAGTCCCCATCTAAAGAACAGGAAGGACCAGAGGAAGTTCAGCCCAAGCTGCACATTGTACAGGGGAGCAGATTCAGGGAGAGATTCTTGTTTTTCTTTTAAAGATACTCGGTATCGAGCTATTCCCATTGTGGTATACAGACCAGTCCATGCGACAGGAAATACCCAAGAAGGAGGAGAGTATGAGGGTGTATCCAGCTTTCGGTATTTTTCTTTCGCCTTTCTTGTAGCCAATATTCCGACTAATGAACCACCAACAATTGGAATCAAGATATTTTTGATTAATCTTTGAATATCCGTTTCGCCATTTACAGTTAGAAGAGTCAAATGCAACACCACTTTCTTAAAGTAATAGTTTATTTTTACCTTCTTACTGAAACTTAAACATTTTATCTGTTATCTTGTAACCTTCCTACTTTTTAAGACGTCTTACATGTAATAAAGGTAGGAGGGACGAACAATGCTGAAAAAGTCCATATTTTTAATAACGGTCCTTATGTGCCTTTCTATACTCTTGCTGGGATGTAGTAATGACCCTGCAAAGGGGTCGAAGGATTCGGGTGAGAACAAAATTTCTAAAAATGATACACTCTCTAACAATGAAGCAGACACTAGTTCCGAGACTGAAGATAAGTCCGCCAAAGAGGGAGAAAAGATTGAATCTGAACGGATGGTCATTCACCAGGCTGAATTATACTTAAAAATAAAAAGTCTAGAGAAAACAAGCAGATGGATAGAAAAAAAGGTAGAACAGTATGGAGGATATATTGTTGAATCGACACTATCACATGAGGAAGAAATGGAAGAAGAAATGAGTGGGTCGACTATCGTCCGAATCCCCGAAGAATATTTTCAAGATTTTTTACATGATACAGAAGGTGAAGCAGCAAAGGTTTTGAGCAGAACGGTTACGGGACAGGATGTAACGGAACAATATGTGGACTTAGAATCGACACTGAAGTCAAAACGTGTCGTAGAAGCAAGATTGCTTGAATTTATGAAACAAGCTAAAAAGACTGAGGATTTATTAAAAATCTCAGCTGATCTTGCTCAGGTTCAAGAAGAATTAGAAGTAGTAACGGGGAAAATGAAATACCTCGAAAATCAAACCGCATATGCTACAGTATCATTACAGCTCATTCAAAATGGCGTAGTAGTTCCAGAAGTAAGCAATAAAAATTTAGATACATGGGATAAAACAAAAAAACAACTTGCTGAAAGTACAAACTATATCCTTGCTGCAGGATCGTGGCTAATCGTTTTTATCATTGGTAATCTACCCATACTAGTTATTTTAGGCGGAATTACATGGCTGGTTATATGGAATAGGAGAAGACGAAAAAATTAATAAAGAAAACCCGCTTCTGCTGAAGCGGGTTTTCTTTATTAATTGCGTTTATGAAGGCCGCTGGCAAAATAAATGATAGTCAAAAATCCAAGCCAGAGAGGACCTACAATTAAGGCAATCCGTGTGACAGGAGAAAAAGCTAGTACAACTGTTACAAACAGTAAGAATGCAAGTGCAACGTATGAGGTCAAGGGAAATAGCGGCATTTTGAATTGCAGCCTGTTTAAATCTTGTTTACTCATAATCTTACGTGATTTTAACTGTGTGATGAGAATAGTTCCCCATGTCCAAAGGGCTCCAAAAGTTGCAACACTAGTGACATAGCCAAATACCTTATCCGAAACGATATAATTTAAATAAACACCGAACAAGAGAACGATTGCTGAGACAATAATCGCTATACCTGGTACGCCAGACTTAGTTGTACGCTGAAATTGTTTCGGAGACTCGCCTTGCTGAGCCAAATTGAACAGCATTCTAGCCGTGCTGAAAATTCCGCTGTTGCATGACGATAGTGCAGCAGTTAGAACAACAAACTGAACAATGCCAGCAGCACCTGGAATCCCTATTTTTTCAAAGGTTAAAACAAATGGACTATTTTGTCCCGTTATAGCATCCCATGGATAAATCGATAGGATGACAGTTAGAGAGAGAACGTAAAAAATCATAATACGATAAAAGACGGTATTAATTGCTCGTTTTAAGTTTTTCTCAGGATTCTTTACTTCTCCTGCAGTAACTCCAAGCATTTCAATTCCTAAATAAGCGAACATAACCATTTGGAAAGACATAATGAGACCTGTAACACCATTAGGTAAGAAACCGCCATGTTCAAAGAGATTAGCAAAACCAATTGCATCTCCACCATTACCAAGACCAAAGAAAATCATACCGAAACCTACGATAATCATTAAGACGATAGTAATAATCTTAATTAAGGCAAACCAGTATTCTAATTCTCCATATGCTTTGACAGAAAGAAAATTAACGGTTGTCATAATAAGTAAGGCAGCAAGAGCCCAAGCCCATTGTGGGGTATCTGGAAACCAAAACTGCATATAGATACCTACAGCCGTAATCTCTGCCATACAGGTAACAATCCATAAAAACCAATAATTCCATCCTGTGATATAACCCGCAAATGGACCTATGTAATCTCGTGCATATCGGCTGAATGAGCCTGCTACGGGATTTTTTATGGCCATTTCTCCTAATGCTCTCATGACCAAGTAAATGATAAATCCGCCAATGGCATAAGAAACGATAATTCCTGGTCCAGCAAGCTTGATTGCAGAAGCGGATCCGAGAAACAGGCCAACGCCTATGGCAGCACCAAGCGACATTAGTGTAATATGCCGTTCTTCAAGCCCCCTTTGTAGTTGAGGATCTTCTTTAGTATTCTGCATGTGTTCTTCACCTTTTCTTCCGTAGTATCATGGATGTAATAGAGTTATTAATTCCTGGATTACATGTCTCCATTTTTTACAATATTCGAAATTAACATAAGTAATGATAGCCTGTTAAATATCGTTTGTAAAGCGAGCACCTTTAAGTAACTGTACTTCCATAATTATGATGGGTAATGAATGGAAGCAGGTGTATCAAAGGGACTAATCTATATCTTGTATTCCCGCCCAAATTCGGCTCTGCGTTCAGGCGGAACCTGAATAAAAATCATATTAGCTGGATTGGTTAGGATAATGATTCGTAATGACAGTAGAATCTGATACGGGTTGACCAACAATATATCCTGAAGAAGTAAAACCACCTATAGCGACGGCTAATACTATAAGAATACGCTTGAAATATGACAAGTTACCTCTTTCTTTTTTTTGAAAACAGATGAATAAATGGGTGTTACTCCTTTTTTGTAAGCAGACCTTGCGTAAATCCTAACAAAATTGAACCAATAAGTGCACCCCAAAAAGAGGAGATGACAAACCCATCAATAAAGAAAGCCGTTATATAGAAGGTAAGTGCGTTAATCACAAATGAAAACAATCCGAAAGTTAAAATCGTAATGGGCAAAGAAATAAGATGGAGAAAGGGCTTAACGAGTAAATTCATAATGCTGAGTAAGAAAACAGCAAGTAAAGCAGTCCCATATGAGGCAATAGATATTGAATCAAGAAGCCAATCAATGATGAGAAGAATGAGGCCGCTTATTAAAAACCGAAAAATAATGTTCATGGATTCTTCCTCCAGTCCGCTTCTTTATTATTTCTAAAGTACCACAACTGACTTTATTTCGAAACCAATCTCCTATTAGCATTCCCTTTATATAGTAAAAGAGAATGATATAATGATTCTAGGATAATAAGGGAGGTTTTAGATCATGCTTGTGCCACCGATAACCGATGAGCGAACATTCTCTAAGATAATGGGCGAACTATTAGATGTTGCCAACCTCGTAATAGGTGAGAAGCCTTTTCTGATCAGTTATATTAATGAACGTACGTATAAATCTCTAAAGGTAATGAATCATGAAGTATTCACAGAAGGAATGATGGTACCTATTGAAAAAACGTATTGCCATCAAGTTTATAAAAATAAGAAACCAATCGTAGTGGATGATATAGAAAATGCTGTCAAAGATGACAGAAAGCAAATGGTGAAAAAGCTTAATCTATGTTCATATGCAGGAGTGCCTATCCTTTTAGGTGATGGCTCTGTATTTGGAACATTCTGCGTGTTTGATCAACAACCTAATATGTTTGACGAAAAAACAATCAGTATCTTAGAGAAACTTGCCTCTTTTCTAGCATATGCGATTGATTTGCAAATCATAAATGCGAAAGACCCCATGACAGGCTTATACAATCGAAGGTTCTGGGATAAAGTATATGATGATCTTCCTGAACATGATGGGGTGCGTTCGATTGCCATCATGGATTTGGACTCCTTAAAACAGGTTAATGATCAATTAGGTCATGAAACAGGTGACCAATTAATTAGAACCTTCAGTAAGATCATTCATGAAACAATTCCCTGGGATGCGTATGGTTTTCGAATAGGAGGAGATGAATTCAGTATTGTCTTTTATAATAAAAATACGGATCAATCAAAACCGTTTATCGATGAGATTATGACGAAATGTCATCATGCAGACATTAAGCTTTCAGCAGGTATGACAGATACCCAAAAAACTCCTTATGAAAACTTAGTTACTAGGGCTGATCAATTATTATATGAGGCTAAAAGCAAAGGAAAGAACCAACTAAGTGAAGGGTAAATCCCCCATCAATAGGTTGATGAGGGAAGGATGAGAATTTATACAGTCACGTAATCTAATTCAATTCGAAAAGGTTTAATGTCTTCACTCTCAATAAAGTCTGCAAGCTCAATCTTTTCAATGGGTGTAGGTACAGGAAGCAGTATTTCTTCGTCAGCAGCCATATCCATAGAAATAGCAAGGAAATCCTCAGCTGCTTCTTTGGCGTCATCACGATTGTCTCCCGTCGTGATTGCCGGCAGTCCAACTGCTTGTAAATCGGGGAAAAAGACATGAACTGTATAGTCTTCTTCTTTATTTGGGTGTGCTTCATAATAGTAAACAGCTGCATATGTAGTCATTGTTTTTCCTCCTGAATGGTTAACTTCTTTCTATATTGTAGCAAAAGTTTCCCTAAATAACATAGATGGGCCTCATCATTTAAGGTTTGTTTGAACTTAGTGAACTGGCGGAGTGCTTGCACTTAATCCATCACCTATGATAACATTTACCTTTACCCATACAGAGGAAGTGAACTATAGTGATAAAAATTGATATTCCAGCATCAGATATAACGATTACTCAACGAACACAAGTCATTGAAGGTGACGAAGCAGTCATTCCATCAATTTTTGGTTTCATTGATTTTCATTTAATTCCAAGGGATAAGGGCGGCATTATCATGTTTTATAATGATGAAGATGAGCTTCTTTTCGTTGGTAAAGCAAGAAAACTAAGACAACGCGTTAAGAAACACTTTGAGGATAATGTATCACCAATCAAACTTCACCGTAAAGAAGTGACTAAGGTTGAAATCCTTGTGGTTGAAGATCCGATGGAACGTGAAATTTACGAAACCTATATTATCAATATGCGTAGAGCAAAGTACAATGTTGATAAAGTGTTTTATAATCTTAATAAAGAGTAATCTCTCATCGAAGAAAGAGCTGACTGCATTTGCATTCAGCTTATTTTTGTGAAAATCAAGTATGATATCTTGGCTGTTATCGAATACTATTCTTGATATTCTTTTGAATATCGCTCCAGCGTATCCGATTCTAACAATGAGGTGATATGGAATGAGCTACCGTGAACAGTTAGATCCACATTCGCAGCAGTTTCACCATAATTGGACAAGACCTAAGCGTTCTAAATCTCAAGTGAATGGGCACACCCAAGAATCACAGCAAACCATGATCCTTAGAAGTAATGCTAAGGCTCACAGATGGTAAAGGATGCTGCTGGGAGAAAAGAGGAGGCTCGCTAGGAGTCTTCTGGGCTGTCGAGTAACTTCGACAGCCTTTCTCATTTTATAGCGATTCTCTTCCTATTCTAAGGGCAGGTTCGTCTATATGTTGTTTCTTTATAGCTGACTCTTGCAATATTTGCTTGGCTTGGTATGATGATGAAGTACACTTTATAGAGAGTCCATTGTAAAAAAGGCTCAAATGAAAATTGAGTTTAGTGGATAAAGGCAGTTTTTTAAATTAATCTGCTTTTAAGTCGTATGAAATTGTTTGAATAATGGAAAGATAAGGTATTATATTAACAAAAAAGAGGAGAATGAGATATGGAAAAAATTGAAATAGGCGATATCTTTACATTAATTGATGAAAATGATGTAGAACAAGAAATTGAAGCACTTGGAAAGTTAGATGTTGAAGGTGTTGAATACATCGCTGCAGGAATCGTTGATGATATTGAGCGTGAAACAGAGGAAGATATTGATATTTTCTTTTTCAAAGTAGAAGAAGATGGTCAGTTAACTGATATCGAAACAGATGAGGAATTTGAAAAAGTTTCTGCTGCATTCGAAAAGAGTGTAATGGGCTAACCCCTTTTTGTCAGGGAGAAAGAAGATAGAGAAATACGAAAGAATAGCACTTTCTGCTCTTTCTATCTATAATAAAGTTTACTGAGTAAAAAGGAGATGTTTTGTTATGGCGAAAAAAGGATACATACAAATGGAGAATGGTGAGAAGATTGAGTTTGATCTATTCCCGAATGAAGCACCAAACACGGTAGCTAACTTTGAAAATTTAGCTAACACAGGCTTCTATAACGGCGTTGTCTTTCACCGTATAATCCCTGGCTTTGTAAGCCAAGGTGGAGATCCAACTGGAACTGGTGCAGGTGGAAGCGGTACGACAATTAAATGTGAAACAGCAGGCAATCCGCATAAACATCTTGCAGGAAGCCTTTCTATGGCTCATGCCGGTAAAGATACAGGCTCAAGTCAATTCTTTATCGTTCACGAACCGCAGCCGCATCTTAATGGTGTTCATACTGTCTTCGGTCAGGTAACCTCTGGTCTGGAAACAGCTAAAAACATGAAACAAGGCGACAAAATGGAAAAAGTTGTTGTTTTTGACGCTGAATAATGAAAGTGAGAGAGCAGAAATGCTCTCTCTTTTTTATTATAAATAAAAAAGGAACCCTTGAAGGGTTCCGCTGCATAACTATTCTTTGTCTTTATTAAACCAAAGCGGTTCGTTGTCATCGACTTCGCCGTTATAGTTAATCGTTATCTCTTCACCAGCTTTAATATCTGTGTATGCTCTGAAATCAAAGGTATGATTATCAAAATTAATGTCATACGTGGCATTAGGTGTGTATGAGTGATTAAACAGCATACCATATCCTAAGAGGATCGCTGTATGGTTTATACCATATTCGAATGCATAATCTGCAAGCAGTGTTTTTTCGATGTGTTCATGTTCGGCATTTGGATAAGCAATAACGGGTGCCTCGTGCAGGATTTCTCCTTTTTTTATATCACGTTGTGCAAAAACCCCTCTATTAAACTCTCCGTCGCTAAGTGTAGAACTTTTAATTTCAATCATAATAGTCACCTACGCATTCTTTTACTTTATTGTTCGTTCCTTTTAATTGTCGCAGTTGACAACAATGAAAGCAACTTTTTTCATTATTCGATCAGAAATTGCCCTAAGAAATGAGAAAATATGTAATGAATGATTAGAGGAGTTGAATAGACAATCGCCTTGTAAACCGTAATTTACCAGAAAATATTGTGCTGTACAAATAAAATGAAGGCGTTTTCAAATAAAAAAAGGGTTTTCCATAAAAGTAGAGTATTAATAAAGGAAGCGGGGATTTTACCCTAGAAAAGCCTATAAGCAGTTAAGAAGGAAAAGGATGGTGTACAGTAGTTGACATTATTATCAAATTTAAAAGTACTTGATTTTTCAACCCTTTTACCAGGTCCCTTTGCAACTTTAATGTTGGCTGATTTAGGAGCGGATGTTTTGAGAGTGGAAAGACCAACGGACGGGGAAACCCGCTCTATGGATCAATATCTTAACCGCTCAAAAAGATCAATAACTCTTGATTTAAAACAAGAGGAGTCGATAGAGGCAGTTAAAAAGATTGTGAAAGAATATGATATTGTGCTTGAACAATTCCGTCCAGGTGTAATGGAACGTTTAGGCTTAGGATACGAGGAATTGAAAAAAGTGAATCCTCAGCTGATTTACTGCTCGCTGACGGGATTTGGTCAGACGGGTCCATATAAATATCGCCCAGGACATGATATTAATTATTTATCTATTGCTGGTTTATCTAGTTATTCTGGGACAAAAGAAGACGGCCCTGCCAAAAATGGAACACAAATTGCTGATCTCGCTGGCGGCTCACTGCATGCGGTCATTGGGATTCTATCTGCAGTCATTTTTCGTGATCGAACTGGAGAGGGACAATCGATTGATATAAGTATGACCGATTGCAGTTTCTCATTAAATGCCTTATCAGCCCCTCTGAATTTACAAAGTGGTATGGAGCTTAAACCAGAAAAATTGCTATTAAACGGCGGGTCCTTTTATGACTATTATCAAACAAAAGATGGGCGTTACTTCTCTGTCGGAAGTTTAGAACCTCCATTCCGTAAAGCTTTATGCGTGGCCCTAGAAAGGGGAGATTTAGCAGAGATTAGTATGCAAAATGATGACGAAAGCATTCGAGTATTTAAACATGCCATAAAGGAAGCGTTTTTGGAAAAAACCTTTGCAGATTGGCAAGAAGTATTTGTTAAATATGAGGCCTGCGTTGAACCAGTGCTGACATTTACAGAAGCGGTTGAACATCCACAGCTTAAGGAACGCGGCATGATTGTTGATGTTCCCGATGGAAAGGGAAACACCCAAAGGCAGATTGCTTGTCCCATTAAAACCTCTGTTTTTAAACCAGAATACAAACATGTTGGTCCTAAGGCAGGAGCTAGTAATCAAGAAATTCTTATTAACTAATGTAAAAAAGGAGAAAAAAACACTTGGTGTTTTTTCTCCTTTTCTTTTCTTAAATTTTATTGTTCTTTAAAATTTGGAGCTAAGATTTCTTTTAAAACATCCGCACTGTGTTTAAATTGTCGACGTTCTTGTTCACTAAGCGTTAATTCAACAATTTCTCTTATCCCGTTACGATTGACTACAGCTGGAACCCCTATATATACGTCTTCTGTTCCATATTCTCCCTCGAGATAAGTACTAACAGTTAGAACGCTGTTTTCATTGTTTAAGATGGCTTTTGTAATCCGGGCCAGACCCATGGCAATACCATAAAAGGTTGCGCCTTTTTTCTCAATAATTTGATAGGCTGCATCGCGGACATTTATAAACAGCTCATCTAAATCTTTCATCGTATACTCTGGGTTTCTTTTAATCAATTCCGTAATGGATACACCCCCGATATCAGCATGGCTCCAAACGGGTAGTTCTGTATCACCATGTTCTCCAATAATATAAGCATGAACGTTAGCTGGAGCAATATCAAAATATTCGCCGAGCATGAAACGGAAACGGCCCGTATCTAAGATCGTACCACTGCCGATTATACGTTCTTTTGGCAGACCGCTGAATTTCCAGGTTGCATATGTTAAGATGTCGACTGGATTTGTGGCAATTAAGAAGATCCCGTCAAAACCACTCGCCATAATTTCTTCCACAATTCCTTTGAAAATTCTTAGGTTTTTTTCAACAAGAGCTAAGCGCGTTTCACCTGGTTTTTGGTTAGCTCCTGCACAAATACATACTACATCTGCATCTTTACAATCTGCATAGGTGCCATACCATGTTTTTGTTGGATTCGGTGCAAATACCTTCCCATGATTTAAATCCATGGCATCACCCATTGCTTTATTTTCATTTAGATCAATAATGACTAATTCCTCAGTAATAGATTGATTTAATAGGGCGAATGCATAACTACTTCCGACAGATCCAGCACCTATAAGAGCAACGCGATTAACATTTCTTTGTTTCATATGACAATTCCTCCATTCAGTTATTCATGATGTATGTGAATTCTTTCACAATCTTTAATATATCTTCATTTTGCACCTTAGGACACAAAAAAGCAATATAAAGAAAAGAAGAAAAATCCAATTTTGTCTGCAATTTGTCTAATTTGTGAAGAACTAAATCATCTAATCACCAAGCACCTTCAAAGTAAAGGTGTGACTAGTTGTTATTATTATCAATAAGTTCAAAATTATCCCTGATAATAGGGCGTAATACCTGCTTTAATAAGGCTTTTTAAGAAGAAAAAAAGGAATTTATGCTTGATTGTTTAAAATATGAAAAAATGAATAAAAACCATCTAATTCATGAACAATTCATGAACAAGGGCTTTTGATATTTATATAAATAAAGTTCGTTAAATGAGTGTCACTTGCCTAAACTGTGCATAAACTGCTATTACCCATGTAAGTACTCCTTCTAAAAAAAGGAGATGTACCAATATGTCAGGTGGCCATGAAGGTGTTGGATTTGGTGGAGGTTTTGCTTTTATCGTCGTTTTGTTTATCCTGCTCATCATTGTAGGAGCTAGTTTTGTAGGCGGCGGCGGCGGTTGCGGCGGCGGCGGTTACGGCGGAGGCTACGGCGGCGGTTACGGTGGATGCTGCTAAATGATTTTCAAAAAGTCGATCTTTCATTAGATCGGCTTTTTCTTATGTAGATGAATTCGTAAGAATTGATAATAATTACTAGTTATAGCACGACGATTGGGGGTATCAGAGTATCATCCTTCATTAAAGGACCTAGAACTAGTAAAGGAGGGTGATATCCATGTTTGGACTAACGGATATTGTGAAATTCTTGTTGTCCTTTTTTCTGATTATGCCGATCATTACGCTTATTCACTTGAGCGGTCATATTTTCTTTGTTTCAATTTTCGGAGGTACAGAAAAGAAAATCTATATTGGATGCGGAAAAAAACTATTCTCGTTTTTGACTATTGAAGTGAGAAAATATTACTTTTGGAATGGTTCGTGTGAGTTTAAAAATTTAAAGCATGATAATCGATTCACAAACATGATGATTTACATTGGTGGATCTTTATTTAATCTAATCAGTATGCTGCTTGTATATAGCTTGATTTACCAGGATATTATCGAGGGATCCGTGGTATGGTATCAGTTTATTTACTTCTCATTTTATATTATGTTCTTCTCTCTGTTCCCCATGTACTTTGCAGATGGATCACCAAGTGATGGAAAGGCTGCAGGTCTGGCTTTGAAGAATCAACTTGAGGAAAAAGTAACCGATGATTTGTTTGTGAAGAAACAAGACGATATGGACTAACAAATGTCTAGAAAAAGGACGTGCACTCGGCACGTTCTTTTTTGTATGCTTGTATTTTTTAATTCGTATACTTCTTTATTTCATCATAGAGCAAGGCACACAGTTCCTCGGCCGGTTCATAATACCTTTCGTAAAACGCAGTTCGATTACCAGGACCATAGGCTTCGGTGAATGGTTCTTTTTGGTTTAGGAGTTCTTTCAGAGCAGAGAAATTCTTAACAGTTTGGTCAGTAATTGTATCAGCGTACCAATCTTCTTCTAGTAATACTTGATAATATTCAAGTTCTTGCGCATAATCAAGGGCATTTTTATAGGCATGAATCCTACTGAAATGTTTATTTACTACATTTAGTTTCGTTGTTAACTCTGCTTTTACTTTCTTGTTTTTCACTTTCTTTACTGTCGAAGCTGCTATTGTATATTCTTTATAGGCTTTTTCTTCAGTCGACGAATTTGATTTTGGAAAGTAATAAGACGTTCCTTCCTTCTTCACGTTGTATAAGCTTCTAAGTCTTGGAACAAAACTCTCTGCTGATTCAACCGCTTTTCTTCCATTCACTTCATCGCTTGGAGGGGATTGAGCTAGTTTTTTAATAGGAGCCTGAATACGGCCGTAGCCAAATGAGTTGTCTTTCCCTTTAGTACCCAAATCAATTGAAGAGGCAGTTAATTTTGCTGCAAGCTTTTTACCGGATAGTCCGGTAGCTTGTTTATAAAGAGCGAGCGTTCCTGCAACAAATGGGGCGGCCATAGATGTTCCGCTATACGTACCAAATCCACCAGGTAACGTGCTATAGATTTTATAGCCTGGAGCAGTTACCGTTATTCCGCTTCCTTTATTCGAGAAAGAGGCTAAGGAAGTGCTGGTTTTTAATGCACCGGTACCTACTACACTTGGGTAACGGGCAGGATAGCTTACGTTATTCTTCGCTTCATTGCCAGCGGCGGCGACAACAACGATCTCCGCTGCAGCTGCTCTGTCTACAGCATCCTTAAGATAGAATAGATCTTCATTAATTCCCATGCTTAAGTTAATGATGTCCATCTTATTATCGATACACCAATTTATTGCATTGATGACATCTGAGACATAACCAGTGCCATCTTTGTCTAATGCTTTTAACGCATAGAGTTCTGATTTAGGTGCTACCCCAATCATGCCAATTTTATTGTCTAATGCACCAATTATTCCAGCAACATGTGTGCCATGACCATTATTATCACGATAACTTGTTATCCCTTTAATAAACGATTTACCACCTGCAACTCTTAAATCCTTATGAGCCGTATCCACACCTGTATCAATGATGCCAATCTTTACACCCTTTCCGTTATAATTTAGCTTCCAAGCTTTATTTGCCTTAATGGTCGTGACTCCCCACCCCACCTGTTGTCCAGCAATCCCAATGATCTTATCCTCATAAACCTGGCCCCCGCTTTTTTGAGCTAGCTGTAAGGCACGTTCTTCACTCTCAGTTGTTTGCTGAACAGTTCCAGTTATCACCACATACCGTTTACCAGCAGCAGTCACAGCCTCTGCACCCGCCAAGACAAAAACAAAAACAAAAACAATAACCATAGCTAATAGCTGTTTCATATTTTTCCTCCATGGCTGATACAGCCTTTTAATAATAAACGGGTTTAAGTATAAAGAGATGAGAACATGGTGAGTGAAGGGGAGAAAGGAGAAGTTTAAACCAATATTTGGTATTTATATCAAGAATATTGTACCAAAATTCAACTAATTTTTGGGAAGGTTTTTTTGTGAAAAAGTAAATAAATCAGGCATGAAAAAATAGCCTGCGAGAAAAGCTTTCATTGTAAATTATCGGATATTTTAATAGTTTTATCGGATAGTTAAAAATGAGTAAGATAGGTAAAATAAAATTGTAAGCGCTTAATAAAGGGAGGGAATGCATGTGAAGAAAGTTGGGATGATGGTTTTAGGTCTGTTTTTGCTTTTTGGGTTAGCTGCCTGCAGTAGTGATGAGAAAACTTCAGGAAGCAGTGAAATTGAATTGACGGTTTGGAATGATTGGACGGAAGAGCGGCCGGAAAATACAGTTTATAGAGACATTATTGCTAACTTCAATAAAGAAAATAAAGACATTGAAATTAAAATTGAAAGTATTCCGCATGATCAATATGAAACAAAGTTGAGGACACAGGCTGCTGGCAAACAACTTCCGGATATGTTCAGGGTTTGGCCAGGGACTAGAATTACTCCTCTTGTAGAAGGAGATGCCTTATTGTCACTTAATCCAATTATGGATAAATGGAAGGATAAAATCCCGGAAGCAATCTTAAAAGATTATGCCGTGGATGGAGAACAATATGCAATTCCTGCGAACATTAGTGAAACTAGTTTAATTTTTTATAATAAAGAGCTTTTAGCCAAAGCGGGATACGATACTTTCCCGACAACATATGAAGACTGGAAAAAGTTGATTACAAGTTTAACAGATAAGGATATTACACCGATTGCTCTCGGGAATAAAGCCATCTGGCCCTTGCAATCTGTTTATATTTCGATGATTGCTGATCGATTTACTGGCAGTGAGTATTTAGCTGATACGCTCAATGGTAAACAATCTTTTACAGATGAGCGATTTGTGAAAGCGCTGACTGTGATTGATGAGTTAACCAAGCTGAATGCATTTAATGAAGATTTAAATACAATTGATGAAGCGCAAGCAAGAACGATGTTCATAAGCGGGAATACAGCTATGCATGTTGCCGGGTCTTGGGCGATTGGTCCGATTCTAAATGATGTTGAAGATGCAGATAATATTGGATTGGCACCTTTTCCGGATTTCGGAGGAGAAGGAGATATTAATAAAATGACAGGAGCAGCTGGTGGCGGAATCGCATTAAACAGCAGCTTAAGTAAGGAAAAACAGGAAGCGGCATTTACTTTTCTTGAATACTTCTACAATGATGAATTATACACAAAATTGATGAAAGCCAATATTATTGTTCCTGTTGAACTGGAAATGGATGACAGTGTTCCAGGGATATTAAAATCAGCAAATGAATTTGCTCAAGGTGGGGGAATTGCTCCAGTATATGATGCATCATTAACCCCAGAGTTAACAGATGTTATTAATAACGGATTGCAATCCATTACGCTCGGTGAAAAAACTCCCAAAGAACTAGCAGAAGAAATGCAGAAGGCGTACGAAAAAAATAAATAAGAACTTCAGAGGTTGCCTGAAAATTGGGCAGCCTCTAAGTATAGGAGGGGAAACATGCACCTTGCCAAAAGATCGAAATTTGCCATTATTATTGGATTGCTCCCTGCATTATTGCTCTATACCATTTTTGCCATTGTACCAATCCTCCAATCCTTCTATTATTCATTGATGGAGTGGAATGGTTTTTCAGAGATGAAGTTTGTTGGACTTAATAATTTTAAGGAGCTGTTCCAAGACCCATTATTTTGGAAGTCAGCAAAGAACAATTTGTTTGTAGTCATGGCGTCTGTTCTAGGGCAAATCCCCATTGCCTTAGTAATAGCGTTACTGCTTAATAGAAAATTAAAAGGTGCTAAATTTTTTCGAACGATTGGTTTTCTTCCAGTTGTACTTTCAACAGTCGTCATCTCATTAACCTGGAGCCTGATTTATAATACGAAAAATGGGTTAATCAATGAATTACTTAGAACAGTTGGACTTGAAAGTCTCACACAAAATTGGCTGGGTGATACCAAATGGTCCATGATTGCTGTTTGTATTACAGTGATTTGGCAATTTGTTGGTCTCTATCTAATTATCTTTTTAGCGGCCTTGCAAAACATTCCAGAAGAAGTACTTGAGGCTGCTAAAATCGACGGAGCCTCGGAATGGATGACAACATGGAAGATTACGATACCTATGATCTGGGATACGATTATTGTTGCAGTGATACTTTGTATATCAGGCAGTCTAAGGACATTTGATTTAATTTATGTAATGACTCATGGAGGCCCGGCTCATTCGACTGAAGTTATGGCTTTGTATATGTTCAATGAAACCTTTAACAAACTACAATACGGGTACGGAAGTGCAGTTTCCGTAGTTATTTTCTTCTTTAGTCTGCTATTAATCTTTATAGTTACAAAGTCTATGGGGAAAAAAATGATATAGAGAGAGGAGCTTAACATGGAAATCATCGTAAAGCCTGAACCAAAACCTGTTAGGAAACCACAGAAAAAAGCCCGAAAAAAATGGCTGAAGAAATCAACTATATATGCAGCTCTGAGTATTTTTGCTGTCATAAATGTTTACCCCATCCTTTGGATGGTTATCAACTCCTTCAAATCAGAAAAAGAATTTGCCATAAATCAATTTGGTTTTCCAAAAGACTTTGTGATTGATAATTATATTAGTGCGTGGAATACTGCGAATCTAGGTGTTCTTTTTAAAAATAGTATTTTTATTTGTATTGTTGCAACGCTGATCACAGTATTTATTGGGGCTTTGGCTTCCTATTTTCTTTCTAGGTTTACTTTTAAAATGAATAAAGGTATCTATTCGTTTTTTATTTTTGGGATGTTGATTCCCATTCACTCAACCCTTGTTCCGATGTTTATTCTACTTAGAGATCTCGGATTACTAAACAGTCCAATCACCTTACTGTTTCCCTATATAGCTTTTCATTTACCGTTGACAATATTTATCCTGACTAGTTTTATGAAGCAGTTTCCAAAGGATATTGAAGAGTCAGCTGTTATGGATGGTGCGGGAATCTTTAGGATTTTTTGGTCTATTATCTTGCCAATGTCTCGTCCAGCCGTTGCAACAGTTGTCATATTAAACTTTATCTATAATTGGAATGAATTCTCATTTGCACTCGTCTTAATTAATGATCCCGCTCTTCAGACGCTCCCGCTGGGGCTTGCAAGTTTTGCTGGACAATTTACCGTTAATTACGGGGCTCAGATGGCTGGTTTGACAATGTCTCTGCTGCCAATTTTAATTTTTTATCTATTGTTAGAAAAGGAAATTGTGAAAGGAATGACAGCAGGTGCTGTAAAAGGATAAAATAAGATAAAGACAGAGAAAGAGATAAGGGTTGATGGCTTGTTTAAAAACTGGGGATTAAAAAAACAATTTGCCACCGTTTTTATTGTTTTAATTACACTGCCTACCTTGTTATTTGGCTGCATAATCTATTTCCAAACGACAAATACCTTTAAACAGCAAGTAGAAGATAATACTATGGATAGAATTGAAGTCAATGAGCAGACTTTGCAATCGATTATTCATAGTATTGAAAATATATCTTCATTCATGATTTACGATGATAATTTCCGATCATTCTTCACTATGTCAGCAGCAGAACGAAAACATGCGGATTATTCACAAATCGTTAAAGGAATTAAGGGCTATTTTACCTTTCAATTGATGAGTTTTGATTATATTGATTCGATTACTCTGAAAGCGAAAGATGGTGATACACTGGAATTTGGTAACACAATACTGGGAACTGAGAAATGGTTAGAGGAAGAGGCAGCGGCTAAAAAAGGAGCTATACATTGGAGTAATTCCTATTCAGTTTCGACTAGCTGGTCGAGAGTGAAGAACGTAAGCAGTCTTATACGATTCATTAACGATATCAATCAAATTAATGAGCCAATTGGGATGGTGACCATTCGACTTGACTCAACTAAACTGTTTAAAATGATTGAAAAAAAGTTTAATGCACAGCCAGGTACTTATTTTGTTATATCTAACACAGGGGATGTCATTTTACATGAAAATCCATCTCTTGTTGGTAAACCGTATCCTAACCGAGAAATTGTTCAGTTTTCCAATGAGACACGGAAAAGAGTTATTCATTATAATGAAGATGGTGTAACCTACTTAGGCGTTAAAAAGAAGATTGAGGGGACAGATTGGTATGCTGCAGTAGTGGTTAATCAGTCTAAGGTTGCAGACGGATTATACAGTATTCGAAGCCTTTTCCTACTCAGCTTTATTGTGTTAATTATGCTTGGAATTATCGCTTTTATTGGGTTTTATTTTTCGAATATTAAGAGAATAACAGAGCTTACTCAGCAGACTAGACTGTTAGAAAACCAAAATTTTAATGCTAGAGTACAAGTTAGTTCTCAGGATGAAATCGGAATATTAGGGATGCGCTTTAATCATTTAGCCATTTCAATCCAAGAATATATTAATCGTGAATACAAGTTAAAGATTAAACAAAAGGAATCGGAATTAAAAGCCTTACAAAGTCAGATTGATCCGCATTTTCTCTATAATACCCTCGATATGATACGCTGGACTGCTCGTCTTGAGAATGCGATGGAGACGGGACAGCTTATTGAACGGTTATCTAAAAATTTTCGAATGAATTTAAGTATGGGCAAAATGTGGGTTCAAGTTGAAGAGGAATTAATGTATGTGCAGAATTATCTTGAACTTCAGAAAAGCAGGATGGGACGAAGACTGCATTACTCTATTTATTATGATGATAATGTTAAAGGCTTTTATATAATCAAGCAGCTTTTACAGCCATTGGTAGAAAATAGTATCCTGCATGGATTTAAAAATCTTCGCGGACAAGGAAAGATTCAAATACGCTGCTATCAAAACGATGATGAAATTTGGATAGATGTCATTGATAATGGTGATGGTTTTCCAAAGAACCTAACCGAAAATGAAACAGGATTTGCACTAAAAAATTTAACTGAACGGCTTAACCTTCTATTTGGCCGAGGATTTGGGATGGAAAGGCTGGACAGTGAAATCGGAACATGGATACGACTTAAGATACCAATGGTGATCGTAGATCATGAAAAGAATCTGGGTGATATAAATGACCTATAATTTACTTATTGTTGATGATGAACCGATTATTTGCCGAGGGCTTACGTTAACCATACCTTGGGAGGATTACGGGATTAAAATAGCAGGTACAGCTTACGATGGATCAGAAGCAATGGAAAAAATAACAGAATTACAAAATATTGATATCCTTATTACGGATGTCCAAATGCCTGTTGTAGATGGACTTGAACTAGCAGAGTGGATTAAAGATAATCATCCCCATATCTCAATTATTATGATTAGTGGGTATGATGAGTTTTCATATGCTAAACAGGCGCTTCAATCAGGAGTTCAGGATTATCTTTTGAAGCCAGTCGTGGTAGATGAGCTTTTGCAAGTGATTACCAAAATAACAGAAAAAATAAAGGTACGGAGAAATTCAGAAATCAGTTCACAAAGAACAAGACTTGAAAATGCAATTTACTCACAGATTCTCGATACGCGTTTTGAGAAGACGGAGCATTCAGGAGAAATAGGGACAGATGAAATTGTAATCTTTCCTTTTTTATCGCTAATTGATTCGTCTTTTCTTGCTATAGAAGAGATGAGCGAGGAGGAAGTGGTTTTATATAAGGAAATTTGGAAACAATCCATGGAATTATGTTTAAAAACCACCAGTTATGAAGCTGTATCAATCTTTACTAACAAAAACATTCTTCTAACTTGTCTGATCCTAAAGGAGCCCATTACTTTAGACGATTTCCGTTCGTTTCTTCATAATTTCAACTTTCATCCAGCCCTCTCCTTTGTTATAAGCCATGTGGGAGTGAAAATTAGTCATTTAAGAAAAGCATACGAACAATTAGTTGAGAGTATTCGTTATCTCCCGTTAAGTGAAGGAAACGTTATCACCGTGAAAAATGCAGAACAACCGGTTAAAAGAATAGATACCAGCCAATCGATCAAGCAAATATTGACTGCCATAGACCAGGGGAATGAGAATATCGAAGATGAAATTGACGAAATATTTTATAATCTTTCAGAAAACCAAGCTGATTTGAAACAAACCATTCAGGTATGTACTGATATATTACTGAATATCCTCAGTCGTTATGAAAAATTGTTTAATAGAAAATTTCACCCGTTGGAAGAACAATTAAAGGAACAAATAGATGAAAGCTTGTATAACTCTAATGTTTCATTAAAAAAACTGTTCACTAAAAATTTAACAATGTTGTACAGTTATTATGGTTATAAACAATCCAACAACAGTGATTGGCTGATAAACAGAGCGGAACAGTATATTCAAACACATTATACTTCATTAATTACTGCTCAAGAGGTTGCAGAATATATTCAAATTTCTCCAAACTACTTCAGTACATTATTTAAGCAAGGAACTGGAAGAAGTTTTACTGAATATATCAACCAGCTGCGAATAGGCAATGCTAAGATACTATTAGAAGAGACCCTAATGAGGGTGAATGAAATAGCCGACAAGGTTGGATATCAAGAATATAAATATTTTGTTGAAGTTTTTAAAAAGTTAACTAGTCTAACACCAACCCAATATCGTAAGTTAGTTTCAAGTAAACACTTTTAAAAAGCAATTTATTTAACCAAGAAGGAGCATTACTATGCAAACAAAAACGATAAACATACCAGAAAATTTTATCTTAGGGGCTGCTGTTTCAGCATGGCAGACTGAGGGATGGTCAGGTAAGAAGGATCATCAAGATTCTTTTTTAGATTTGTGGTATAAAAACGATAAATATGTTTGGCATAAAGGGTATGGTCCAGCAGTAGCGACTGACTTTAAGAATCGGTATAAGGAAGATATCGGATACATGAAGGAAATAGGCTTAACTCATTTTAGGACTTCTATCAATTGGTCACGCTTTCTAACGGATTATGAAGAGGGAGTAGTTGACGAGGAATATGCAGCATACATAGATGATATGATTAATGAACTTCTCAGAAATGGTGTAGAGCCAATGATTTGTCTTGAGCACTACGAGCTGCCTGCAGCGTTATTCGAAAAGTATGGAGGCTGGGGTTCGAAGCATGTTGTTGAGTTATTTAGTACATATGCCAAAAAAGTTTTTGAACGATATGGTGACCGAGTGAAGCACTGGTTTACGTTTAATGAACCTATCGTGATTCAAACTCGAGTCTATTTAGATGCACTTCGTTATCCTTATGAACAGAACACAAAGAAATGGATGCAGTGGAATCATCATAAAGTGCTGGCAACAGCAAAGGCTGTCCAGTTGTTTAAAGAAATGGACCTTAAAGAAAAATATGGAGCAAAGATTGGGGTTATTTTAAACCCGGAAGTGACTTATGCCCGCTCATCTGCACCACACGATCAGGAAGCAGCAAGAATGTATGACCTATTTTTTAACCGAATATTTCTTGACCCATCAATAAAAGGGGAGTATCCGCAGGAATTATTCGACTTAATGTCGAAACATGATATAACGTTTGAATATTCAAAAGAAGAATTACAGATTATCAAAGAAAATACTGTGGAGTATGTCGGGCTGAACTTATATTATCCGCATCGTATTCAAGCCAGGACAACAGGATGGAACGAAGCTATGCCATTTCATCCAGAGTTCTATTATGCCAAGTTTGATTTGCCAGGTAAAAAAATGAATCCCTACCGAGGATGGGAGATCTATCCGAAAATCATGT
Organism: Peribacillus sp. FSL H8-0477; assembly: GCF_038002765.1. NCBI lineage: Bacteria > Bacillati > Bacillota > Bacilli > Caryophanales > Bacillaceae > Peribacillus > Peribacillus sp. FSL H8-0477. Next base: position 1,684,590 of record NZ_JBBODE010000001.1, on the reverse strand, counting down.
TTGATATGGCTATGCGTATGAAAAATGAATATGGGAATATTGAATGGTTCATTGCTGAAAACGGCATGGGAGTCGAAAATGAGTATCGGTTTAAGAATGATGAAGGAATTATACAGGATGATTATCGAATCGAGTTTATTGCAGAACATCTTAAATGGCTGATTAAGGCGGTCGAAGAAGGAGCCAACTGTACAGGATATATGCTGTGGGCTTTTTCGGATAACGTATCTCCAATGAATGCGTTTAAAAATCGTTATGGATTAGTGGAAATTGATTTAGAAAACAATCGAAATCGAAACTTAAAAAAATCAGCTTACTGGTACAAACAGATTATTGAAAACAAATCTTTTTTGGCTGAGGATGAAGATATAGTTAAATGACCATGAACGCTTCACTTCGCTAAACGTACAGAAAATAACTTGAAGATTTTGAAGCGTATTGATCAAAATCAGCGGAAAACGGGGAGCATGCATGAAAACTTTCTTAGCAATTGATATAGGAGGAACTTATATTAAGTATGGGTTAGTAGATGAAAATGCCGCTATCTTGGAAAGCGGCAGGGAATCAACGCCTAAAGGACTTTTAGATTTATTACACTTGATTGATGGTATTTCTCAGAAATATCCACAATCTGCGGGTATTGCCGTCAGTGCTCCGGGAGCGGTCGGAGAAGATGGTATTATTTACGGATCAAGCGCCCTGCCCTACCTACATGGACCGAATATTAAACAATTATTGAAAGAAAAAACCAAAAAGCCGGTCTACCTCGAGAATGATGCTAATTGTGCTGCTTATGCTGAAATCTGGAAAGGTGCAGCTCAAGGTATGACAGACATTATGGTTATGGTTATTGGTACAGGAATCGGCGGGTCGATTATTAAGGATGGTATCCTGCATAAGGGAGCACATCTCCATGGTGGAGAATTTGGATATATGCTGCTTGATAGCAGCAGGAAAGGCAGTAATGACACCTGGAGTCGACAAGCCTCTACAGCAGCTCTGGTAAGAAATGTGGCGGATGCGAAGCAAATTCCGGAGGATTCTCTTACCGGTGAACAAATCTTTGCCATGGCAGAGGCAGGTGATCAAGACTGCATTCAGGCGCTGGATCAATTCTATCATTTGCTTGCAGTTGGCATTTATAATCTGCAATACGTTTATGACCCTGAGATTATTCTCATAGGGGGTGGAATCAGTGCCCGCGAAGACCTCATTACGATGATTGACGATAAACTCAATCACATTCTATCAGGGATACCGCATGCCCGAATTAAGCCCCCTATTGCAGCCTGTCACTTCCGTCAACATGCTAATTTAGTTGGAGCAGTATATGGGTTTATGATAGAGAATAAGTCTTGAGTGAGAAAAAAGATAAATTCATAGTGAATTTGTCTTTTTTTTATTGATTTTTTATAAGTAGGTATATTTAATTAGGGAAAATGGTTTTTGTATTGTAAAAATAATGAAAACGTAGTAGGCTTAATTGAGAATGATAATCAGGTGTAACAATTCACTAAGGGGTGAATCTGGATGGAACAGCACGATTTATTTGATGTAACCGTGATCGGAGGAGGGCCAGCTGGTCTTTACTCGACTTTTTATAGTGGACTTAGAGAGATGAAAACAAAACTTATTGAGTATCAACCGCATTTAGGCGGTAAAATCCATGTCTATCCTGAGAAAATGATATGGGATGTAGGCGGGCTGACACCAATGCCTGGAGCCAAGCTGATTGAGCAGCTTATCGAACAGGGGTTGACCTTTAATCCTGAAGTGGTTTTGAATGAAAAAATAATAAATATTGAACAAGATGAAGAAGGAATCTTTGTTTTACATAGTGCTTCTGGTCAAGTGCATTTTTCGAAAACGGTCATTATGGCCATTGGCGGAGGAATCTTAAATCCTCAAAAGCTCGAAATCGAAGGAGCAGAGAGATTTGAGATTAGCAACCTGAATTATACGGTGAAATCTTTAAAACAATTTAAAGATAAAACGGTGATTATTTCTGGTGGTGGAAATGCAGCAATTGACTGGGCAAATGAATTAGAAACTATAGCTAAAAAGGTGTATGTAACCTATAGAAAAGAAGCTTTGGCAGGTCATGAAGCACAGGCAACAAAATTAATGAATAGTTCTGCGAGCTGCCTATTCCAAACGTCTATTACCAAACTAATTGCAAGTCCCAACCACGAAGTAATTGAACACGTTGAGCTCACGAATCATCAAACCGGTGAGGTCTCCTATTTACCAATTGATGAAGTCATTATTAATCATGGATACGAGCATGATGCAACCTTACTTGAAAATAGTGATTTAGGCATTACCCGTGTAGATAAGTATTACATTAAAGGAAACTCGACTAGTGAATCCTCGATTGATGGACTTTATGCTGCGGGTGATATTTTAATGCATGAAGGAAAAGTACATTTAATAGCAGGTGCTTTTCAAGATGCCGCAAATGCTGTAAATAAAGCAAAACAATATATTCAGCCTGACGCTACTAAAGCAGGAATGGTTTCTTCACATAATGAAGTCTTTAAGAAGCGGAATAAAGAACTAGTGAAGCAAATGATGCAATAGCAGCAGCCTTGGCTGAACACCCCTCCTGTAGTATGATTTAATTACCATTATTAGGTGTCTCTGCAGGGGGGTGTGAAATATGAAACGGGCTGGAAGTTATCTTCTCGGGTTTGTCATCTTTGTTTTTGTCCTTCAAGCTATGTATGAAAATGGAAACGAATATCTGGAGAAAAAAAACGATGATAAGCAGCCCATGACAGCAACGGTCTATGGAAAAACAGTTGTTCAAGATCTTTTTGACGGGACTAATTATTATGCACTGCTTAAACCAATGATCATTAATCAGTCGGTTTTTAAACAAAGCAGTGAGGAACATGCGAGTATAACGAAAGACGTTTTTGATGATTTGGCTATTCATGATTCGATCGATGGATATAACGTTAATGGAAAGTTTAGTACAAAAGTGGATTTAGATGATGAATCTTTTTCTTTTTATCTAGTATTCTGTTTAGTAGCAATATATCCTATAGGATATATTTTATTTTGGTTAGATAAGATAGATGCTGTAAGTAGGTTTTTTGAACGCGTGCTGAATTCAAAATCCCTTCACCTGCCATTCATTATCCTTATATGGGGCGCCGTAGCCTTTACTTTGCTGTATGGTGTGTTTAACTTTGGAACCATGGTGGAGAACTCTTATGGTACCTATACAGCCGAAAATAAAATAGAGGCTAGAGCAGTGATAACTGATAAATATAAAATTATCAATCCTAAAGGAAGTAACTCATACTATTTAACGCTCTATTATCAGAACCAAAGTAAGGACGTTTTCTATTTAACAAAGAGAGTGACGAGTCATACCTTTTATCAATATAACCATTCTATAGGAATTTCTTACACAGAGGAAAACCCTTATGAGGTCTCTATGCAGAAGGTAGAGCCTTTGGATGTTTTTCAAATCCTGACAACTGATAGTATGATTATTTATTATCTGATGTTTATTATAATCGGCCTGCTAATCTATACTCTTTTTCTTTTACGAAGAAAGAAAAAAACGGGTTCTTATTATAAAAGTAATTAAAAAGCTCCAGAGCCATTTAGGCTTGGAGCTTTTTAGATTTAGAGTGAATCCTTGATTACCTTTTTATAATGAAGAACAGAGAGGATGCCGAAAATGGAGTATAACCCTGTGTATAGGACCATAACAATAATCATCGGTGTCCACACCTCTGTACCAAATAAAAACCATCCTGATTGTACGGCGAAGTAACTATGAAGCAACCCGACGATAAGCGGAATCCCAAAGTTAAAGAGTTGTTTAAACTGGATACCTTTAATTAAATCACCTTGGGTAAACCCAAGCTTTCTCAGAATCGTGTAATTGCCCTTTTCTTCTTGGCTTTCGTCCATCTGTTTAAAGTAAAGGATACAACCAGAGGTAATTAAGAAGGTTAATCCTAAAAATCCGACGATGAACATGATTAGACCCATACCCATTTTTGTGGCATTCTTCACTTGTAGTTGAGAAGAGCTGGCTGAGTCTTCAATCGGAAGCTGAGAGAATAATTGATTTGCTTCTTCAAGTTTTTCTTTATCGTTAATATCAATCCCAATATAGGTACTAGAAGGTGGTTGATCCTCGGGATCACTATCTTTTTTCAAACGCTCGTATACCGTTTGGTCAACAATAATAACCACAGGGACATTAAAGTTTGTAAAACTATAGGAAAGAAGGGTTTTATCTTTTAAACCGAGATAGGTCTGTGGAATGACTTCATTCTTACCTTTAAGTTCTATCATTCCGGAATCTTTAAATTGCATCAGCTCTTGAACCACACTGCTGTAACCGCTGAACAGGGCTTCATTCTCAGTCACATCGACTCCTTTAACAGCTCGATCGCTAACGATTGGCAGGGTTAACCTAGTTGGGTTAATGTCCAATGCTAATGGGCCTGCATTTGAATCCATTATTCCTGTTATATTGACAGATGCATTGATGACTTCAATTTCATGCGCTGTAAAATCAATATGGTTCATTGTGAATGTCTCTTTTACCATGTCAGCATTCTGGACATTATCAAGAGAAAAATCTGAAGGTACATCAGATACAGCCAGTTTTTCAGCCGAGTAATAAGAGATATAGGTTAATGATAAAAGCCCAATGGCAAGAGCTGACACAGTCGTGATAATTGTTAACAATAAACTATTTGATTTCATTCGGAACATGATTGAAGAAAGAGAAAGTACTTCATTAATGGATAAATATCCGTTTTTATTTTTTCGGATAAGATTAAAGATAAAACTGACAGATCCTTTATAAAAGAGGTAAGTACCGATAATAACCGAACCCAATATAAAACTCATAGCCATAAAAAAATCAGAGGCCGTGGAGAAATCACTTGTAAATAATTGAGATGACACATAATAACCAGAAAGAATGAAGAGGATGCCGACTATCCCAATTGTTATTTCAACAAAGGAAACTTTCTTCACCTTTTCTTCAGTTTTTGCTTTTTCGTTAAATAACGATAAAATACTTTGTCTTTTAATAAATCTGTAATTCATGAGCATAATCAACAGATAGATAACCCCAAAAACGACCAATGTTTGACTAACTGCTTGAGATGAAAATTGAAAGGCCGCAATCGATTGAACGCCTGTGACTTTAAATAAAATCATCAGAATTAATTTAGAACCAATTAATCCTCCGAAAATTCCAAGGATGACAGAACCGGAATAAAGAATAAAATTCTCTATGCTAAGAATCCTGAAGATTTTCCCCTTTGTCATTCCGATTAATTGGAATAAGCCGATTTCTTTACTTCGCCGTTTGATAAAGATTGTGTTGGCGTATAAAAGAAATATGGACACAATCGTGACAAGTAAATAAGAGGCAACCCTGGCGGAAGCGCCGCCTTTGATTGTACCTTTCGCCTCATCCATGGAAGGGTCAAACTGCAGGGTAACAAAGGCGAAGTAAAGAGTGGTACTAAAGATTAGCGCAAAGACATAGAGTGTATAGTTTTTCAGGTTTTTTTTCAGATTTCGAAAAATGAGGTGATTAATGCTCATTTTGCACCCCTCCAAGTACGCCCTGGGTTTTTAAGATATCTTTAAAGAATGTCTGTCTCGTTTCTTCCCCTTTCATTAACTGGGTATAAATTTGTCCATCCTTTATAAAAATAACTCGGCTGCAGTAACTAGCTGCGACAGGGTCGTGAGTGACCATAAGGATGGTAGCTTTTCTTTTTTGATTTAACTCACTCATTTTATTTAACAAATCTGTTGCGGATTTAGAATCTAATGCACCAGTGGGTTCATCCGCGAAGATAATACTAGGCTTGTGAATAAAGGCGCGTGCCGCAGAGGTCCGCTGTTTTTGACCGCCGGATATTTCACTTGGGTATTTATTACTTAACTCATGGATTCCTAATTCCTTAGCAAGTGCATCAAAGAGCTGATTAGCTTCTTTTTTTGGCGTCTTGGTGATGGATAAGGGTAAAAGAATATTCTCTTTGACCGTCAATGTGTCTAATAGGTTGTATTCTTGAAAAATAAACCCAAGATGATTCTTACGAAACTCCGCTAATTTCTTTTCTTTCATACTCGTCATTGCTTTTCCATCAATCATAATCGTACCTGAGCTGATTTTATCTATGGAGGAAAGGACATTAAGCAGAGTTGTTTTTCCTGAACCGGAGGCTCCCATAATACTAACGAATTCCCCTTTTTGTATACTAAGGTCAATTCCCTTTAACACTTCTTGTTTATTGAATTTGTTTCCAAAGCTTTTATGGATTTTCTTTGCATCTAAAATAGTCATCTACGCTCACTCCTTTTTTTTCTATGTCCTAAGTATAAAAGGGATGGGAATTCTTTTCCTTCGATTGTCCGAACAAAATAGAAAAGCATGTGACAATTTTGTCACATGCTTGAGATATTCACAAATTCATTTTTTTTGGGAAAAGTAAGAGTAAAGGTTGTACCTTCTTCAAGTGTTGATTGAACATCAATCCGAATTAAGAGGGACTCGGCTGCTTTATGGGTTAGATACAGGCCCATTCCTGTTGCAGCAGTATCCCGATGATTTGTAGTCGAGGTAAAGCCTTTTTCAAAAATACGTGGTAAGTCTTTTGGGTTAATTCCACATCCAGAATCTTTCACAACAAGGACTGTATGGTCATCTTGCTGAAAGCTCGTCATTACAATATCAGAAGCTTCACTATATTTAATAGAATTGGATAAAAGCTGTCTAATGATAAAAGCCAGCCATTTCGCATCACTAAGCACTTCCGTTGTAGTTAGGTTAAGATCAAAACCGATGCCTTTTTGAATACACCATGACTGAAGCATTTTAATCTCGTCAAAGA